>JAXDMN010000401.1:0-2667 GCA_034666045.1 Phycisphaerales bacterium | reverse complement strand
AAGGTTCATCGGAGAAAGCGTTCATCCGCCCGCGGGCGCGGGTTCGCGCGGCGGCCACGAAGTGGGGCGTAGTCTGCCCGTACCGTGCGCAAAATCAAGGCCGCGTCGGGGATGTGGATAAGCGGTGGAGAAGGCAAACCGCTGCGCAAGCTGAACATATGTGACGAAGTGTCTGCGAGTACGACGCGTTGGGTCGAGTGGGCGCAATGGAGGGTACGGGATTTCGCGGTTAGCGCTTATGCGAGCACCGGTTGCGCGTCCGATGTTCGATTTCCCTTGGGAAACGCGCCGATCAGGTAAGCTCTTACCAAAAATGGCGTAATTTTCCGGCCAATTTAGCACTTCCTGAATGTCGGTATCCCGCGACCCCTTGTGGATAAGTCGTTGAAAAACCACCCGCTTTTCCCTTGCCATGCTGAATTCATGAATTTTTTGCTGACCGTTGAGCCCGTGTGGTAATCTCGCCCCCCGGTTGACCGCAGCCTCTCGGGCACTTCGAGGTCGCGGGCCGTCCGGGAAGGACTCGACGGATTTCATCAGTGCCTCGCCGGTTCGGGGACGCACATCACGCGCGCCGTCCGTACACACACGTCTTCGTGAAAGGAGTGGCTTCCATGGCCACGGGCAAGGTCAAGTGGTTCAATGATCAAAAGGGGTTCGGCTTTATTTCCCCGGAGAGCGGCGGGAAGGATGTCTTCGTTCACCATTCGGTGATCGAAGGCCAAGGCTTCCGCACGCTGCAGGACGGGGAATCCGTCGAGTACGAAGCTGAGGAAGGCCCCAAGGGCTCAAAGGCGACCAAGGTCAAACGTGTCGCCGCCGACGCGGTCGCAAACTAACGCTGGTTCGCGCGCCCCGCGCCCCCCGCGCGCGAACTGGATGTCACGGACGATTTACCCGCCCCGCCGGCGGGTTTTCTTTTGCGCGAGACGGCTTGGTCGTCGCCGGGGCGATGACGTCGTCGACGCCGCGCGTCTGCGGGCCGCGCACTTCGATGATCTGGCGCATCATGAGCTGCTGAACGCGCGTCCCGTCGCCGCTGCGCACGGCGGCAATCATGTCATTCGTGTGGCGGACCTGGCGGCGCGTCGCCCGGGCCAACTGGGCAGCGTCGTCGCTGGCGATGAACGGCCGCAAATCCAGCTTCCAGTCGCCGCCGACGTCGCGGAGGTGGAACGCGAGGTCGTGTTCCCCTTCACCGTGCGCGACGACGATTGGTTTCTTGTAGGTGAGCTGTTGCGGACGGGCAGCCGCTTGCGCATACGCCTCCCACGGCCGCGGGCCATTGACGAGCGTGGACGGATCGCCGTCGCCGAAGAGGATTTGCTCTTTCGTGCCGAGCGATTCGCGGTAAGCGTTTCGCAGCGCCGCCTGCGCGGGGGCGAGCTCGGCAAGCGCATCGAGCAGGCGGGCTTCGTCGGCGTCGCGCGCGGCGAAGGATTCGCGCACGCCGGCGCCGTCGCCCTGCTTCCAGGACTCGCTGTAGCGCGTCAGCCGGTGTCGAACGGCGGCGTCGACGTCGGGCGGCGGCTTGCTGTTGCAGCCGGCGGCAATCGTCATCAACAGAATCAGGGTCGCAGCGACGTTTCTCATGTTTTGGTCAATGTTTGGCCGCGGCGGCGGCGGCAGGTTTTTTTGCGAGCGCGCTGGCGGCGGCGTCGCCTTCCCAATCGCTGACCTCCAGCACTTTCGCCCAGTTCAGAAGTCGCTCGATCGCGTGCGGGAGAATCTCTTCCGGCTCGGCGAGATTCGGGAGCCAGGCCTTTTCCCATTCGACGGTAATGTACCCCTCGTAACCGACGCCGCGCAAGCGGCGGAGGAAATCGCGGACCTTCACGTCGCCCTCGCCGATCTTCACGTAGGTGGCGCCGAGCGGGCCGAACTTCGCGTCCTTCACCTGCGTGTAGACGATCTTGCTGTTCAGGGTCGGCACGCTGTAGGCGGGCGATTCGCCGGCCATGGCGGCGTTGAACAAGTCCCACCCGACGCCGACCGACGGATGATTCAGCCGATCGATGATTCCCCAGAGTTCCTTCGCATTGCGGAATGACAGCGCGTTTTCGACGGCGATGATGACGCCGCGTTCCGCCGCGTAATCCGCCAGCGGCATCAGCCAGTCGCCGAGCAGCACGCCGATGTTCGCGCGGCTCCAGCCGGGGCGGGCCTGCGTGTCGAAGATCTTCACGATCGGGCAGTCGATCGCCTGCGCGGTGTCGATGTGCCGTCGCAGATCGTCCGCCAGCGCGCGGTCGCGCTTCTTGTTCTGCGTCATGGCGATCGAGCTGGCGAGGCAGGCGATTTCGAGGTCGGCGTTGGCGAAGAGCCGGCGGATTTTTTGAGGGTCGCTGAGGAAGACATTGGCGGCGGTGAGCACCGACTCATTCGAGAAGGCGCGGATCTCGACGCCGTCGTAGCCATATTCTTTTGCGCGGGCGACGATCGTCTCGAAATCCCACGCCGGACAGCTCACGGTGCTGAAAGCGAATTTCATAGGGTGGGATGAGGGTAATGTGCGCGGACGCGCGTCGCAAGCGGCGCGGCTAAATGGGTGGCGCCTCGCGACTGCGGCGCGCGAGGAGCAGGGTGTAGGGAAGCAAAAGGAGCATCGCGATCACGTAATGCGCGCCGAGCAGCTCACCGAAGCGTTTATTGGTCGCCGGGTCGATC
>JAXDMN010000400.1:0-5150 GCA_034666045.1 Phycisphaerales bacterium | reverse complement strand
AGAAGCAGTCCGATGAGGAGAATGGCAGTGACGCGACGCAAGACTGCCAACACTGTTGTGCCGCACCCGGCAAATGTCAAACCGGCCGTTGCGGGCACAAACGATTTCGCCATCCCATCTTCGCGCGTCCCGCGTTACGCTGCCGCGCACCAATGCTCCCGAGATTCCGAACCTGGTTCAATTGGGTAGGCGGCTACAGCCTGATGGCCCTGATTGCGCTGCTCATCGTCGTGATCGGCACGTGGGGGTTCATCAAGCTGGCGGACGACGTCGCGGAAGGCGAGACGCAGAAGTTCGACACGCGCATCATGGAGTACGTCGGCAAGCACCGCGGGCCGCAGTGGCTCGAGGAAGTCGGCCGTGATCTCACGGCGCTCGGCGGCGTCGCCGTGCTCTCGCTGGTCACGCTCGGCGTCGCCGGCTTTCTGTTCGTCAGCCGCAAGTACCACGCCATGTGGCTCGTCCTCGCTGCGACGTTCGGCGGGCTGTTCATCAGCACCGCGCTCAAATGGATCGTCGACCGCGACCGACCGGCGGTCTTTGAACATCGCTCCCACGTTTACACACAAAGTTTCCCCAGCGGCCACTCGATGTTGTCCGCGGTCGTCTACCTGACGCTCGGCAGCCTGCTGACGCGCCTCGTCCCCGGCCGCTGGCAAAAACTTTATATCCTCGGCGTCGCGCTCTTCCTCACTTTCCTCGTCGGCATCAGCCGCATCTACATGGGCGTCCATTGGCCGACCGACGTCCTCGCCGGGTGGACCGCCGGCCTCGTCTGGGCCATCATCTGCTGGCTCGCCGCCCGCGCGCTGCAACGGCGCGGCAAAGTCGAGAAGGACAATCAGCAGACCGAAGACCTTCCCGCGAAATCACCAACATGAAAATCGGCGCCTACTACTACCCCGAGCAATGGCCGCAGGATCAATGGGAGCGCGACTTCGATCGCATGGCCTCGATGGGATTGCAAATCGTCCACATGGGCGAGTTTGCGTGGTTCTCGCTGGAGCCGCATGCGGCGGAGTTCAGGTTTGAGTGGCTCGATCGTTGCCTGGAGATGGCGCGGCGGCGGCGGATGGAAGTGATTCTCTGCACGCCGACGGCGGGGCCACCGATTTGGTTGATCCAGGAGCATCCGGAAATCCTGCCGCGCGATGAGCACGGCACGCCGCTGCGCTTCGGCGGACGGCGACATTACTCGCCGACGGCGCCGGCGATGCTCGAAGCGACAAGTCGCATCGTCACCGCGATGGCGCAGCACTTTGGCGATCATCCGGCCGTTGTCGGGTGGCAGATCGACAATGAACTGAGCGGGCCATTCGATCAGAACGAGCACGCGCACGCGGCGTTTCGCGCATGGCTGCAACAGAAGTACGGCACGATCGAAGCGCTCAACCGCGCGTGGGGCAATCAGTTCTGGAACGCGTACTACACCGACTTCGCGCAGATCCTCCTCGCGCCGTCGCGCGACCCGCGCTACGGCAATCCGCATCACGTGCTCGACAGCTCCCGCTTCTGGTCGAACGCGTTTGCTCAGTTCGCGCGGCTCCAGGCGAACATCCTCAAGCAGCACGTCGGACAGCGCTTCATCACGACGAACTTCATGCCGTTCGCGCTCGACATCGACCCGGGCGACATCGCGCCGGATCTGAGCCTGATGAGCTGGGACAGCTACCCCGTCACCGGCCGCGAGATCAAGCCGGCGGACGATCATTTTCGCATCGCCGACCCGGCGTCCATCGGCTTCGTGCACGACCAGATGGCCAGCTACGGCAAGCCATGGGCGCTGATGGAGCTGCAGCCGGGGCACGTGAACTGGAGCGGCCATCCGGTGCTGCCGTACCCCGGCGCGATCCGGCTGTGGATCTGGACCGCGCTCGCGCACGGCGCGGAGTTCGTCACGACGTACCGTTTTCGCCAGCCGCGTTTCGGCATCGAGATGTTCCACGACGGGCTGGTCGAAACGGACGGCGTCACGCTTTCATCGCCGGGCGGGCGGCAATTCACGCAGGTGATCGATGAGCTGAAGCGCATCGATCTTGCGCGCTGGAACGCCGACGCCGGCAGCATCGAACGGAAGCGCACGGTTGGATTGTTAATCGACTTCGAGCAGCTCTGGTGGTTCGCGACGCTCCCGCAGGCGAAGCGCTGGAGCCAGCCGCATTTTCTGCAACTGTGGTACTCGGCGGCGACGCGGCTGGGGCTCGACGTGAAAATCCTGCACCCGAAGGGGAACTGGCCGGACGACATCAACTTCATCGTCGCCCCCGCATTGCAGATGGTGGACGATGAAGAGGTGCGCAAGCTCCACGCATTCGCCGAGCGCGGCGGGCATCTCGTGCTGACGTGCCGCACCGCGCTGATGGACCGCACGGGCCAATTGTTCGAAGGAAAAATCGCCCAGCCGATCCTCGACCTCATCGGCGGCGAGATCGAATCGTACGACTCACTCCCCGCTGAGGCGTGGGGCCAGGTCGAGCTCGACGGCAAGACGCACCCGTGGGGCGTGTGGGGCGACCTGCTTTACGCGGACGAGGACGCGAAGGTGCTGGCGAAGTACGCCGATCAGTTTTACGCCGGCGCCGCCGCCGTCATCCAACGCCGCCGCAGCAATGGTGGGGCGGTGACGTATTGCGGCGTGCATGGGGAGCAGTCGTTTACGGAAGCGTTGATGGAGAAGCTGGCGATGCAAGCGGGCTTGACGACGACGTCGCTGCCGACGCGCGTGCAACTCCTGCGGCGCGGCCCGTATCGCGTGCTGCTGAATTACCAGGACACGGTCTTCAACGCCCCGGCGCCGCGCGGCGCGCGGTTCATCGTCGGCTCACGTCGCGTGGATCCTGCGGGGGTAGCGATTTGGGAGGAGTGAAGCAACCGACCACTCTTGCATCTTAAACCGCCCGCAGATCCGTCGCCTTCCGCGTCATCAGCGACACGACGACGAGCACGATGAACCCCAGCGGGATCGTCACCAACCCCGGTTGGCTGAACGGCGCGATCGCTCGGCTCGCATCGAGCTTGTAGATGTTCGTGTACGCCGGGCCGCTCAGCATCAGCCAGGTCAGCGACGACAGCATGCCGACCCAGATCGCCGACACGATCCCCGCGCGGGTCGTGCGTTTCCAGAAGAGCAGCATGACGAGCGCGGGCAGATTCGCGCTGGCCGCGACGTTGAACGCCCAGCCGACGAGGAATGTGACGTTGAAATCCTTGAACAGCGTGCCGAGGATGATCGCGACGATGCCGACAGCGATGGCCGTCCATTTCGCCGCGCCGACTTTCGCATTTTCGTTGGGGTGGTGCTTGAACACGTTCTCCATGAGATCGTGCGCGACCGCGCCGCTCGCGGCCATGATCAAGCCGCTGACGGTGCCGAGCACCGTGGTGAACGCGATGGCCGAGATGATCGCGAACGGCAATTCACCGAAGGTCCGCGCCAGCAGCGGGGCGGCCATGTTGCTTCCCGCAGGCGTCGGATCGAGCGCGCCGCTGGTCATCGCGCCGAGGCCGAGATAGAGCGTCAGGATATAGAAGAACCCGATGCTCGCGATGCCGACGACGGTGCTTTTTCGGGCGGCGGCCGCGTCTTTGACCGTGTAGTAGCGAATGAGAATGTGCGGCAGCGACGCGGTGCCGGCGAAGAGCGCGATCATCAGCGAGATGAAGTCGAGCTTGTCGACGAGTTTGGATGAGCGCACGCCTTTGAACGTCGACGAACCGCCCGGCAGCATCAAATCACTGACCGGTTTTTCGACCGGCGTGTAGATCGACGCGCCCGGCGTCGCCGCGTCGGGCTTGATCGTCCATTGCACGACTTTGACGTCGTTGATTCGCCTGAAGAACTCGATCGGCCCGAGCGGCCCGGTGCTTGCGCCGGGCGTGGTGCCCGCGCTACCAATATCGACCACTTGTCCGCCGTACGGGATGTCCTTCGGATTCGTGACCGTCACCGGTTTAAGTGCATCGCGCGACGCGGTCACGCGGAATCCGCGGCCGAGGATCGCGATCGTCAGGAACGCGCAGAACACCACGAGCATCGAGCCCTTGATGAATTGAACCCACGTCGTGCTCACCATCCCGGCCGTCACGACGATCATCAGCACGACGATCCCGACGATCACTACGCCGGCCCAGTGCGGCAGCCCGAGCAGCGGCGTGCAGAGCGCGCCCGCGCCGACCATCTGCGGGATCAGGTAAAAGATGCTGACGACCAGCGTTGAGATGGCCGCCGCGATCTGGATGGCGCGGCTGTTGTAGTTTGCGTTCAGCGCGTCGGCGAAGGTGAATTTCCCAAGCCGCTTGATCGGCTCGGCGATCACGAACAATGCGACGACCCAACCGGCGAGATAGCCGATGGAGTACAGAAATCCATCGTACCCGTAGAACGCGATCATCCCGCAGATGCCGAGGAATGACGCCGCCGACAGGTAATCGCCCGCGAACGCGACGCCGTTGACGAACCACCCGATCTGCCCGTGCGCCGCGAAATAGCCCTGCGCGCTCTTGGCCTTGCGGCCGAGGTAAAAACTGATTCCAAGTACAAACCCAACGAAGACGACGAAGACGACGATCGCCGTCGTGGAGGCGGTGTAAATCACGCGCGGCCCTCCGGGCGGGAGTCGCGGGAGTCGCCGGCGTCGCCTGAGTCGCGCGTGCTGTCGTTGCGGGTCATGGTCATGTAGACCAGCGCCAGCAGGAACGCGAGCAGAATCAATCCCATCCCGTAGGCGACCGCCAGGTTCACGCCGCCGACGTCCGCGCGCAGCGCGTCAAACTTGAACGCGCTGATCGCGACGAAGCCGGCGTAGAAAATCACGTACACGAAGAACAGCCACAACCCATACCGGGCGTTGCGCGCGATTGTGTGGCGGGAATCCTGCCGCGGCGACGGGTCACTCATGCCGCTGATCATGAGGGATAGGGAATGACAATTGCAAATCGACGGCTGCCCAGCGGCAAATGACCCACACTGTCGCCCTGAAGTACTCCGAAGGATCTGGCCGCGCGCGAGAAGGAACGCAGATCCTTCGGAGTACCTCAGGATGACGGTTCTGCGACATAGTCGCTCAGGGCTTGGAATCCACCGCTTCCGCGACCGACTTGTGCAGCGCGAAGACGCGCTCGAGGCCTGTGTAGAGGAAGGAATCGTGGAC
>JAXDMN010000399.1:0-44212 GCA_034666045.1 Phycisphaerales bacterium | reverse complement strand
GGCGCTGCGCGCGAACCCGCGCCAGCCGCTCGACGCGTACCTCCGCGCGAGCCTCGGCAACGTCTCCTACTTCCAGGACGATTACCAGACAGCGATCGCGCAGCTCAACGCCGCGTATCCGAATCTTGATCGCGACGAGCTCAAGGCCTGGGCGCTCTATCGCATCGGCCTCTCGCAGCAGCGCCAGGGCCAGTTCGAGCAGGCAGATAAAACCTTCGCCGCCGTCCAGCAGCATCACGGCAGCGCTGTTCCCGCGCAGCGCGCCAAAGAACATCAGGGCGCCCGCGCGTTTTTCGTGCAGCTTGCGACCTACGCGCAGCCCGGCTCCGCCGATCGCGCCATCGCTGATTTGAAGAAGCAGGGCGTCGCCGCCGCGCGCGTCGCCGGGCCGGAAGGGCGAGCCTATCTCCGCGTCGGGCCGATCGCGTCGTACACGCAGGCGCTGTTCATGAAGAATCGCTTCGTGGACAAGTATCCGGACGCGTTGATCATCCCGTAGCGCGTAGCGGCTAATCGCCGCTCGCGCCCGCGAGCAGGATCTTTCGTCGCTCCAGCATGATCTGTGCTTCCGCCGTCGCTTCGCGCACGCGCTGCGCGAGCTCGTTCGCCTGCGGGCGGTATTGCTCGATGAGCTCCTTGCGGCGGGCGCGGAAGGAATCATTCGCCCGGGCGGCGGCGGTGTTCGCATTGGCGCTGCCGGGCGCCATGCGGACGGCGTACTCACGCTCCGCCTCCAGCGCCGCCAGCTTCTCATTGAATTCCTTGTGCGTCGCCTCCAGCGCGTCCTTCGCCGCCACGCCGCGTGCCAGCGACCGGCCGATCTGGTCGTCGAGGCGGTGAATTTCCGGTGTGACCGATTGCAGGAATCGACGCTGCGCCAGTTGCTTCTGCGTTTGCGCCTCCTGCCGCGTCAGCTCCGCCCGCGCGGCGCGGCCGCGGCTTTCCATCAGTTGCCACGCCGCCAGGTCGTCGCTGACGTGCCACGCCTTGTGCCCGAGGAGCAGCTTGACGTTGTCGAGCTGGTCGGCGACGCCGGCGGCGAGGCGAAGCTCCGCCGCCTCCGCGCCAGTCACGGTCATGATCTGCCCCTTGCGCTTGACCATGCGCGCATCGGGCGGCGCATCCGCCTTCATCTTCAATCCCAGCCGCCCATCCGCGCCCGGCGCGGCCGCGATCTCCGCGTCGAGTTCCGTCATCCCCCGCACCCACAGCTCATCGTGCCCGCCGAGCTGCGCCGCGGCGCGCATCCGCGCGTGAATCGCCGATTCCCACTTCGCCTCGACCGCGACCGGCGTGCCGTCCGGACCGATCGCGTACGGCACGCACGCGCCGATGCTCGCCTCCGGCGCCATGTAAATCTCCGGGCACGCCAGCGCGATGATCGCGGCCGCGGAGATCGCGCGATCCTTGATGTACGCGATGAATTTCACATCCGGGTGCTCCGCGATGACGGTGACGATCCGGCTCATCTCGCCGATCACGCCGCCCGGCGAATCGATCACGAGCACGATGTATTTCGGGTTCGACCGTAGCGCCTGCTCGATCGCCATATCGAGGTCGCGTGCCAGCACGTCCTCGCCGATCACGCCGACGATCGGCAGTGGGCAATACGCCGGGCCCTCGCGCGGCTGGCGCTCGATCGACTTGATCTGCGAGCGCGCGATGCGCTGCCGCATCGTCATCCCGCCGGAGTTGGTTTCGAATGAGATCGAGTCCGCCGTCTCGCTGACGATCCGTCCGCTGAGCCGCTTCCCGTCGACCTTGACAATCTGATCCGCCGCCCCGGCCGGCCCGGCGAGCGCGAGAACGATGGCAACAACGGCAGCGGCATACCCCACGACGGCGGAAGGTCGAGCGAACATTCATCTATCAAATCGAACCAACCGACGTGCGGATGAAGCGGCGCTTACTAACTCGGCTACCGCCGCGACGAAAGAAGTGGAAAGCTGCGCCGGTTGTAGCGATCGGACGCGGAAAATTGCCGCCGCCGCGTGCGGCGTGCGGTTATCGGCCGGGCGGCGGCGGCTATCCATCCAGCTTGCGCAGGAACTCGCCGATGCGGTCGATGCCCTTGTCGATCTGCTCCATGCTCGTCGCGAACGAGAGGCGGACGTGCGTCTCGAATCCGCTGTCATTCCCCGGCACGACCGCGACGTGGTTCTGCTCCAGCAGCGCCGCCGCGAATGAAACGGCATCGGTGATCTGCGTCGTGCCCGCCTTCTTGCCGAAATACGCGCTGACATTCGGAAAACAATAAAACGCCCCCTGCGGCCGAACGCAGATGACCTTCGGCAGCGCGCTCAACCGCTCCCACATGTGCCGTCCGCGCTTCTCGAACTGCTTGCGCATCTGCTCGATCGATTCCGCGCCGCGCGGATCGTTCAGCGCGACCGCCCCGGCCGGCTGGATGAAGCTGGTGATGTGACTGGTCATCTGCCCCTGCAACTTGTTCATCGCATCGATCGCCGCCTTCGGACCGCCGGCGTAACCGATGCGCCAGCCGGTCATCGCGAAGCTTTTCGAATGGCAGTTGAACGTCAGCGTGCGCTCGAGCAGCGCCGGATGCAGCGTCGCGAAGCTGACGAACTCATTGCCGTCGTAGACGAGCTTTTCGTAGATCTCGTCGCTGAAGACGATCACGTTCGGGTACCGCGCAATGACCTCGGCCAGCGCCTTCTGCTCGCTCGGTGAATACATGTGGCCCGCCGGGTTGCTCGGGCTGTTGATCAGGAAAACTTTCGTCTTCGCGGTGATCGCGCTCTCGAGCTGCTGCGGCGTGATCTTGAAACCGTCCTTCTCCGAGCCGTGAATAATCTTCGGCACGCCGCCGGCGAGCTTGACCTGCTCCGGGTAGCTCACCCAGAACGGCGCGGGAATGATCACTTCATCGCCCGGGTTGATCACCGCCATGAACGCCATGTACAGGCAGTGCTTCCCGCCCGCACCGATGGTCACCTGCTCCGGCTTGTACGGCAGCTTGTTTTCGCGGTTGAACTTGTCGGCGATCGCCTGCCGCAGTTCGACGATCGAGGGCGTCGGCGTGTACTTCGTCTGCCCGCGGTCGAGCGCGGCCTTGGCGGCTTCCTTGATGAACGCCGGCGTATCGAAATCCGGCTCGCCCGCGCCGAAGCCGACGACGTCCACGCCCGCCTTCTTCAGCGCGTTCGCTTTCGCGCTCACCGCAAGCGTGATCGACTCCGAAACCACCTTCATCCGCTCGGCCAGGGGGAACATCGCGCGCTTCCTCTCGGGGTAAACTCTCCGTGCAAAACCCGGGAGGAAAACGGTAAGAGCGCGGGGGGCGAGAAGCAAGCCGAAGGGCGGAACGTAAATGACGAAACCCGAATGACGAAACCAGAAATCCGAATCAATGACGAAACCAGAATGACGAATGACGGCTTGAGTCGTCATTCGTCTTTCGGACTTAATTCGTATTTCTGGTTTCGTCATTCGGGCTTCTCCGCTCACCCCTTGGTCTTGAACGCCAGCAGGTACGGCACCGCCGGTCGCCCGCCGGCGTCCTTAAAGTTGCCGAAGTTCTCGCTGTTGAGCCAGATTGCATAGAACTTGTTCGGCTCCAGCTTCACCGGCAGGACGCAGGTGCGCTTGTCGTCCATGTACTTCGGCTTTCCGGTCGTCTTCGGATAATTCTCCTCGCCCCAGGTGGACCACGACCAGCTCCCGTCCTTCATGTTTTTGCTGTAGGTGACGCGGATTTCCGTCGTCGCTGGGTCGACGAGCGCGGATCCCGCCTGCGGGATGGTTTTGACGACCACCGCCGGCGCGGAGGCGAGCGAAGGTTTGTCAGATTGATCGTCTGCAGCCGGCTCGGCGGCTTTGGGCGCGTCCGCGGGCGCGGGCGCCGCCGCGAGCGCGGTCGGCGACGCGGGCTTCTCCGCCGCCGTCGCGCTCTTCACCGCGATCACGCTGCCGGTCCCGCCGATGACGACCACTCCGATCACCGCCGCCGCCACGAGTTTTGTTTTTGCCCAGGCCATCATGGTCATCGCTCCTTTTGCGATAGAAATTCCTGCTCCCGCCGCGCCGATCGCCGCGGCGCCGCCGGTTGCCGCCGCGCACGCAGCGGATACCAACCCGGGCGGCGCACTTCGCACCGCATGCGCCGCCAGCAGCGCCGCCAGCGACGTCCCGTCGATCGCCCCCATCAGCGCGACGCCGCGGCGTGACAATCGATCGCGCAGCTTCTCCACCGCCCGGCTCAACCGCTGCTTCGCCGCCCCTTCGCTCACGTTCAGCTCCGCCGCGATCTCGGCGATCGCGCGGTCCTCGAAATAGCGCAGCAACACCGCCTGCCGATCGAGCGCCGGGAGCTTGAGCACCGCGTCATCGAGCTGCTGCGCCACTTCCTGCCAGACCAGCACGTCGGTCGGATTCGACGAGCAGGCGCCGGCTCCGCGGCCCCACTGAAGTGGGGTCGCCGCGGCGGCCTGCTCGTGTCGTCGTCGGCGATTTTCCATTTTCAGCGCATTCGCGGCGGCATAGCGAACCGTCGACAGCAGCCACGCGCTCAGCGGCCCGGTGCGGATCGACTTCGCTTTATTGGCGAGGATGACGAAGACCGCCTGCGTCACGTCCTCCGCCAGGTGCCGGTCCCCGACGCGCCGCGCCGCCGACGAGTAAACCAGGTCCACGTGCCGCCGCACCAGCGTGGCGAACGCCGACTCGTCGCGCTCGTGCGCGTAGCGCCAAAGCAGAGAAAGCTCATCACCCGCCGCGGGCTCCATGCAGGGGCTAAGTGTACGTTCGCGGCGGTTGGTCACATTAAAAATCCGGTCATTTCCAGCGTCGGGCCGCCCCCTGATCAGGGACATGCCGCCGCCGCAATCGCGTGATACGTTTCCCGTCACCATGCAAACGCGAATCGACCCGGTCGGCGAGGACACGTACCGCATCGCCACCTTCGACCCGACCTACAACATCTCGTTCAACCAGTTCCTCATCGTCGACGAGCAGCCCGCGCTGATCCACACCGGCACGTACCAGGCGTATGACTCCGTCCGCGCCGCGATCGCGCAGGTGATCGACCCGAAAAAACTCGCCTACGTCGTGATCCCGCACTTCGAGGCCGACGAGTGCGGGGGCATGCGCCGCTTCGTCAACGAAGCGCCCGGCTGCACGCTCATCGCTTCTGAACTCGGCGCCGCGCTGAACCTCTCCGGCTGGGAATATGTCGGCCCCTTCAAAGGCGTCCGCGACGGCGAGACACTGGAGCTCGGCAAGCACCGCCTCCGCTTCCTCGAGACGCCGCACGTGCACCACTGGGATTCGATGATGGTGATTGACGAGACGACAAACGCGCTTTTCCCCGCCGACCTGTTTCTCCAGCCCGGCGAGCAGACACCGCTCGTCCGCGAGAATTTTTCGAAGGAAATGTGCCAGCTCTATCGCGAATCCGGCATCTTTGCCGCGCGCGAGCCGGTCGTGCGCGTGGTGGACCGGGTCGAGCGCTTCGACCTGGAAAAAATCCACCCGATGCACGGGGGATCGCTGGTGAAGGAAATCCTCCCGCGCTATTTCGACGCGCTGCGCACGCAGCGGTTCTGGTTCGACAACATGGTCTTTGGTCGAAAACTTCCGACCTGATCGACGCGCGGACGACGACGACGACAACCCGCGGACACCGCCCACTATTTAGCCGCCCCGCTTGCGGGGCGCGTCGTCGCCACGTCCGACCGCAACAAAAACGCGTGCCACCATCCCTCATCGCGCGCCGTTTTTCCGATGACCGTCGCGCCTTCGGGTGCAACCGGTGGCGGTTGTTTTTTTCGCTCGCGCACGACCAGAACCGCAGGTCGCGAGCTCGCGGGAATCTGCGAAACGTCATCCACCCACAGCACCGATCGGTTCAGGTAAATCGACAGATCCGTCGGCGCCCGCATCCGCTTCGCTCCGGTCGTGAAAACCTGCGCGTCCGGCGCCTGCTGCCAGATCAGCGCTGCCAGCGGCTTCATCTCACTGCGTCCCTCGCGGCTGTTGCGGTAGCCATGCATGAACAGCATCTGCACCGCGAGCATACAAAGCAGCGTCGCCGCCACGATCGCGCCGCCGCAGCGGCGATGCGCGATCATCCCGGCGATGACGATCGCCACGCAGATCGCGCCGCCGAGCGCAGCGAGTGTCGGGGAATACCACCGCGCACCGTCGAGCGTCTTCAGCATAGTCCCCCCTGCGATCGGCAGGCCGATTGCGATGATCAGCAGCGTCAGCCAGTGAATCGTGACGACCGCGCGATCGGCCAATGATTTGAGATGCCGCGTTTGAAAATGTTCGACGACTGCCCGCGCCACGATCACCGACGCCGGGGCGATCATCGGCAGCAGATAGCGTTCCTTGCGGTCGCGGAAGAAGGACATGATCACGATGGGGACGATCGTCATCAGCAGCGCGAGCCACATGCCGCGCGACCGCGCGTCGCGCGGCGATTGCATGAGATCGCGGACGACGATCACGATTCCCGCGATAAAGAATGCCGTCCACGGCGCGATGAAGAGGAAGAACGACAGGTAGTTGTACCAGCGGTTCGCGGGGAGATCGGTTGCGCCTTCGCGCGTGACTTCCAACTGCCAGCGCTGCCAGACGTCCGGGTATTTCGATGCGACGATTGCGTACCAGGGGAGCGCGATGAGGAGGAAGAGCGCGGCGCCGAGGAGAACTTGCGCGATGCGGGTGCGGGCGCGGGCACCCCACGGACTTGCGTCCGTGGCTACGAGGGAAAAGTTGTCGTCCGCAGCGTCGTCGTGGATCCCGCGTCGTCGCGAAAGCAGATAATCTGCCAGCAAAAACACAACGAGCGGCGCGACCGTCTGCACCAGCGCGACCGGTCCCTTGCTCAAGAATGCCAACCCCAGCGCGACTCCCACGCCGATCGCGCCGCGCCACGGTCGCTTTCCCATCACCGCGTGCGCCAAGAAAACGTTCGTCACCGCGACCCACAGCGCCAGTTGCACATCCGTCGTCGCGAGGCGCATGTGTCGCAGGAAAAAAAGGTTGCTCCCGCACGCCGCCGCCGCGATCGCGGCGACGCGCCAGTCGCCGCCGCTAAGGACGCGTCCCAGCTCCGCCGTGGCGAGCAACATCAGGCACGCCGACAGCAGGAAGGGAAAACGAACTTGCCACGCGAGTTGTGGTTCCGCCGCGGCGCGGCGAGCGGGATCGGCGCTCGACATCGCGTCCATGGTCTTCTCGCGGATGCTCGCCGCGGTCATCCACGCCGTCAGCGGCGGCTTGGCGACGCGCGGCTCGCCCTCGAGAGTCGGCACCATCCAGTGCTGCTCCCGCCGCGTCTCCAGCGCGGTGGCGACGTTGAGATTTTCCGTCCCGCTGGAGAATTCCAGCCACGTCAGCGTCGGCGCGATCAGCACGAAGCACGCGACGACAGTGCCGAGCACCAGCAGAACCGCGCGGCGCCGGGGCACCGGGGTCATCGCTGCATCTGAAAGCGCGTCCTGCATTGCGGGACAGTGTATGAACCGGGCAATCCAAATCCGAATCCCCGGCAGAACCCTCGCGAGGCTCGACTAAGTATAGTACTTGCCGTTACTTATGAAGATGTCTCCGCGCGGCGCGTTCCCTCCGTTCCGGCGATTTTTTCGCCGCAATCCGTCGCGGCGGTTGCTATCGTGCGCGGTGCTGTTCGCTCTTTGACATCTGAATGACCTGCCCGCGACGCCCTCCGGGCATCCCAACGCCCTGCTGACGAAACGAACCCAATCGAACCCATTCACAGTCACTCAAAAACCGCATTTGCCGCCTGAAAAAGCGGAAATGTGCCATCGCCCCACACTCGTGGCCTGCGAAACGAACCCATTGCGCGACCGCGACCCTTCTGCAAGCCCCCTCACACCGCGTCACGTTGACAGTTTTGCCTCGTCAACCTACTAATAGCCCTTTCCAAAACCCGGCCCGCGGTGCGCCCCGCGCATCGCGCCGGCCAGCGGGTTGCCTGTCCTTTTTCTTTGTCTGGAAGTGACGAACACATGAGCGAGATGAGCGTTGCGTCGATCAATGAGCGGGCCGCCGACGAATACTTCAAGCGTGGCTTGGATGCCGAGAAGGAAGGGAATCACGAACGGGCGATCGAGTTTTACGAGCGATCGCTGAACGAGAATCCGGACCACGAGATCGCGTGTTTCAATCTCGCCGTTCTCTACGACCGCCGCGCCGACGACGCGAAGGCGATCGAGCTGTACGAGCGCATCTGCACCTCGCCGCCCGTGCATCTCAACGCACTGCTGAACCTCGCGGTGCTGTACGAGGACAACAACCACTACGACGAAGCGCATCGCTGCCTCGACGCGGTGCTCAAGACGAATCCGAACCACGAGCGCGCCCGGATGTACATGAAGGACGTCGAGAGCGCGCGCTCGATGTACTACGACGAGGACGATCGTCGCAGCGGCTCGCAGAACCGCGTGCTGGAAATCCCGATCACCGATTTCGAGCTCTCCGTGAGGAGCCGAAACTGCTTGAAGAAGATGAACATCCGCTCGCTCGGCGATCTTCTGAAAACCACCGAGCAGGAGCTGCTCAGCTACAAGAACTTCGGCGAGACGAGCCTGAACGAGATCAAGGCGCTGCTGGCGCAGAAGGGTCTGCGGCTCGGGCAGGCGGTCGATGGCGAGAAGCCGTCGTTCTCGTCGCGTCCCGCCGCCGTCGCCGTCGACAATGTTTCGCCGGAGATCCTTCAGAAGACGGTGGGCGATCTCGAGTTGTCCGTCCGCAGCCGCAAGGCGCTGCAGCGTTTGAACATCAACACGCTTGCCGACCTCGCCGCCCGCACGGAGGCGGAGCTGCTCGGCTGCAAGAATTTCGGCCAGACCAGCTTGAACGAAATCAAGCAGCAACTGGCGAGCTTCGGCATGGGATTGCGGAAGCTGGATGAATGAATGCAGGGGCGACGCTTGTGTCGCCCTCGCACGGATGCGAACGAGGGCAAGACAAGTCTCGCCCTTACAAGCGGCAGGGAAGCCGACATGGGAATACGACGCCTCGGGCGCTGGGCAACGCTCGCTGCGGTCGCGATCTTCCTGATCGCGTTCGTACCGCTGTCGTGCATTCGCCGCCATCAATCCGCCGAGCCGCCGCCCAACACGCCGATCGTTCGCGTGCGACTTCACGCGGCCCAGGAGAAGGCGATCCTTCGCGTCGCCGCGATTCCCATCGTCAAGGCCGAGTCGGAGATGACCGCGCTGCGACTGAACATGGCGTTCGACACCGACGCGCAGGTGGTGCTCAAGCCGAGCGGCTGGGAGATCAGCGGCGTCGCGGTGCCGGGCAAGGGCGTGCTGACGATCTGGCCGAGCGAGGACGCGAGCGTCAGCGTGAACGGACGGCGCTATCGCGGGAAATTTCGCTTCGTCCCGGCCGGCGGCGCGAGCGCGACGACGTTCGACATCGTCAACGATGTCGACATCGACAGCTACCTGAAGGGCGTGCTCGCGCGCGAGCTGCTCCGCGGATGGGACGAGGAAACGTATTCCGCCCAGGCGATCGTCGCGCGGACGTATGCGTTGTACGAGTCGCGCATGCGCGGCCGCGACCGGCACTGGGACTTGTTTCCCGACGAGCGCAGCCAGGTCTACGGCGGCTATGCGGACGAAACGTCGCGCAGCCGCGCGGCGGCGGAGGAAACCTCCGGCATCGTCCTCGCCTACGGGCAGCCCGGGCGCGAGCGGATTTTCAAGACCTATTTCGGCGCCTGCTGCGGCGGCGTGACGCAATCGGCGGCGGACGCATTCGGCGAATCGTATATCGTGCCGCTCAGCGACCAGAACCTGCAGGGCCTGTGCAGCCAGGCGCCGCGCTACAACTGGGGGCCGGTCGAGCTGAGCAAGGCGGAACTCACGCGGCGTCTGCGCGCCTACAGCTCGAAGCGCGAAGGGCGCGAAGCGAACATCGGCCTGGTGGCGAAGCTCGACATCCAGTCGCTCAACCGCTTCAACCGCCCGATCCGTTTCCTCGCCACCGACGTGAACGACGTGCGCTACAGCTTCAGCGGCGAAGAGATCCGCAACGCGATCAACGGCTACGCGACCAAGGAGAGCCCGCAACGGCTGCATAGCAGCTTTTTCAAGATCATCAACGAGCCCGGGTCGGACGTGATCAAGTTCGTCGAAGGCCACGGCAACGGCCACGGCGTCGGAATGTGCCAGTACTGCAGCGAAGCGCGAGCGTACGCGGGCATGCGGCACGAGGACATCATCCTCAGCGCGTTCCCCCGCGCGAAGCTGGTGCGGGCGTACTGACTGCCGCGTACGATTTCTATTCGCGAACATGACCGAGGTAACGCTCGCCATCCTCGCCGGGGGGGAAGGCGCTCGCATGGGGACGCCGAAGGGCGAACTGCGCATCGGGGATGAGCCGATCCTCGCGTACCTGTTGCGGACGATGGATTGGCGCGGGTCGACGATGCTCGTCACCGCGCCGGGGCGCGAGCATCCACCGGGGTGGGAGCGATTCGATCGCGAGGTCGTCGATCCGGTCGGGGGGCAGGGGCCGTTGCGGGGCGTGCTGACCGCGCTGGAGAATGCGACGACATTGATCGTCGCGGTGACCACCGTCGACATGCCGAACGTGCGGGCCGCGGATCTTCAATGGCTCATCGCGCGGCTGGCCGATGCCCCGGATGCGATGGGCCTCATGCTCAGGCGTGGCGCGGAGATCGAGCCGTTCCCCGGCGCGTACTGGACTGCTGCCGCAGGCGCCATCCGCGCGCAGCTCGACACGAATCGGTTGTCCGTACGCGCGCTTGCCGATCAAACGGGCTTCGCCACGTTGCCCGCGCCACGCGATTGGGACGAGCAAGAGGTTTGGACAAACCTCAACCGTCCCGAAGATCTCGCCGCGTTCCTCAAGCGGCGATCATATCGTGCGGATCAATGACGAACTTCTTCGCGGCGCCTTTGTCGAAGTCGCGGTAACCCTTCGGCGCTTCGTCCAGCGAAATCGTCTGCACGTTGACCGCCTTCGCGATTTTGATCTTGTCGTGAAGGATGCACATCATCAGCGCGCGGTTGTACTTCATCACCGGACATTGGCCGGTCGTGAAATGGTGGCTCTTGGCCCAACCGAGGCCGATGCGGATGCCGAGCATGCCGATCTTCGCCGCCGCGTCGACGCCACCCGGGTCGCCGGTCACGTACAAGCCCGGGATGCCAAGCGCGCCGCCTGCGCGGGTGACTTCCATGATCGAGTTGAGCACCGTCGCCGGCCGCTCGACGTTCGCGTCCTTGCCTTGCCCGTGCGCTTCGAAGCCGACGCAGTCGACCGCGCAGTCGACTTCCGGCTCGCCGATGATCTGATCGATCTGCTGGGCGAGCGTGGCGGTCTTGGTCAGGTCGATGATCTCGCAGCCGAAGCTCTTCGCTTGCTTGAGGCGGTCCTTGATCATGTCGCCGACGATGACGACTGACGCGCCGAGCAGGTGACAGCTCGCCGCGCACGCCAGGCCGACCGGTCCGGCGCCGGCGACGTAGACGGTCGAGCCGGGCTTGACGCCCGCGGTGACCGCGCCGTGGTATCCGGTCGGGAAGATGTCGCTGAGCAGCGTGAGATCTTTGATCTTGGCCATCGCCTCGCCCTTGTCGGGGAACTTCAGGAGGTTGAAGTCCGCGTACGGGACCATGACGTACTCAGCCTGTCCGCCGACCCAGCCGCCCATGTCGACGTAGCCGTACGCCGCGCCCGGCCGCGCGGGATTCACGTTCAGGCAGACGCCGGTCTTGCCTTCCTTGCAGTTGCGGCAGCGCCCGCACGCGATGTTGAACGGCACGGAGACGATGTCGCCCTTCTTGAGAAAGAGCACGTCGCGCCCGGCCTCGATGATCTCGCCGGTGATCTCATGGCCGAGCACGAGGTTCGGCGGCGCGGTCGTTCGCCCGCGCACCATGTGCTGATCGGAGCCGCAGATGTTCGTCGAGATGATTTTCAGGATCACGCCGTGTTCGGCCTTCTTCTTGTTCGTCGGATCGACGAGCTTGGGGAAGGGGATCGACTGAATTTCGACAACGCCCGGCTTGATGTACGCGACGCCACGATTGTCCGCTGCCATGACGACCTCCGTGAGATGAGATGTGTGAAATGGATTGCGCGGGAAGCCACCGTAACGCGCAAACCTCCGGAATCAAACAGAATCCTTTGACGGCGACACCGTGATCACGATCGATTTGCTCGCCGGCTGGTTTGAACCGTCGGCGACGTTGCGGAGGTGCACCAGCGGGTTCGTCTCCGGGTAATACGCCGCGGCGCACCGGCTCGGGATGTCGTAACTCACGATCTTGAACCCATGCACGCGTCGCTGCTCGCCCTCGAAATAGCTGATCAGATCGACCCATTGACCTTCCTTGAAGCCAAGCGAGGCGATATCGGCGGGATTCATGAAGACGACGCGGCGACCGCCGTGGATGCCGCGGTAGCGGTCGTCTTCGCCGTAGATCGTCGTGTTGAACTGGTCGTGGCTGCGGATGCTCATCAGCAAAAGCGCACCGGGCGGCAACTCGATGCGCGGGATCGGATGGACGAAAAAATTCGCCTTGGCGGTCGCGGTAGGGAACTCCTGCTTGTCGCGCGGCGGATTCGGCAGATAGAAGCCGCCAGGTTTGCGCACGCGGCGGTTGTAGTTGTCGAAGCCGGGGATCGTCCGCTCGATGTGATCGCGGATGCGGTCGTAGTTCGAGCAGAGGCTGAGCCAGTCGACGTTCGTGCGCCCGCCGAGCGTGGCGGCGGCGAGTTGGCAGACGATCGCGGTCTCGCTCATGAGGTGCGGACTTGCGGGCTTCAACCGTCCGTGGCTCGCCTGCACGACGCCCATCGAGTTTTCGCAACTGACGAACTGCTCGCCGGCGATCTGGAGATCGCGCTCGGTGCGGCCGAGGCAGGGGAGGATCAACGCCTGCTCGCCGGTGATGAGGTGGTTGCGATTGAGCTTGGTCGAGATCTGCACGCTCAGGCGCGAGCGCCGAAATGCTTCGGCGCCGTATTCGGTATCGGGCGCGGCGCTCAGAAAATTGCCGCCGAGACCGATGAAGACTTTCACCTTTCCCTCGTGCATCGCCTGCAATCCCGTGACGGTGTCGTAGCCGCTTCGTCGTGGCGGATCGAAGTTGAACTCCTTTTTCAGCGCATCGTGGAAACGCTCGCTGAGCTGCTCCCAGATGCCGACGGTGCGATCGCCCTGCACGTTGCTGTGGCCGCGCACCGGGCAGACGCCGGCGCCTTTTCTTCCGATCTGGCCTCTCAACAGATTGAAGTTGACGATCGTCTGCACGTTGCCGACCCCGTTCGCGTGCTGGGTGATGCCCATGGCCCAGCAGGTGATCATGCGCTTGGAGTTCGCGGCGATACTCGCGGCCTGCTGAAGCAGCGCGCGCCGGAGGCCGGATTGCTCTTCGATTTCCGTCCAACTTGTGGCGTCCAGATCGGCGATGAACGCGTCGAAGCCGTGCGTCTTGTTGCGGATGAAGACCAGGTCGAGCGCGTTCATCTCGACCATCTGCTTCATGATCCCCTTGAGCGCCGCGACGTCCCCGTTGATGCGCACCGGCAGGTGCAGCGCGGCGATCTTCGTGCCGGCCATGCCGAGCAGCGCGAGCGGGTTCTGCGGATTCAGGAACTCGACCATTCCCGTTTCGCGCAGCGGGTTGATGCTGACAATCGTCGCGCCGTTCTTCACCGCGCGCTCGAGCGCCGTCAGCATCCGCGGATGGTTCGTCCCCGGGTTCTGGCCGATGACGAAGATGCTGTCGGCGAAATCGAAGTCCTCCAGCGTCACCGTTCCCTTGCCGATGCCGATCGAGCGCGTCAGCCCCAGGCCGCTCGATTCGTGGCACATGTTCGAGCAGTCCGGCAGGTTGTTCGTGCCGAACTGGCGGACGAAGAGTTGCCAGCAGAATGCCGCCTCATTGCTGGCGCGTCCGGAGGTGTAGAACATCGCCTCGTCCGGCGACGCCAGCGCGTTCAGCTCGTCGGCGATCAGCTTGAACGCGTCCGGCCAGGCGATCAACCCGTAGTGCTGGCTGCCGCGGCGGAGCAGCATCGGGTGCGTGATGCGGCCCTGGTCGCCGAGCCATTTTTCCGTGCGGCTCGCGAGATCGGCGACGCTGTGATGCGCGAAGAAATCCGGCGTCACGCGCTTGTTGGTCGCCTCCCACGCGACCGCCTTCGCGCCGTTCTCGCAGAACTCGGCGATATGCCGATCGCCATCCGGATCGGGCCAGGCGCAGCTCGGGCAGTCGAAGCCACCTTTCTGATTCACGACCGTCAACATCCGCAGATTGCGAAGCGGCCCTTCCTTGAACGCGAACTTCAGCGTCTGCGCGACCGCCGGGAATCCAGCGGCGGACGTGCGCGGCGCGGAGACGTCCGGCATCGTGTCGCCGGGCGGATACTGAGCGTCCGCGGTGCGCTGCGAAACGGCCGGCGTCGCCATCGGCTTCTCGGCCGAGACGGGCTTAGGGGTCTTGGGGTCGACCTGATTCGGCGCGCTATTTTCGTCGCGGTGACTCTGGTCCATGAGTGCGGGTCATTTTAGCTCCAAAGCGGACGGACCGCGGCGCTGCGAGTCGCGGTGGGTTCGTTTTTCCAAATCGCCGGATCGGTCAACTGGCGTCAACGGGCGTCAACTGGTGTAAACCTGCGTCAACCGCGTGGGCTCTGGTCCCCTCTCCCCGGGGGGGACGGAGGATACCGATTGCGTCCTCCATTTCTTCCGGCGCGCTGCGCATTTGTCGCGATGAATGCGCAGCGCGCACGAGCAAACGCGCGGAGTTCCGCGGCAACGAGCGGATTTCTTTTTTCAATTCGCGAATTTTCCGCCGGCGGCGCGCTGCGCGGTTGTGTTCAGAACCGGATTCGCTCCGGATGGCAATAAACATTCATCCGCCCTTCGCGCAGGAAGCCGACAAGCGTCTGATTGCTCTCCTGGGCGAACTGCACGGCCAGGCTCGACGGGGCGGAGACGGCGGCGATGAGCGGGAGGCGCGCGGCGAGCGCCTTCTGGACAATCTCGAACGACGAGCGGCCGCTGACGATCAGGATGTGACGGTCGAGCGGCATGAGATCGTTCAAAAGCGCGTGGCCGACGACTTTGTCGACGGCGTTATGCCGGCCGACGTCTTCGCGGAGGACCAGTAACTTGCCGGCTGCGTCGAAGAGCGCCGCCGCGTGTAGGCCACCGGTGCGGTCGAAGGTGGATTGCTGCTGCCGCATCGCGTCCGGCATTTTCAGGAGCGTCGCGGCGTCGATGGTGAGGTCGGATTCGATCGGCGGAAACGTGCCGCGGACGGCGTCGATGGTCGCCTTGCCGCACAGGCCGCAACTGGAAGAGGCGAAGACGTGGCGCGTGAGTTTTTCGAAATCGACGAAGACTTCGGGCGCGAGAAGGACGTTGAGGAGGTTGCCTTCGTCGTTGCGGCCGCACGGTTCGATGCGGAGGACGTCGGCGTGATTGCGGATGAGACCTTCGGTCAGGAGAAAGCCCGCGGCGAGTTCGTCGTCGTGGTCGGGCGTGCGCATGGTGACGCTGACGGCGCGTCCGCGAACGCGGATCTCGAGGGGCTCTTCGTGAGCGACGTCGTCGGGGGCGTGGGAGACGACACCGTCGCGGTAGCGGACGACGTCTGGGATGGGGACGGAATCCATGAGGGGAATTGTAGGTCGCGAAAGCCCCGGGATTGCAATCCCGGGGCTTTGGTGCATTGCGCGGGATTCAAATCATCCGGATTTTCAATTCCCCGACCCGCGGAGCGCCGACGCGTTCCATAGCCATGTCGTGCGCCTGGTGATAGTGCTTCACCAGCGACGACCAGTCGAACTGCTCGCCCAGCCGCTCGGTTTTGTTCCGCAGCTCGATGCGCTCGCGGCGATTCAAGCGGACGAAATCGAACAGGTAATTCGCCATGTCGTCCGCCGCGCGGTCGAAGCTCTGCGTTCGGCGGTTGAGAACCAGCACGCCCTGCTCGGCGGCATTGGGGATGTGGCGCTGCACGTACGCGCCAAAGCCGGACAGATCCGTCGTGATCGCCGGCACGCCCATCGCGATCGATTCCATCGGCGTGTAACCCCACGGCTCGTAGTAGCTCGGAAAGATGCCGAGGTTGCAGCCGCGGACGAACTGCGGGTAGTCCAAGGAAATCAGCGGCGAGGTCGCGGTGACGAATTCGGGATGGAAGACGACCTTCACCGGATCATCTTCCGCATTGAACAGATGCCGATGCCGCAGGTGTTTCAATGTCGGATCGCCCGCGTCGTCGACGAGATCGTGCGTGACGATGGTCGGCTGGCGGCGCGTTCGCCAGGCGTGGATCGCGCGCTTCAGGCGCACCTGCGAATCGTCCGGCAGCAGCTCCTGATGCGTCGGCACCCGGCCGAGCGCGGCGGAGGTGAACAGCCGCCGGCCCATTTCGTTTTCGATCTCTTCGCAGGTAGCGCGGAGCTCGTCGAACATCGACTGGTTCTGCAGGACGCCGACGCTGATGTTGCGCGTCGGCGCGCGGGTGATGACGAAGGCGACCACCGTCGGCCGCGGCAAATGCGCGGGGAGCGTTTTCATCCGCTGGTTCAGCCGCCAGAGCGCTTCGATGAAGAGGTCGATGCCTTTGTTGGTGTATTCGTATCGGCCGCTGGTGAAGAAGTAGAGCGTGTTGTTCAGATCGAACGTGTAGCTGGGGAAGAAATGCCCCATGACGAATTCGTGGATGCGTTCCTTGTAGCGCTGGTGCAGGTTCTGGAATTCGTGCAGCGCGGCGAATTTCTGGATGTTCAGGCCGTTCGGCAGGATCGCGTCCGGGCGGCGGCCGAGCAAACGTTCGGCTTCGAACGCGGTGACCTCGGAAACGGTCGTGAAGACGGTGCACGCATGCGCCGCCGCGCGCTCGATCGCGAACTTCGGCCAGATCTGGTACTTGCCCGCCTGCTCGTCGCCGCTGAGGAACGGCAGATGTTCGTAAAACTGCTGGCTGTCGCCGGCGATGTATCGGCCGAGCAGCGTCGCGTGCGTGGTGAAAATCGTCGTGACGGGGAGTTTCAGGTGCGCGATGCGCGGGATCGGCACGCCGGCCATCCACTCGTGGAAATGGGCGAGGATCGTGCGTCCCTGCGCGACGTTGCAAAGCTCGCGGAAGAATTCCGTGACGGTAAATCCGAACGCGACGACTTCGTTCACTTCGCCGTCGTTGTCCTGGATGGAAACGCCGTGGTCTTTCCACATCAGGTACTTGTCGTTCCCGAGATCGCGGTAGCGAGCGCGGTAGTCGAGCAGGATCACGCGCGGGCGGCCGGGGATGAGCCAGCGACCGAAGTGGCAGGGGATGCCCTGCGCGCGGAGGCGGTCGAGCGTTTCGCGGATGATCCCTTCGGTGGGTCGCTCTTCGAATTCCAGCGGCGCGGTCGCGGGGTTGTACGGGCCGATCAGGCAGTAGCGATCGTCCCAGCGATCGATCATGCAATCGGCTTTGGAGCGGAGGACGGTGTAGATCCCGCCGAGCTGCCAGCAGACTTCCCAGCCGATTTCGAAGAGGAGCGGGGGTTGAGGAGGTGTCGGGGTTTTCGGTTCCTCGGCGACGGGCGCGGGTGGGGATTGTTGCGGAGGTTCGATTCGTGCCGGCGCGGGAGCAGGGGAGGACGCGACCGAGGCAACCGGGGTTGGGCGCATCAACGTGGGGTCGTTCTTATTACCTCCGTTCGCTTTCGCCGCGGGCGGCGGCGGAGACGCGGGCGGGATCGATTGCTTTGGCGTCGCAGGGATCGGTCGCGGCGGCGGGGCGACGGGCGCGGGGTCGGTCGCTTTGCGGCCCGCCTCCGGTCGCTGGTCCTGGTTGCCGCTGCGCGCCTTCTTACTCATGGCGGGCCATTATGCGCCGCGGCGGCGCATCCTGACAATTCGCCAAAACCTCACGACGCCACCCCCTGCAATCATTTGTCGCAAGCGGTTACTATCGGTCGTTCCGTTTTTCTGTGCGCGCGCGACCAATGCGATTCAGATCTCCCGCGGGGCGAAGCAGGCGATGCCGATCATCGTGACGTGTGAGTGCGGCAGGCAACTGCGGGCCCGCGATGAGCTGGCCGGCAAGCGGGCGAAGTGCCCGGGCTGCGGCATGCTGCTGCTGGTCCAGCCGCCGACCGTCGAAGCGCTGCCGGTCGAAGACGAACCGCACATCCATCCCGCCGCGCCGATTCCCGCGCAGCCGATTCCGCCGCTGGCGACGCTCGCTTACGCCGGCACGACCACGCCCGCTCCGGAGCCGCTCGTCCACGGGGCGGCCCATCCGTTGCCGGTCATCGCGCGTGCGCCTGAGGAAATCATCCAGCTCGAGCGTTCGTGGCGCGGCAATCTTTTTTGGGTTTTCCTGCTGGCGATGATCCCGCTTGCGTGGCTCGCGTTCATCCCGCACGCCAGCGTCGAAGACCGTATCAAGTCGACGCTGAAGGCGAACCCGGCAGTCGAATCGCAGTACGGCTTCAGTGAAGAGATGCCGGTCGAGAGCTTTCATGACATGCTCGACGCGCTGCCCGGCCGGCGCATCCAGGGCGCGCTGCTCGGGCGAACCAGCGTGTGGCATTGGCCGATGGCGCTGGCGGCGGGGGCGCTCTTCGCCGGCGTCGTTGGCGTCGCGCTGCCGACTTCAGTCTCGAAAAAGGAAATCGTGCTGACCGGGCTGTTCACCGGCACGCTCGGCGTGCTGCTGCTGCTCGGCGCGCAATTGCTCGGCGCGTTCTGCTGCATCGGCATGTTCTACATGGCCGCGCTTGATCCGGATGCGCCGTTCGGGCCGTCGCTGATCGGGTTCGTCTTCGGCATCGGCTTTCTCGAGGAGACGGTGAAATGCCTGCCGATCCTGTTCAAGCTCGGTCGCCGCCAGCTTCTCAATTGGCGCGAGAGTGCGATCATCGGCATGGCCAGCGGCGCGGGGTTCGGCATCAGCGAGGGGATTCTCTACGCGTCGCGCTATTACAACGGGTTGGAAAGCGCGGACATGTATTTCGTGCGCTTCCTCTCGACCGTCTCGCTGCACGTGATGCTCAGCGGCGCGTGCGCGATCATGATCCAGCGGAAGCAGGAACATTTGATGGAGGACATGGATTTCATCAACTGGCTGCTGACCCTGATGGCGATCATTATTATGCCGATCTTCATGCACGGGCTGTACAACGCGCTGGCGAAGCATGAGCTGCAGATTGCGTCGCTGGGGGTTTCCGTGGGGTCGTTTTTCTGGTTGTGGTGGTTGATCAAGTCGAGCCGGGGGAGGGAGAGGACGATCGCGGTGACGATGGCGGAGATGCCGCGGATTGTGAGGACGGCGAAGGGGACGAGATTTATTGCGCCGGGGAATTAAAAAAAGAACAGGGCGCGCTTGTCAGGGTTGGAGGGACGGGACACCCATATAGTTGCCGTAGGCGCGGACGAGTTGGTCGAGCGAGACCCCATACTTCTTTGGTAGCGCGTCTTCCCAGGGCATGCCGTCTTTGATGCCGTTGATGAAGTCGACGTAGCCCTTGCGGCTCTGTCCGATCATGAATTCGGTCATCGTGCGCGAGACGGAATACTGCCACGCGACGATGTGCTCTTCCTCGAACATCTTGCCGAGATCGCGGCGGGTTTGCAGGTCCTGGCGGCCTTGCGCGGTCGAGGACTGCGTGATGCCGGGACGCGGGACCAGTTCGGAAGCGATCACTTCCGCCAGGCCCTCGTTGATCCACGACGGGATGTCGATCGGCGAGCGGTAGCGGTGCAGGAAGCCGTGAACGGATTCGTGAACCAGCACGTGCGCGAAATCAAGCTCGTTGGGCTGGCGGAAGAAGGCGATGTGCACGTCGCCGTTGCCGAAGGTGTGGCACATCCCGGCGGTGCCGACGGCCATTGTCTTGTCGTGCATCTTCATCTGGAACTTGAAGTAGTCCTCGTCGCGCGAGAAGACGAAGACGAGCGCTTTACCGCGCCAGATGTTCTCGCCCTTCGGCACGCCGAACAGCAGCGCCAGCTTCGCGTACATGCGATCGAGCAGGCCGGACCAGTTGTTCGCGTCGGTCGCAGGCAGATCGGAATAGAAGAGGAAATACTGCGTCTCGTAAAGCACGAGCTTGGAGTTGACGCGCTGCTTGGTTTCCTCGGCGAACTTTTTCAGCTCGTCGACGGCGGCAGTCATTTCTTCCGGAGTCTGCTTGCCCCATTTCGACGGATCGACGCGTCCGACATTTTTCGGGCCGACGACCGGTTTGGATGGATCGGTCGGCTCGGCGCCGCCCGGCTGCGTGCTGGGGATCCCGCCGCCGGTCACTTCGGTCGGCGTCAACCGCGGCGCGTTGGGATCGCGCGGCGGCGGAGGCGTGTTTACCGCGTTCTTGCGCGCCTCAATCACCTGGTCCTTCAGATTCGGATCCGCCTTGAGCGCTTTCTGAAACGCGCGTTCGCCCGGCGCGCGTCCACCCGGCATGGTCAGCAGCTTCTTTCCGAGATTCAGCCACTGCTCGCCCGAGCCTTTGCGCACGAGGCGGTCGTGCAGGTTCATGATCGCATCGGGCGGCAGCTCTTCCCACTTAACCGTAGCCGTCTGCTTCTTCGCGTCCATCAGGTCGAAATCGTCTTCGGTGAACGACGTGATCAAGCCGGTCAGCTCGGTCTTATCGAGCTTGATGATCTTGATTCGCTGCGGCGGATCGACGGTTGCGCCGCGCGCGAGCGCGGCGGTCATCGAGATGAGGATCACGCCAAGAAGAAAGCAGCGTCGCATGAGCACCTCGTGAGGTCCTGCGCTTACAAAGACACGTCACATCATAATAGGTGCGCCGCGGAGAAAACTCACCGGCCGGCGAGAATCGCGAGGTTGGGCGTCGGGGGCGGCGGATTGATCAGGCGGGCGACCGCTTCCGCCGCCGTGTAGCGGCCGTAGCCGTCGCGCGGGCACGGATCGGTGGCGCCGATCAGCGTGACGGCGATGCTGAAGAGCAACAGGCAGCCGGCCAGCGTCCACTTGATGGGATGATGTCGGCGTCGCATCCACGCGCCGGCCCAGAAGAGCGTGAGCGGGAGGAAGACGACGAACGCCTGCGGGCCGAACATCGACCCGGGGCCGATCGGCGTGACGACGCAGCGCGAGACGATGATCGCGATCGCGCCCGCGACGGTGCCGCCGGCGAGAAATTTCGTCGTCGTCGGCCAATGGCGATGCATCACCGCGGCGACGCCGAAGAGGCCGAGCAGCACGACGGGAAAATGGCTGAGGATCCCGTGGTCGCCGAGCAGCGCGGCGCAGAGGCGCGCGAGGTTGTCGCCGAGGATGGTCCACCACGAGGCGCGGCGGGCGAGGAGATCGTCGGATTCATCTGTCGCGGCGGACGAAGGTGAGATCACGGCGGCCGCGAGTTGCGCATCGGCGGCGGTCGGTCGGGTGATGAACTGCTGTCGCCACGCGGGCGGGAGGAACTCGCCGGTGATTGGTTTGACCAGCGCGCCGTGCAGCAGCAGCGCCGGCGCGACGCCAAGCGCGTAGAGCACAATCCCGCCGACGCGCATCGGCCAGCGCCAGCGCATGGCGGGGATCGCCATCGCGAAGAGCGCGAGGAAGACCACCGCCGCCGGGTCGATCGTGGCGGCGAGGGCGGCGGAGAGTCCGGCGATGGCGAGCCATCCGCTGGTGACGCCGGGCCGGCGCGAGATCGCGACGTGCACGATGCACGCCGCCGCCGCCAGCACCAGCGCCGCCGCCGGGGCGTGCGCGTTGAGCACGACGCCGTAGCTGACCAGGCCACTTCCAAATGCAACCGCCGCCGCGAGGAGCGCGCGGCGTTTCCGCGACAGCTCAAACATCCGTCCCATGCGGTAAATCAGCCCGGCCGCCATCGCCACGGGGATCGTCGCGCCCAGCATCGTCAGCAGGTACGCGACGAGCGCGGGATTCTTCTCGAACGTCAGCCCGGAACGCTGCATGACCCAGTACGGCCCGGCGAGCAGGACGGCCAGCGCGGGCGGCTGATCGCTGAAGACGTGTTGGCCGCGGCGGAACGTGCCGCCGGTCGGAAGGAAGCTCGCCTGCTCGATCGCGAGCGTGCGGCGTTGGGCGAGCGATTCGACCGTCGCCAATCGGGCGAGCTCGTCGTTGGAAATTTCGCGCGGGTCCGGATGGCGCAGCGGACGAAGCAGCGGCAGGCAGACCAGCAGCACCAGGATCGGCGCGAGCATCGCCCAAGGCCGAACATGCGGCTTGGTCAGGTAACGGCGGAACTGGTGCAATACGTCCATCGCGGGCAAGAAGTGCAAACGGCGCGTCGTCGTGTCGTCGTCGTCGCGAAATGTCAGTTTTTACTACAAATGAACTACTTGTTACGGGTTCGGCTCGTACGCCTTGAGGAACTGCACGTAGTTGTTGAGGATCCGGTTTCCGAGCCGCTCGTAGCGCGAATAAAACCTCTTCGTGTCGTCGCGGATCTTTGATTCGCCGTCCGGGCCGAGGACGCGCGTCAGCTCTTCGCGGCGATTCGTCACCAGCGCGTCGATGCCGGCCTCGGTCAGCTCGAAGTGATACTGGAATCCGATCAGCCGGCTCTTGAAGCGAAACGCCTGGTTTTTGCATGCCCGCGTGCTCGAGAGCAGCACGTTTCCGGTCGGCGGCGGCGGCGCGGGGGGCGGCGCGGGATTCGCCGGCGCGGGGAGCTTGGGCAGGTCGAAGGTGTCGAAATGAAAATGAAACATCTCGGTCCCCTCGTGCAGGCCGAACACCAGCGGATCGGTCCCGCCCGGGAAGGGGAACTGCACCGGGCCCCAGCCGACCTCGGGCATCGGCGTCGGCGGATCCTCAGGCTTGGCGGCCGGCTTGACGTTCGGATACACCTTCGCCCCCGCCGCGTGGGCGAGCAACTGCGCGCCGAGGCCGATTCCCAGCACCGGCCGATCAAACGCGATCAGCCGCTTCAGCGTCTCGATCTCTTTGGCGAGGAACGGAAACTTCTCCGACCCGACGTCGCCGACCGCCATCGGCCCGTCGAGGACGACGAGGACGCGCAGTTCGTCGAGATCGGTCGGAACTTCATCGCCGTTATAGAGATGCCGCACCTCGGTCGGGATTCCATAGTCGCGAAAGAGGGGGACGATCCGGCCCGGCCCCTGGTAGGGGGCGTGCTGGAGTAGGATGGCACGGCTCATAGGGGCGGTTATGTTCGGCGGGGGAGCGGGCGACTGTCAAGGTAAGGGCGTTTTGCGCGTCAGGCGCAATGGCTGGTAAACAGCTCCAAAAACACCTCTTAAAAAATCGTCGTAACATACTTTTTAAGCTAATCTTACGCCATACTCAGATTTTCCTTGCCTATTCCAAACAAATACCTAACAATCGGCGTTTTGCGGTCGTTAAACTGCTGACGCCGCTGCTCGGGGGAGCAGCGGCAGGCTGAGGGAAGCAGCCATGAATGTCTCGAGACCTCAAATCCTCGAATACGGCACCCACGTTCGGGCCGTCGAGTCGGACGCGATCCGCCAGCGGATCGCATTGCTCCTGCCGCGCGACCGCGCGGTCGCCGAGCTTGTCCTGCGCGACGGCGCATCGCATCGGCAGATCGCGACGCTGCTGAAATGCGCGCCCGGCCAGGTTTCGCGACTGATTCGGCGGATTGCGAATCGGTTGCACGACCCGCGCGTGACCGCGCTGCTGCATCCGGAATGCCCGCTGGAAACGCCCTACCGACAGGTCGGCGTCGAGCGGCTTTTACAGGACAAAAGCGTGAAAACGCTCGCCGAGCAGCACGGCGTCTCCGCCGCGGAAATCCGCCGGCGGATCGACGCGATCAACTTCTGGTACCGCGGGCTGGCCGCACGGAGGCAATCGTCACTCGAATAACGTCGGCCCGCTCGGGCGGGCAGCGGGTTTGCGCGCGGGCGACTTCCGCGCGGGCGCGGGCGACTTCTTCTCGCGCTTCGCCTCGCGAGATTCGCCGCCGACCGCCGCCCCCGCTTTTTCCGAGCTCGCCGACGACCCCACAACCTCCTCACGCCGGAAGGAAATTCGGAACCACGACCGCCCGTCCGCGCGATGCTGCGGATACATCGATTTCAGCGCCGCCAGCATCTCGCCCGCCGAGGCGAAACCATCCGCCCGGGCGTCGGCGTCGCTGAGCCGCTCGATTTCCGCGACGCGCTCGACCGACTCGATCGCCAGCCACCCGACCCCCGGCGTCCAGGCGCGTCCGCCCGCCTTCACGCGCGGCGTGCTCCATCGGCGAATGGTGGTCCGCTTCGTCCCGTCGCGGATCGCATCCCAGAAAACTTTTTTGAACAGGAGTTGCCCCATGAGCGTCGCGAAACGTTCGAAACGATCGGTGACCGTCGGAGAGGATATCACATGTCCGACCCAGGTCGCGAGCGACGGGAAAATTCGCATCCGCTCCGAGCGCGCGGCGCAGGTGGCGCGGTGGTTTGGACTGGATCGACATCCGTCGCGCGACGCGCGATCGAACGATGCAAAACCGGCGAGCGGCGGGCGAGCGTCCGTCGAAAAACTCGCGCCGCGCCTGCAGCCCGGGACGATCACGCTCATCGCCGGTCCCAGCGGCGCGGGGAAGTCGACATTGCTCCGCGCGACGCGCGACGCGCATCGTGCGCGCCGGTGGATCGAGTTGTCGGAGCTCGCCGCGCCCGATGCGCCGCTGGTCGATTGCTTCAACGATCTCCCGCTTCGCGCGGCCCTCGAGTTGCTCGCGCGCGTCGGGCTCGGCGAAGCGTGGACGTACCTGCGCACGCCGGATGAGCTGAGCGAGGGACAGCGCTGGCGATTTCGGTTGGCGCTGGCGCTGCACGCGTCGGCCGCGCGCGACGCGGGCGAGAACGATCGTCCGATCATCGCGTGCGATGAATTCGCCGCGGCGCTCGACCGGGTGACGGCGATGATCGTCGCGCACCGTCTTCGCCGCGCGATCGACGCGCTGCCGCACGCGGCTGCGATCGTCGCGACGAGTCACGAAGACATCGAGCCCGCTTTGGCTGCGGAGGTGGTCGTGCGCTGTGACTTCGGAAGAGTTGAAACCACAGATGGACACGGATGAACACTGATAGAGAAGACTGCGTCATGAATCTCTTGATCTGTGTGCATCTGTGTTCATCTGTGGTTCCTTCGACTCCTAGGATGAAGAAAGGAATGTGCATGAACACCATCGCGTTACTTGCCGTGCTGCTCACCGCCGATCCGCCGCGGGAGGCGAATCCGTTTGGGGCGATTGAAAATCGGCCGCTTTGGGAGCGATCGGCGCAGCGCGATCCGTTGACGTTGCAGCAGCAGACCGAGGACGCGCTCGATCGTAGCAACGGGCGGATCGAGGACGAGGCGACGTTTGAGCTGCGGCGGATCGAGCGCGATCGCCAGCGGCCGTTCGATCTGTCGCCGCGCGCGGAGGAGGAACGGTTTCGCATCGAGCGCGATCGACAGGAACGACTCGACGAACGGCGGATGCGCTTCGAGCGCGATGAGCGGCGACAACGCCGGCTTGAGCGCGAAGCGGATGCGCTGGCGGACGCGCGTCGTCGATGGGCAGAGCAAGTCGGGCGGGAAAATCACGCGGGCGGCGCGGTTGTCGATCGACAGGGGTTGGAAAGGGTCGAAGCGGAATATCGCGCGGCGCTCGACGCCGCGGCGAAAGCGCACGCGGCGGCGGTCGTTGCGATCGAGGCGGATGCGAAGCTGACGCCGGACGAACGGGCCGCGCGGCGGGCGGCGGCGGATCGGCAGCTTGACGAAAATCGAACGGCCGCCGCGCGGCGGTGGGAATTGAGGAGAAAGGAGGTCCTTGGACAGAAATAAATTGCTCGCACTTTCGAGAAGTGCCGAGCTTTCAGCCGCCCCGGTTTCACTTGCGCCGCGGGGCGATCACCCGGACCTCCCGGTCCGCGCGTGACGGCGTATTTGCGTCAATCACACCAATTCAGGGGGCCTTTCGTGAAGGGAGCATCTCATGTTGCGCAATGCTATGGAACGTGCGACGGGACAAAACGATGCGCCGGCGATCGCAACCGCGCCCGCGCCCGCGCGGGCGACCGAGAGCGCGAAGTCAAAACGCCCGCGAAACATTTTGCCCGGACGGCTGCGGATCGAGCGCGGGACGTTCGCGGACTATCGGCGGCTCGAGCATTTTCATTACGCGCCCGGCGCCCCGGCCGCGCCGACGGGCGTGTGGCGCGTCGTCTACCTGACGCCGCGACATTTGCTGCGGCGGCGGGCGCGGAGGCAACTCCATTGCCAATTGAAAATTGACAATTGTCAGTCGGCAATTGCCCGCGTCATTGCGGTCGGCGTGCTCGCGTATCCGACGCCGGCCAGTCACGCGCGCGAGCGGGCGCTCGGCCTGAGCGGCCCGCGGTACGGTCCCAAGCTGGCGTTCGTGAACCGTCACGTGCGGACGATCGCGCGGATCATCGTTCACCCGCAATTCCGCGGGCTCGGCGTCGCCGCGCGGCTCGTTCGCCGCATTTGCGAGGAATGTACTACACGTTACGTCGAAGCCTTCGCGGCGATGGGCGATGTGCATCCGTTCTTCGTGCATGGCGGGATGCGGCGCGTCCCCCCGGCGACGGAAGCGGAAGCGGCGTATTTCATTTTTGACGGAAAGAAGGACGAGCGTTCGGCGCGTTGAGGTTCACTCCCCGCGCAGGGGACGGAGCCGGACTCTGTGAGTCCGATTCGCTGCGCAGCAGCGAACAATCCGTGGAACCAACCGGTGCTCGACACGGAGCGCCGCTTGCCACTCTCCCCAACCCTCTCCCCGGCGTACCGGGGAGAGGGAGTAACAACTTGAAAGGAGCGTTTCGATCATGAAATACGAAAACAACCTGACGGGAGCGATGAAGAAGTTTCTCCGTGCGATGCGCGATCGGCCGGTCGTGTTGTCCAGGCTGGCGGCGCAGGAGAGGGTCGAGCCCAGGCGGCTGGCGAGCTGGCTGCGCAGTCCGCGATTTCAGGCGCCGTTGAACGAGATGCTGCGCGAGATCCGCCTGCGCATGCGCGTCGAGCTGGAACTCCTCGCGGCGGCGGCGCTGCATTGCCTGGCGGAAATGGTCAGCGACAAGGAGAAGCGCGACGAGAAACTGCTGGCGATCTGCAAGACGATCCTCGAGGCGTTCCACCGTCATCGCCGGCATCAACGGCTGCTGGCGACGCGGCGGGGAAAGCGCGCGCAGACGCTGCCGCCCGGCGATTTGTGTCATCCGGATGCGAAGGCGGATGAGGACGAGCTTCTGGCGATATTCGCGGACGAAGAGGAAGTGGAAGCCGCCGCGGAGAAGGAGGTGAGATCGGCGATTGCCAATTGAAAATGGTAAATCGCAAATTGCAAATTCCCAACCCTTCCGTCCCCACCGTTTCTCCGGCGCGTGATCGACACGGCCGGCGGCGGGGCGAATTGTTGTGACACAGCTTTGGGCGAAAGGGGTTTTTATGTCAACGAAAACGAAAACGAAAACGAAACCTTCCTTCAACAAGGCGCAGATCAAACGCCGCGAGCTGCGGCGGTATCAGACGACGGCGGCGCGGTTGCACGGGTGGCTGCGCTGGTTCGTGGGCATCAACGTGCCGCGCGAGCCGGTCTGCGCGCATCACAACGCGCCGTTCGATTATCTCAAGCGCGTTTACTTCGAGCCGGGCCGGGATGTGATCGTCTGGGCGCCGCGCGGCGGGGGAAAGACGCGCCTCGGCGCGGTCGCCACGCTGCTCGATTTGCTGCACAAGCCGAACGTGCAGGTGCGCATCCTCGGCGGATCGCTCGAGCAGAGTTTGAAAATGTGGGACCACCTGCGCACGGATCTCGAACGGCTCGTGCCGGACCAGTTGAAGCGCAGCGGAATGATCGCGCGACGCGTCGAGCTGCTCGATGCGTCGCAGGCGGCGGTGCTGCCGCAATCGCAGAAGGCGGTCCGCGGGCTGCGCGTGCAGAAGCTGCGGTGCGATGAGGTCGAGCTGTTCGAACAGGAAGTGTGGGAGGCCGCCAAGTTCGTCACGCGCAGCAGCACGGATGCGAAGGGCCGGGCGATCCGCGGCGCGGTGGAGGCGATGTCGACCTATCACAAGCCGTGGGGATTGATGAAGCGCGTCGTCGAGAACGCGAACGAGAAGAAAATCCCGGTGTTGAAGTGGTGCATCCTGGACGTGCTGGAAAAATGTCCGCCGGCGCGGGAATGCACGAAGTGCGATTTGTGGGAGGAGTGCAAAGGCGTTGCGAAGACGCGCTGCGAGGGATTCTTTTCGATCGACGATGCGATCGCGATCAAACGCCGCGCGAGTGTGGAGCACTGGCAGTCTGAGATGCTGTGCAACCGCCCGAGCACGCAGGGGGCGGTGTTCAAGACCTTTTCGCGCGAGGCCCACGTGCGCGCGCATGAGCTGGAGTCGAGCGGGTGGCGCGAGCTTTCGTGGGGGATCGATTTCGGATTTAAAAATCCGTTCGTCTGCCTGTGGATCGTGACGACGCAGCAGGGCGAGGTGCACGTGATCGACGAATACGTGCGGCGCGAGCAGATGGTGCACGAGCATCTTGCGGAGATCGAGCAGCGCAGGTGGGGTCGGCCGCGCTGGATCGGATGTGATCCCGCCGGTTCGGGCGCGAACGACCAGACGGCGGAATCGAACGTCGATCTGCTGCGCCGGCGCGGGTATCGCGTGCGGACGCTGGGCTCGAAGATTCTGGATGGGGTCGAGTTGATCCGGGCGGCGCTGCAACCGGCGGCGGGCAACCCGGTGCTGTTCATCCACGAGCGCTGCGCGGAGCTGATCAAGGCGCTGGAGTCCTACCACTATCACCCGACGTCGGGTGGAGAGAATCCGGAGAAGGATGGAGTGCACGATCATCTGATCGATGCGCTGCGGTATTTCTTCGTGAACCGAAGTCGCGGTGAGGTGGTGGGTGGGAGGAGATATTGAAGCGCAATCCGCGGCGCGGGGCGCAATGACACGACCTCCCATTTAGCAGCGTCGCTTGCGACGCGCGTCCGCTGGGTAAGCACGAAATCCGAAGCACGAAAGTGCGAAGCAAATTCGAATGAGGAAACAAGAAATGCAGAAAACCGAGCAGATATCGGTCGTTCGCGGGGCTTTTCGCTGGATTGCGGGGAAGGCATTGCGCGACAAACAAACGCGGTAGCGGGGTGTCTAATCGGGGGTCACCTCTACTTCGCGAGGCGGTATGGCGCGTTCATTCCAGATCATCACGTTCGCGGTCGTCACCGTCGTCCTTTGCTTTTCATCGATTGTCCGCGCCGATTTCCGCTCCGACGCGGAACAGGCGCGGCGGCGTCTCGATTATGCGGAAGCGCGGCTCGCACAAGCCGCGACGGATCACGCGTCCGCGCAGGCGGCGCTGAACGACGTCGCTGCACGGCTGGCGAGCGCGGCGAACCAGGCGGCGGCGGCGCAGCAACAGGCGGATGCGTCGGCGGCGGCGGTCGCGGCGGCGCAGAGCCGCATCGGCGGCGTCGCGGAATCGGCACGCGCGCTCGCGGATGAAATCACGCGGAAACGCGCGGCGTTCGATGAGGCGAAGCCGGTCGCGGACGCCGTCGCGGCGGACGTGGAAAAATATCGCGCGGCGAAAATCGCCGCGTTCGAGGCGTCGGCGGAATTCAAGCAACTCACCAACAACATGCTCGCGCTTCAGCAGCAGCGCGCGGCGGAGATGGATGCGGCGATCGACTGGGCGCAGACGACCGACGTCTACGCGAATTTGTTCGCGGCGGTCGAAGAGGCCGAGGCAGTCGTCCGGGCGGAGCGCGCCGCCCAGCCGGTGGACGACGCGGCGCTGGCGGCGGCGAGCGCGGCGTGGATCGAAGCAAAGAACGAGCTTCAGGCGTTCGTCGACGAGGCGCTCTCGGCGGATCCGCTGTTGCTGGCGGCGAACGAAAAAGTGTCGGCCGCGGAGGATCAGCACAAGGCGCTGGTCGCGCAGTTCAACAAGGATTTGTCGGCGGACGCGGAGCTGAACCGGCTGGTCGCGTCGCTGCAAACGCAGCAGTCGTCGCTCAACGCGCTGGCGAACGAGATCAACCAACTCGAGCAGCAGCGGGCGGCGGCGGATGCGGAATACGCCCGGCTGCAAACGTGCATCACCGACGAGACGGCGCGGATCGATCAGGCGCGGAGTGCGGCGGCTTCTGCGGCGAGCGCGGCGAACGCGATGGCGTTCGATGTGACGCGATACCAGTCGGATGTCGCGCGGCTGTGCAACGTGGAGATCGACGCCCAGCGCGAGCGCGAATACGCGGCCGGCGAGCTGCGGCGGGTGATCGAGTATGCGAATTCCTATCGCGCCCGCATCGAAATCGGGCGGTATTACGATCGCCCCGGGCATGGCGGCGGCGGGTTTGTATATGGGGGGAATGGCGGGCGGAATGATGGAAATGATCCGCGGCGCGATGATCGCGATCGCGGAGATCGCGGCGGCGCGGATCGCGGCGGTGATCGGCCGCAGACGTGGGACCGCGGTCGTGATGAGAAGAACGAGAAGGAGCAGCAGTATTTAGTTTCGCAGGACAAAGCGGAGCGCGAGCGCATCGCGCGCGAAGCGTCGGCGAAGCGCGCGGAGGAAGCGCGGCTGGCGGCGATGCCGCGTCCGCAGGCGCAGCGCGAGCAGCAACTGGCGCGCGACGAGGAAATCCGGCGGGCGCTGGAGCAGCAGCGCGCGGGGTTAAGGCGGGATCGGGAGCAGTTGGCGCAGCCGGGCGTGGTGCAGGGGCCGGTGATGGCGGTGTCGCCCGAGCCGGCGCGCACTCCGGCGCCCGCGGCGGCGGAACCGGGGCGGGCGCAGCCGCGGGAGTCTCGTGAGTCGCGGGAGTCTCAAGCGAAGGCGGCGGCGGAGACGGAACAAGCGCGTCGCGAGCAGGGCGAGCGTGCGGTGGCGGCGCGGGAAGCGCAGGCGGCGCAGGAGCGGCGCGAGCAGCAACAGCAGCAGGCGGCGCAGTCGCGCGATGAAGAGCAACGCCGTCGCGAATCCGCCGCCCGTGCGGATCAAGAACGATCGAGTCGTGAGCAGGCCGACAAGGCCCGCGCCGCGGAAAATGATCGTCGAGAGAACGAGCGCAAGCAGTCGCAAGCCCGCGCCGCGGAAAACGATCGGCGCGACAACGATCGTAAACAGGCGGCGGCGAAGGCGGAAAGCGATCGGCGCGACAACGATCGCAAAGAGGCGTCCGCGAAGGCGGAAAACGATCGTCGCGAGAACGACCGCAAGCAATCGCAGGCCAAGGCGGAGAACGACCGTCGCGAAAGTGATCGCCGTGAATCCGAGCAGCGCCGCCGCGATGACGATCGCGGTAAGGCCGAGCAGCGCGATCGCGATCGTGACAGCAAATTCCGCAAGTAAATCGCAAGTAAGTGTCGCCACGTCCGAAAAAAATGCCCTTCACCTCATGAAGCCGCCCGCGGTGTCGCCGCCGGGCGGTTGTTGGTTGTCACGTCGATCACCTCGTCTATAGTGAGCGCGCGTTCTGCGCGCGGGCGGGTGTGGAGACAAGCTTGGGATCCTGGGGCGACGACATCGGGCTGCTGTATCTCGTGCTGCTGAATGCGGCGGTGCTGCTGGCGTCGTGGCGGCTGGCGCGGCGGCGATCGGCGGACGCGCTCGACGCGGCGGGCGATGCGCTGCTGCTCTTCTATTTCGTGCAGTACATCAGCGTCTGTGTCACCGGCGTCGCGGGCGCGATGCACGTGCTGACGATCGGACTGGTCGCGCTGCTGGCGAGCGCGTTCATCGCGCTGGGCAGTTGGCGCATCCGTCCGCGCGAGGCGGAGGGACGCGAAGGCGCAAGCGATGAACGGCGCGATGTCGGCGGGGTGGCGGCGTCGCACGGAGAGCGGCGGATCGTCGATCATGCGCCCACGTTGTCGTCGTCGTTGAAGTGGCGCGACTTGTGGCTTCAGCGCCGCCATCGCGTGCTCGCTGCGGGCGCGATTATGTTCGTCGTGGGGTATCTCGCGTCGCTGATTTATCACCAGCGGCCGCTGCCGGTGATTTCGAATGATGCGATCACGTATCACCTGCCGGCGGCGGTGCAATGGCTGCAGACCGGGCGGATCGGGCTGTACGAGGCGTGGTATTACAACCCGGCGAACAGCTATTCGCCGCTGGGCGGGTCGGCGTTCGTCGCGTGGCTGATCGCGCCGCTTCAGAACGATTCGATCGCGCGCTTCGTGGCGGTCGGGCCGCTGCTGATGCTGATGATCGCGATGCTGAACGTCTGCCGGCGGCTCGGGCTCGACCCGGGCGTTGCGGCGCTGGTCGCTGCCGCGTGCGCGTTGGCGCGGACATTCGCAAGCCAGGCGATTCTCGCGAAAGACGATCTCTTCGTCGCGGCGTTCTTCGTGATTCTAGTCGATGCACTCAGTCGCGAGCGCTTGAGCACGCGGTCGGGACCATTCCGGGTCGGAATCGCGCTGGGATTGCTGCTGGCGACGAAATACACCGTGCTGTTTTCGCTGCCGCTGCTGCTGCTGATGTTCAACCGGGCGTGGACGATCCGGCGGATGCTGATCGCCGCGGGCGTCGCGCTGCTCATCGCGGGGCCGTGGTATTGGCGGAACGTGCGGATGACCGGCAACCCGCTCTACCCGGCGGAGGTGACGATCGGCGGCGTGACGATTTTTTCCGGCATGATGGAGATCGCCCGCAGCCGGCTGCTGCAATCGCCGCGCGGCGTGTGGGAGGTTTTCGTCGGCGGGTATTACGGATTGACCAGGCCGATGGCGATCGTGCTGGTCGTCGGGTGGGTCGCGACGGTCGGCGTGGCGATCGCGCGCTCGCGGCGGCGGGGCGACGGCGACATCGCGAGGGGAAAACCTCCGCCGGCGGATGTCGCGGATCGCTCCCACCCGCTTTCGCGCCCGCGCGGGCTGGCGGACCCGCTCACGCGGACGTGCGTGATCGGCCCGGTGATCGGAATTGCTATTTTTGCGCTGACTGCGCCCTACGGCGAGATGCGATTCGCGTATCCGAGCGTCGCGCTGCTCTTCGCGTGCCTCGCGATCGCGCTGACGCGCCTGCCGTGGGCGGCGCAGACGATGTTGGCCGCCGGCGTGATGATTCTTGCGGCTTTTACCGCATTTCGTCCCGACTTGAGTCAAACCTTCGTCTCCACCGGCGCCGCGATCGCGCTGCCGGCGATGCTGATCGCGCTGGCGCCGCGGCCGATCGCAAAGCGGATCGTCCTCGCGGCCGGCGGCGTCGCGATGATCGCGCTGGCGCTGCTCGCGTACGTGAACTGGGGCGCCTACGTCCGCCAGGCCGACGCGGACAGCGCCGTCGCCTGGGCCGACCCGACCGTCTACGGCCCGATGGCCGACGTCTGGCGATTCATCCGCAACGACGATGCGTCCGCCGCCCCCGTCGGCGCGATCGCGCCCGGCGCCGGTGTTTCGCGCGGCGCGACGATCGCCTACGCGAACACCTTCTTCACCTATCCGCTGATGGGCTACCGCTACGACCACCGCGTCGTGCACGTCCCGACGCGGCGCGACATCGAACATTTCCGCGACCTCCCGCGCCTGCCGCGCGGGCCGAAAAAAATTACCGGCGAAGAAATCGTCCCCGCGATCGCCGCCGAGCTGCGCGTGAGCCCGGACCGCGACGCCTGGCTCCGCCGCCTGCGCGAGAGCGGCGCGCAGTACCTCGTCATCGCCAAACACGACCCGGCCGCCCCGACGCAACGCATCACGCCGCCCGAGCAACTCTTCGCCGAGCAGCAGCCGCAGCATTTCATCCGCATCTTCGACAACGACGCGGGCAGCGTGTTCCGCATCGCGTGGTGAGCCAATCGCGTTGATCACGGATCATGCGGCGAAACCGCTATTCCACCGCATAATCCGCCATTTCCGAGCGGATCGGTCAGTCATCGGATGTCGCGATTTGCGTCCCCTTGCGTCCGCGCGCGATCCGATTGAGAATCACGATGTCATATCTTGCGATCGCGAACGAGTTCATTCCGAAGGAGCTTTGCATGAGCAACACCAAACGTCTGCTTGTTTCCGTGGCGGCGATTGTTTTGATGTCCGCAACCTTCGCCGATGCCGCGATGACCGTCATGGTCTCGGTGAAGGGGAAGAAGCAGGGTTCATTCGCCGGCGAAAGCCCGCGCGACGCTCACAAGGACAAGCTGGAAGCGGTCGCGTACACGTTCACCGTCAAGGCGCCGCGCGATGTGGCGACCGGGCAGTCTTCGGGCAAGCGGCAGTACGGGCAACTGCAAATCACCAAGAAAATGGGGGCATCGACGCCGCAGTTTTTCCAGGCGCTGGCTGGCAATGAAGTGCTGACGGCGGTGACGCTCGATTTCTACAAAACGAATGCGAACGGGGAAGAAATCAACTTCTTCACGATCAAGTTGAGCGACGCGACGGTCGCCGCGATCCGCCAGCAGACCGGCAGCGACGCCGCCCCGGGCGCGGCTGCGAGCGGCAAGCACACGCAGGCCGGCGTGCCGCCGCAAATGGAGGACATCAGCTTCACGTTCAAGAAAATCGAAATGGAGAACAAGGAAGCCAAAACGATGGCCACGGACGATGTGAGCCTCGGCGGGGCGAAGTAAGCAACGAAACGGATTCTCGTCCGCCCGCGCGCAGCTCGCGCACGGGCTCACCTTGAAGGAGTGAATGTCATGTCCAACCCAACGATCAAACGTCTCCCGGCCGCGCTGATCGCCGTCGCGATCATGCTTTCGTTCTGGAGCGCCCGCGACGCCGCCGGCAATCGGATTCTGGTGAAGATCGAAGCCACCAAGCAAGGCATGCTCAAGGGCGACAGCGCCGGCAAGATCGAGGCCATGGCGGTTGCGCTTGAAAGCAAGTCGCCGACAGACGCGGCGACTGGTCAGCACAGCGGGAAGGTCCAGAATTCCGCGCTGAAGATCACCAAGGCGATCGACGGCGCATCGCCGCAAATTTTCCAGGCGCTGATCAGCAACGAAGTGCTGAAGAAGGTCACGATCGAGTTCTACTCGACCAGTGCGAACGGCGAGGAACTCCTCGATCAAACCATACTGCTACAGGACGCCGGCATTTCGGAACTGCGGCAATACACGGGCGGCGACGACAGCCGGGCGCCCGGCGGCTTGGAGGAAGACGTCTCGATCACCTACAAAAAGCTCGATTTCATGGGCAAAGGCGGCGCCACGCCCGACCCCGCCCCCGCGCCGGCCGCAGCGGCAGCGCCAGCAGCGCCAGCAGCGGAAGCGCCCGCCCCAGCGGCAGCCGCCGCCGCGCCGACGAAAGCCAAACAGGCGCCCGGCGAGCTTCAGCCCCTGGAAAAACCGGCCACGCGCGTTCCGCGAGCGCGGCGATAATCGCAACGGCGACGCCGTGGTGAACCCGCCGCTGCTGTCATCCTGGGAGGGTGTTTAAGAAGTCCGTCCTCAGAGGACCCAAGCGTTGTCATCCTGAGCGTACTCGCGAAGGATCTGCGTTTGACGACGAGGAACGCAGATGCTTCGGAGTACCTCAGCATGACAACATGCTCGTTCTTGGCGCAGCAGAACTTCTTAAACGCTCTCTGAGAGCGTGTCTGGAAAGTCGTGGCGTCGGCGCCTCGCCCGTGCATCTCGCCGCGCTAAACGGCGTTATGATTTCGCCATGAACTGTGCGGAGATGGACAAGGCGCTTTGGGACCTGGCCAATTCGGTCACAGCGTTCGCAATATTGCAGACCATTGCCTTCGTTTACGTCCTCGTGCAACCGCAGGCCAATGTCTATCTCACGACACCGTTTGCCAGACGCTGGATCCGGATTGGGACCTCGATCTTCGCTGCCGCATACTGCGTGGCAATATGGGGCTGTTACGTGCTTCGACCACCGTCGGGCAACGATTCGCCCTGGCTGTGGGCCAGCATCGGGCGGACTGTTGCGGCTCTTCTCGTTTGTGGCATCCCATTCCTGTCGACGTTGGCCCCGAAGGACGTGAAATCAAGGTGACCATCCGCTGCAATCCACCCGGCGGGCGGGTCATGAATGCAAAATCCGTCAGCACTCGTGGTGGCGGCATACGCGCATCACGCGACACTGGAGGACGCCATGGCGAATCCGGATCTGGATGAGCTGCTCAACGCGCTGATTCCGTTCGCTCAGCAGATGCTCGCGGAGCATGGGGAGTTCTTTCCGTTCGGCGCGTCGATGGATGCGAAGGGGGAGAGTTCGGTGAGGGCGGGAATCTTTCTGTAGTGAGCGGCGCCAGGCGCACGCGGACGGACGACTCACATTTTTTGTTTGGGGAGGATGCGATGGCGAAACACTGGTACCGGGTGGACTTTCAGGAGGCCGCGCGCGAGCGGGCGCTGTGCGGCTCGTCGGAGTTGGACCCCGAGCAATTGATGACGGAGCTTTCCGCGGCGGCGTTTATCCGGCTTGACGATCTGTTCTACCGCGATAACCAGAATCGATTTCGCTCGTGGAGCGACTGGGACCCGCGCGTACAGCCGACGGCGTTGATCAACGTCAAGGCGATCAGCTTCATCATGCCGCTCACCGAGGGTCCGAGCGCGGATGAGATGGCGTCGCTGACGACGCTGGGGTGAGGGTGCGGGGCGCGGACCAGCGGTTTCGCGAACCTCGGATACGGGTGGGATTTGGTCCGGACCAACGAATACGGGTGGGACTTCGTCCCGACCAACGAATACGGGTGGGACTTCGTCCCGACCAATGAATACGGGTGGGACTTCGTCCCGACCGTTACGCGGGGAAATTGCGCCGCAGGGGTTGCACGGACCATCACGGGTTGGTTTGCGCGAGCGCCGCGCGGTTTAACCGGGATGGCAATCCGACCTGCTTCGTCGATGAACGAACGGTGTTCACCGGAATAAATCCGGGTTGAAGCCGAGCGGTGCATGGCGCAACGTGCGCGTTGGTGACACGGGTCGAGCGCTGCTGGCTGCTGGTCTGATCGCTGTCGGCGCGGGCGATGGGAACTGAATCGCCGCGCGGCCGGTGCCGTTACCGCCGGCGTCGGCGGCAGAGCGGCGCGACACCCAGGGCCAGAAGCATCGCGACGGCGGACGGCTCGGGGATGGCGCTTTCGTCGAAGCGATTGGAGAAGTCGGTGATCGCGACGTCGTGCACCTTGAGGTTATCGATGGCGAACTTGCCGGCGATGTCGCCGTCGTTTCCGCCGCCGATGTCCGCCTGCTGGCCAACGACGGTGCCCCAGGTGGAGACGTTGCTGGAGGCGGCGACGGCGCCGTTGACGTAGAGGCGGAGCGTATCGAGCGATCCGTCGATGCCGGCGCGGTCCCAGACGCCGGCGAGGTGAATCCACGTGCCGTTGTGGGCGGAGATGTTGTAGGTGACGCCAGTGGGGGTGCCGCCGAAGCCCGCGCTGAAGGCGAGGGTGGGGAGTCCGCCGTTGGCATCGGACCAGATTCCGACGCCGCTGCCCAAGCCGTACGCGCCGTCGAAGATTCGGTAGATTCCGTGCGCGTAGTCGGCCGGGTTCTGCGTCTGCTTGAACCAGACGTCGATCGTGCCGCGCTCGGGGCTCAGGTACTGATCGACGTTGTTCCAGACGACGTTGTGGACGCGATCGTAGGTGCCGTAGGTTCCCGCGCCGACGGTGAGTGCGCCGCCGAAGACGCCGGGGTTGTAGCCCGGGTTTCCGATGACATCCGGCCAGCCGCCGCCGCCGTAGAAGCCGAGGTTCGGTCCGTAGGCGCTGTTGGTGACTTGCGCGTTGCTGCCGAGCTGGTTCCAGAGGAGGGGGGCCGCGCCCGTGCTGGCGGTGAAGAGCATCATCGACAGGATCGCGATGGCGCAGGAAGCGGCAGTTGCTCCCTTGCGGATCGGCGTGGACTGAGAAGGCGCGGAACCGGCAGTGATCGACAGATTGGACATCAGCTCTCTCCCTTGTAGTGAGTGGATTGACCGCAACGCGCGGTCAGCGAACTCTACAGTGGGTCCTACTAACCAAGCAAGTGGGCGTTGAGCGCGGCGCCGCGCGCGAAAATGGGTAGCGCCGTTTGCAGCGGGGGTGCGATTAATGGCTATCGTCTGATGGCTATCGTCGGAGCGCGTCCAAGAAGGGTGGGACGAAGTTTATCATCGTGAAGTACTCCGAGGGATCTGCGTCTTTCATCGCTCGGCGCCGGATCCTTCGGAGTACCGCAGGATGACAAGCCTCGTCTTCACTGCTTCTCAGACATCCGCTCACGCCGCTGCCGGGCGGCCGGCGGAGTAGAGGCTGCCGAGGGCATCGCGGTCGGCAGCGTGGCGGCATCTGACGGCGGCGTGGGACCAGAGGCGGCGAGTTTCAGGGTCGACGGCGCGCTCGTTTGACGCGAACCAGTTTGTGGCATCGTCGAAGTGGACGGCGCGGCGGAAGGGTTCGCGGTCGCCGAGCTGCATGAGGATGAACGCGGTGGCGAAGGCGTCGAGCGGCATGCGGCGGAGCGGCTCTTTCGGCCAGGTGCCTTTGGGTTGTTGAAGGGCGGCGAGATAGCGCAGGCCGCGTTCGACGGCGGCCCCCCCTTTGCCGCCGCCGGACAAGAGCGCGCGCAGGCAGACTGCGGTGGTCATCGGATCGGCCCATCCGCCGTCGCCTTGCTGGGCGGTGAGGACGACATTGAGCAGCCGCCGGTAGAGCGCGGTGTGCGACTGGCTGAGCTCGTCGAGGCGGATCATGCCGAGCGCGGAAATCGGGACCGCGCGGGCGAGAATCGGCTCGAGGGCAAAAGTCGCCTCCGGTCGGCCGGCGATGAGCTCGCGGAAGAGGCGGCGATGCTGGTTATCTTCAAAAAGGCGTTCAATATGGCGAATCGTGATCATACGGCACGTCCTTGTGATCGGATGATGTTAGGGCGATAATGTAGGCCTAACATCGGACGTACGTCAAGGGGAATGTTAGGGAAAAGTTTTCTGCTTTATGAAAGGAAGAGGAATTAACCACGAAGCCACGAAGCGCACGAAGCGGTTGTTCGAAATTTCATATTCCTACGCGCGAGAACGCGGAAGAGATATGCGCAGAGAGCGGCGCTTCGTGCTCTTCGTGGCTTCGTGGTGAACCTTCTTTTTCTTATGCGGGCGATGCGACGGCGCGGGTGGGTTTTGGGTCGGGGGTGGCGGTGATGATGCGGGGGTAGCTCGCCCACCATTTTAGCGGGATCACGTTGGCGGCGATGATCAGGAAGACCTGGCTGACGACGAAGAGGAGGAGCCAGGTGAGGGCTTTGTCCATGAAGCCGTAGCTGTGCAGGCCGACGCCGAGCATGTTGGTGCCGAACCAACTCCAGGCGGTGATGATGTTGCCGAAGATCGCGAGGCAGGCGATGCCGCGTTCTTTGACGAGTCCGCCCCAGCGCGCGTGGAGGAGAATCGCGTTGGCGAGCACGATCATGATCGCGCCGTTTTCCTTCGGATCCCAACCCCAGAATCGGCCCCACGATTGATCCGCCCAGATGCCGCCGAGGATCGTGCCGACGAAGCTGAACAGCACCGCGAAACAGCAGATGCCGTAGATCATCCGCGCCAGTTCTTTCGACGCGGCCTTGTCGAGCCCGCGCGTGAAGAGGCCGCCGACGATGTAGATCATCGCGAGGATGCCCGCGAGGAACGTCGCCGCGTAGCCGAGCGTGATGATGATGACGTGGGTGGCGAGCCAGAAGTTGGTGTCGAGGACGGCCTGGAGGACTTTCATCGTGTCGCCCTGCAGCGCGAGTCGGTCGCCGATGAAGAGGGAGACGAATCCCATGAGCCCGGCGGCGGCGGCGCCGATGCCGTTGCGGAAGATCATTTCCAGCGCGGTGGCGAGCAGCACGCCGCCCCAGGCGATGAAGAATGCGGTCGACGCCAGGTTGCTGATGACCGGCGGGCGCTCGGTGATGTACATGCGTCCGACCAGGCCGGCGGTGTGAATGAGGATCGAGGCGAAGATCGCGACCGTCGCTGCGCGGCGGAGCGGGACGCCGATGAAAAGCCACGACAGGCAGGTCAGCACGAAGGCGGTGAGGTAGAGCGCGATCGACTGCGTGAAGAGATCGGCGCGGTTGAAGAACGTCTCGAAGCGGATCTTCCGGTTCGGCTGCGGGAGTTTCTCCGCGACCTGCTTCGCGTAGGCGGTGACTTCGGCGTTGAAAGTCTCGGGCTTCTGGTCGTGCAACGCGGCGACGAGATTGAGATACGTTTTCGCGGCGGGGTGCGGGGCGGCGGCGGCGTCGCCGACGTGCATCGCCTTGCCGAGCGGTTGCCATTGCTCGCCTTCCGCGAGCGGCGGGACGAGGAAGAGGCCTTCCATTCGTCCCAGCGCGATGTACACCTCGAGCTTGTCGCCGAGCTCGATGATCTTGCGCTGGAAGACATCGAGGCTGCGCGGATCGGCGCGAGCGGCGTCGTGGGCTCGCTTGAGCTGCTCCTGGAGCTTGTCGCGGTTCTCGAGGATCTCGCGGAAGCCGAAACGTTTGCGGTCGGCGTTGAGATCGAGCAGGCCGAGCACGTCCTTGTTGTCGATGCGGAAGACGGGATAGGCGCTGGCCTTGTCCGGCTGTCCGAAGACGTCGGCGAGCCATCGGATGGCGGAGATTTTCTCGCCGCCGGCGTCGGCGGTGCTCGCGGTCTCGCGTCCGCTGATGATCTTGAGGCTGTTGCGCGCCAGGCTGTCGAGCGGCTGGATGCGCCCTTCGTGCGAGATCGGCAGCTTCGCGAACGTCTTGAGGTCGAACCCGTTCCGAGCGCCGACAGGACGAAACACTGAAATCAGCGTGAAGACGTAGATGAAAAGAACGAAGAGGAGCGCGCCGATCGTCGCGGGGTTGAACCAGGGAGCTGTCGAAGCTCCGACCGGAATCGCGGCAGCAGGAACGCGCTTGCCTTTTGACCCGCGCGCCGGATTCGCGATCACCGGCGTCACTGAGGCGCGCTTCACCAGAAAATTCACCAGCGTGATCCCGAAGTGGAAGACCAACCCCACCGCGCCGATCGCGCACGCGAGATACGGCATCGTCCACGCGGGATTCCGCACGATCTGGAGCACCGTGCCGCGCTCGGTCTGCTTGTTCCAATCCGCCTGGAAGAACGTTTCGCCGGCGTAGCGCAGCGGGTTGTTCATCCAGATGCGGACGTTGCGATCGACGTTGCGCGTCGGGTCGACGAGGCGCACGTCGCTGGAAAAATTCTTCGCGACGTTCGTGCCGAGATAGCGGTCGAAGCGGAAGTCGATCAGGTGAATCGTGTACGGCTTGTACAACCGCTTGAAGCGCAACTGGATCAGGTAAGTCTTGTCGCCGACCGTGACTTCCTGCGGCGGAAAGAACGGGCGGCGGAACTGGTCGGCCAGGGCGGAGACGAGATAGGTCCCGAGGTTCTGCCCGTCGCGCACGAGCGTGACGTAGGCGGACGGGAGATCGATGGCTTCGCCGGTGGCGGCGGGCTCGGGGGCGGCGGTGACGCCGACGCCGGCGCCGGCGGTCGCTTTCGCATTCGTGCGGTTGCCGGCCTGCATGGGGCCGAGGATCGTCGAGTTACGGAAGTAGTCGTCGACGCGCACCTCGAACGGCATCGCCGAGTGCTTGACGACCGCGTCTTTGGTCAGCAGCGACGCGGGGATCGCGATGACGCTGTCGCGCTCGGCGCGCGACGGATCGACGATCGCCAGCTCGATGTGGCGGATGTCTTCGGAGTAGTTCGCGTGGCTCCCTTCCTCGATGCGCATCTGGCTTTCGACGGCGAAGCCGCTCGTGATGCCTTCGCCGACGAGGAGCAGGATGAGCCCGAGGTGGATGAGGATCACGCCGGTGCGCTTGCGGTGCAGCGGCGCGACGGCGGCGAGCATCGGCAGGGGCGCGAGCGCGAGCACGATGACGATCGATCGGTTGCTCTGCGGCGGGAAGGCGTAGGCGATGGCGAAGCTGAGGGCGAGCGCGGGGATCAGGATCAGGTCTTTCCACGTCGCCTTGAAGCGCAGCGTGTGGGCGGCGAGGAGGTTGATCAGCAGCAGCGCGCCGATCGTGTAGCCGCCCGGGAACGGGAACTTCAGCGTGAGCGGCCCGCCGCCGAAGTTGAGCGCGAACGATTTCAGCGTGCCGTTCGGATTGCGCGGCATGAAAAGGGCCGGGTCGATCCAGGTGAGGAAGCTGTGGAAGTAGTACTTCTGAACGTGCCAGATTCCGTTGTCGATCTGCGCCCAGGTGCCGGCGTAAATGAGGGCGATCGCCAGCGCGAGCAGCGTGACCGTCAGGCGCAGCGACGCGAACGGAGCGAGAAGGGTCTTCAACGGATTCGATGGGGCGTGTTCGGGCATAGCACTCAAACTTCCAAGGCGATTGTCATCCTGCGAGGGTTTCTAAGACGCCCTGAAGCGGAGTACCTCAGGATGACATCGCCTGGATCTCATACGCTCACTTTTCGCCGCCGAACTCGAGGGACTTGAGGAACGCGTCGAATTTCGGGCGCTCGGCGGTGATGACGTCGGAGGGGCCGGCGAATTTGAAGAACCAGAGGTCGCCGCGCGCCGAGGCGATGACGACGACGACGCCTTTCTTGTTCGCCGGGTTGTGCATTTCCAGGGCGATGCCTTCGCCGTCCTTGCCGACGATGGCGTCGGCCATCGGGAGCGTGCGCGGGTCTTCAATCGGCGGCAGGCCGAGCTCGGTGCGCCAACGGGTGATGTTGTCCGGGAACGAGCCGGCGTTCCCGGCGGCGAAGCGGGAGGCGAGCATCTTGGCAGTCTGCTCGCCGCTGCCGACCTCGAGGCCGAGCATGCGCGGCGGCTTGGAATCCGGGATCACGCGCCAGCCCTCCGGCGTCGCGTACTTCGCCAGCTTGCTGATCGGCTCACCGGGCGGCGCGGGCGCGAGGGGGGCGGCGGCGGCGTTCGCCTCGCCGTGCGTGTGGCTTTCTTCCGCGGCGTGCAGCGTGCCGATGAACGCGTCAAAATTTTCCTGCTGCCGCGCGACGATGTCGCTCGGGCCCATGATCTTGAAGAACCAGACGCGGCCCGCGTGCGGGACGATCGCGGCGAGCGTGCGTTTCTCCGCGCCTTTCAAGTCGACCCGCGTCACGTCGAGATCGCCGACCTTCGTCGCCTTCGTCACGTCGGCGAGCTTGCTCTCCGGCGACGGGGCGATGCCGAGCTCGCGCTCCCAGCGATTGATGTTCGGCAGCAGCGCGCCCGACTCGGGGCCCAGCGGAATGACCGTCACATCGACCGGCGGCTCGTCGTTGGCGCGAAACTGCGCGACGCGCATCTGTTGGCTCGGCGGCATTTCCTTCCACGCTTTGGGCGCATCCCAGTGCAGCTTGGTCTTCGCGCCGGCGGGGCTGGCGTCGGCGATCGGCATGACGTCGGATTTCTCCGTCGTCGCAGGCTGCGGCGGGTCCTTCGGCGCGTCGTAGAACGCGACCGACTCCTGCCGATCGCAACCCACGGCAAAGCCGAGCGCGGCCGAGAGGAGCAGCGTGAGGAACAAGAGCTTTCGCGCGGGCGTCTGCACAGGATCAATACTCTAGTGACGGCCGCCCTGTTTTTCCCGCGGGGCGAATGTGGCGTTATGACGCAGGCACGACGGTGGTGTATCGTGGTGTCCATGAATGCGACCTTCACCCGTTCCCTCAGCCAATTGCTCGCGCAAACGCCGCTGCTGCTGGTTTACCTGGGTGGAATGATGGTCTGCGCATTGATGTGGCGCCGCGCGGGCAGGGGCGCGATGCTGGCGATGATTGGGTTGGGGCTGATGCTGGTATCCACGGTCGGCAGCGCGTTGGTAGTCAGTGTGATGGTCTTCGGGCCGAGCGCGACGGGGACATCAGCGGTGTCGCTGGGGCAGACGCTGACGGTGATCGCGATCGGCAGTTCGATCCTGCGCGCTGGAGGGCTGGCGCTGGTGATCGCGGGCGTGTTTGCGAATCGTCCGGAGTTCGCGACGCCGGGCGGATTCGAAGTGCAGCCGCCGGAGTATCCGCGGTAGTCAGATGCTTGCGGTGCACGGCCGCGCGGTGCGCTGCCCGCGCCAACAATTGAACAATCACTACGTCTGGCTGCCTGCCCCGCGGGGATTTTCCCCGCCCCCGTGCGCTCGTGAGTGGCCTACTATCAGCCGATGTTCTGAGTGACACCGTAGATCGCGCAACACGCATTTTTTATTGAACCCCCACCGCGACGCGTCGACGTTTGACCTCAGGTGTGCTGCTGCTGGTTCGGAGCAGGAGTCTGGCGTTGTCTCAACAGTTGATCGAGTTCCACACCAAGCCGGAGATGCTGCACGATTTCCCGGCGCCGT
>JAXDMN010000398.1:0-29639 GCA_034666045.1 Phycisphaerales bacterium | reverse complement strand
CGTCGCGCCGGTCTGGCCGCCGACCGGTGGCGGGTCGGCGATGGGCGACGCGTCGGAGCGGAAAAAGTTCGTCGAATCCGTCCACAAAGCGTGCAAGATCGGCGAGAAGCTGCGGCAGTGGGGCGCGCGGCAGTGGGGCGTGATCCGCATCGATTCCGCATCCGGGCCTGCCGACTGGGCGAAGGATCCCGAAGGCAACCAGAAGAAAATCGCCGAAACGTTTCGTCTCGCCGCCGACGTCGCCGAAGGGCACGGCGAACGCCTCGCCGCCGAGGGTGAGATCTGCTGGGGCGGCATGCATTCCTGGCGACGGATGGTTCAGCTTCTCGAAATGGTCGGCCGACCGGCGACCGTCGGCTTCCAGGCGGACATGGCGCACACGCTGCTCTACACGATGGGCTACAACGCGCCCGAAGATGCGATCCTCCCGCAGAATTACGATTGGCAGGACAAAGCAAAGCTCGACGAAGCGCTGAAGAAACTCACCGCCGCGCTGCGACCGTGGACGATCGATTTCCACGTCGCGCAGAACAACGCGACCGTTCACGGCTCCGGCTCGCACGACAAGACCGGCCGGCATTGTCTCGCTACCGATCCGACCGGCAAACTCGACATCCCGCGCCACGCCGGCTACTGGCTCAAAAACGAAAGCGGCCACTCCGTCAAACGTTTCCGCCACATCTGCTGGGATGGCTGCATGTTCAGCAACGAGACGATGTCGAAAGCGCAAACGTGGAACGACATTTTAGCGGTGATGGTGAAGGTGCGCGAACAACATGGCTGGCGCGAGTGAGCGCGTCGTGGCGATGATCGCCGCGCCCGTGCGTCGACCGCGCCGCCGCGCGAAGGGTCATTGCCGCCACGCCCGTTCGATTGGCCGCGTCTTGTGTCGCCGACGACTTGTGAGTCGTCCGACCCCGGAAAAGTGCGGCGGCCGGTCCGGGCCGACGCGTTTTTTATTCCAGGCCGGGCCGAGAGTTGGGCCACGTTTTTTCACCTCCGCCTAACCGGTTAACTAATTGGTGAACACGCGGCCGCGCGCTCGGCGACGCTCAAAACGTCTGAAAACATCCCGCCCGCGTCTCGCCCGCCGAGGCATTTTGACTCCGAGTTGATGATCCGCGCCGCCGATTGGCGCAAGCTTGCGATGGGTTAACAACGTGAGCTTCGCGCGTCCTCCCCGAAGCGTTCGAGACGGAACTTGTCATCATGAGAGGGTGTCTACGAAGCCGGCGGAGACGAAGCGAGACGAGTCGCGTCCAATACAATGGTCGCGCGCCATCAACGCGCGTTCGCGAAGGACCGCCCATGACCTACCGCAAGAAAAACTTCCCGCTGACAAAAATCCGCCGATTCCTCGAGCCCGGGCCGGTCGTGTTGATCAGCTCCGCGTGGAAAAACGAGCGCAACATCATGACCCTCGGCTGGCACATGATGCTCGGCTTCGCCCCGGCCCTGGTCGGCTGCTTCATCTGGGACCAGAACCACACGTTTGACCTCGTTCGCCGCAGCAAGCAGTGCGTGATCAACCTGCCGACGCACGACCTGATCGAGAAAGTGATCGCCATCGGCAACACCCACGCCGGCCCCGGCGCGCCGGACAAGTTCGACCAGTTCGGCCTCACCCCAGCCCGCGCGACAAAGGTGAAGGCCCCGCTGATCGCCGAGTGCTACGCGAATTTTGAGTGCAAGCTGATCGACACGAGCCTGATCAACAAGTACAGCCTTTTCGTCTTCGAGGTGGTGAAAGCGCACGTCGCGAAGTCGCCGCCCGCGCCGCGCTACCCGACGACCATGCACTACCGCGGCGACGGCGTGTTCATGATCTCGGGGCGGAACGTGAGCTACCGGCGGCGGTTCAAGCGGGTGAACCTTTAGCTGACGGACATAAAAGGAAGTGACCCCTTAATGACCGCTGTAGTGTTTGACTTCAACGCATTGTCATCCTGAGGTACTCCGAAGGATCTGCGTTCCTCGTCGTTCGGTGCCAGATCCTTCGGAATACCTCAGGATGACAACTCCTTTATTTGTCGCTACGCGCGAGCGCGCACCGAATCAATATGGCGAACTCGAGACGGGCGAGACCACGCTCGCGTTCGCGTCGCACGACCTGGGTGCGATGAATCTGCCGGACGGATATGTGCCGGCGACGCCGGCGGGGAAACCGCTCGGCGTGGAATTCGCGCTGGTGACGCAAGACGTTGCGGCAGCGTTCGCCACCGCGGTCGCCGCGGGCGCGAAGCCGATCTCGCCGGCGAAGGTGAAGCCGTGGGGGCAGACGGTGGCGTACGTGCGGAGCATTGAGGGGACGTTGATCGAGCTGTGCACGCCGGTGGGATGAAGCGGCGTAGGGACGGCTGCGTCGAAATATTGATGCGGGGCGACACTTGTCTCGCCCCTACAGCAGCCGAACTGCGCGCCGTAGTTGCCGGGCCGCAGTCGCATCCGGTACAACGCTGCGATGGGCACGAAAAATCTCAACGTCGGCGTGATCGGCTATGGCTTCATGGGGCGGGCGCATTCGAATGCGTACCGCAAAGTGAGCAACTTCTTCCAGCGCGAGTATCGGCCGGTGCTGAAGGCGGCGTGCGGGCGCGACAAGGAGAAGACCAAAGAATTCGCCGACACGTGGGGGTATGAGTCGGTCGAATCGGACTGGCGAAAACTCGTCGAGCGGAAGGATATCGACGCGATCGACATCTGTACGCCCAACAACACGCACAAAGAGATCGCGCTGGCGGCGGCGGCGGCGGGGAAGATGATCCTTTGCGAGAAGCCGCTGTCGATGAACACGGCCGAGGGGGAGGAGATGTGCCGCGCGGTCGAGGCGGCAAAGGTGCCGAACACCGTTTGGTACAACTATCGCCGCGTGCCGGCGGTCACTCTGGCGAAACAGCTCATCGACGCGGGGAAGCTCGGGCGCATCTTTCATTTCCGCGCGAAGTTTTTGCAGGACTGGACGATCTCGGCGGATCTTCCGCAGGGCGGGGCAGGGCTGTGGCGGCTCGATGTGAACGCCGCGGGGTCGGGGGTGACCGGCGATCTGCTCGCGCACTGCATCGACATGGCGATCTGGCTGAACGGGTCGATCGCAAAAGTCACCGCGATGACCGAGACGTTCGTGAAAGAGCGCAAGCACAACCTGACCGGGAAAGTGGAAAAAGTCGGCATCGACGACGCGTGCGCCTTCCTCGCGCGCTTCAACAACGGCTCGCTCGCGACGTTCGAATCGACGCGCTACGCGCGCGGGCACAAGGCCGAGTACACCTTCGAGATCAACGGCGAAAACGCCTCGATCGCGTGGGATTTGCACGACCTGCACCGCATGTCCTACTTCGATCACAAGGACGAAAGCACCCTCCGCGGCTGGCGCTCGATCCACGTCACGGACGGCGATCATCCGTACATGAAGCACTGGTGGGTGCCGGGGCTTCAGATCGGCTACGAGCACACGTTCGTCCACCAGGTGGCGGATTTTCTGGAAGCGATCGCGAACGGAAAACCGGCGAGCCCGACGTTTCGCGATGCGCTCGAGACGCAGCGCGTCTGCGACGCGGTCCTCGACTCGGCCAAGAGCGGCGCATGGGAAGCGGTGACGAGGAACGCTTGACGGAAAATCAGTTGGAACCACAGATGAACACTGATGAACACGGATTGGGATCTTCATCTGTGTGAATCTGTGTTTATCTGTGGCTCCAAATTCTTTCGCGCGTTGCCGCCGACTTCGATGCCGGGCTACTGTGAACGCTTCGCTCGACACGGAGGCGGCGATGACGATGCAGCAGGCGCACGCGAGATTGGTTTCATTCACCGGCGGCGGCGATCCGCGCTCGCTGCAACTGCACCGGCTTCAGCCGCGGCGCGACGTGCCGTACGTGCCGACGGATGACGCCGTCGTCGCGGCGATGCTCAAGCTCGCGGGCGTTACGGAAAATGATCTCGTCTACGACCTCGGCTGCGGCGACGGACGCATCGTCGTCGCAGCGGCGAAGCTTGGCGCATGCGGCGTCGGAGTCGACATCGATCTTCAGCGCATCAACGAAGCCAGCGACAACGTCAAGCGCCACGGCTTGTCGGGCCGGATCAGAATCGTCCGCGACAGTTTTTTCGACATCGATCTGCGCGACGCGACGGTCGTGATGCTCTATCTGCTGCCGGGCATCAACGTGAAGCTGCGGCCGAAACTTTTGTGGGAGCTGAAGCCGGGCACGCGGATCGTCTCGAACAATTTCGAGATGGGCGACTGGGGCCCGGACGCGACGGAGTCGATTCATCACCGCACGCTGTACAAGTGGATCGTGCCCGCGTGGGTGCAGGGAGATTGGCGGTGCGTGATTAACGGCCCATCGCGGCAGCACATGAATCTTCGCCTGCGACGGCATTACCAGGTGATTTCCGGCACCGCGCGGCTTGGCGGGCGGGAGATCGTCATCACCGACGGCCGGATTCGCGGGGATCAGCTCAGCTTCACGCTATGGCATGCCGAGCACGTGCGGCCGCCGATCAGGTTCAGTGCGAGCGTCGCGGGAAACATCCTGCGCGGCGACTGCCGCAGCAACGACGACCCGCCGATGGCGTGGGGCGGCATCCGCGCGGCGACGCCGACGGATCCGCGCTTGCATTGAAGGCACGATTGAACCACAGAGATCACAGAGACCACAGAGACAAACAGTCGGCTTCAGAATTCTCTCTGTGGTCTCTGTGGTTTCCTTCTCTTCGCCTGCGATTACATTGATGCCATGCACGCCGCCGACACTATCGCCGCGATCAGCAATAGCGTGGCGGCGGCGGCGGGGCGGATGATCGTGCGAATGAGCGGGGCGGAGGCGCGGCGGATCGCGGCGAGCGTGAGTGATGACTTGCCGCCGGCGGGGGAGGCGCGGCGGACGGGGTTGTCGTTTTCGGATCTCACGGTCCCGGCGTGGATTTACTTCTTCGCGGCGCCGCGGAGTTACACCGGCGAAGACCTGGTCGAGTTTCATCTGCCGGGGAATCCGCTGCTGGTGAAAATGCTGCTCGACGCGTTGATCGCCGCCGGCGCGCGGCATGCGGAGCCGGGAGAGTTCACCGCCCGCGCGTATTTTTCGGGGCGGATCGATCTGGCCGAGGCGGAAGGCGTCGCCGCGACGATCGCCGCGCATGGCGACGCAGAGCTGCGCGCGGCGCGGCAATTGTTGGCCGGCGAGCTGTCGTCGCGCTTGCGCGGGCCGATGGAATCGCTGGCGGAGGCGCTGGCGCTCGTCGAGGCGGGGATCGATTTTTCCGAGGAAGACATTTCCTTCCTCGCCGGCGACGAGCTGGTCCGCCGGGTCGAGGAAATCGACGCTTTTTTGGACGATCTCGTGAAAAACAGCGCGCGCTTCGAGCCGCTGACGCACGAGCCTTCGTTCGTCCTCGTCGGCCGGCCGAACGCGGGCAAGAGCACGCTCCTGAATGCCTTGGCCGGGCACGATCGCGCGATCGTCTCGCCGATCGCCGGCACCACGCGCGACGCGCTGTCGGCCGAAGTCCGCCTGAAGCGCGGGCTCGTCCGCCTGATCGACGTCGCCGGCCTCGACGAAGATCTCGCCGCGCCGGACGCGATCGAGCACCAGATGAACGCGCAGGCCCGCCGCGTGATCGAGTCCGCCGACTTCGTCCTGCTCGTGCGCGACGCGAGCGATGACAAGCCGTTGTTCGAGCTGCCGCGCCGCGCGGACCTGATTGTGCTGACGAAGGCGGACCTCGCGTCCGCCGCATTACCGGGCGCCATCAGCGCCGTGACCGGCCAAGGGCTCGACGCGTTCCGCGACGCCCTTGACGTCCTCGCGTTCGGTCAGGTTGCCGCCGCCCCGACGCTCGCCCTGAATGCCCGCCACCTCGCCGCGATCGCGGATGCACGCTCCGCGCTCGCGCGCGCGAAAGAAATCGCCCGCACCGCCGGCGCGGAATTGATCGCGCTCGAACTTCGCGACGCCCTCGATTCCCTCGGCCGCGTGCTCGGCCAGGTCACGCCGGACGACGTTCTCGGCCGCGTGTTCGCGACGTTTTGCATCGGCAAATGATTTTTCGCGAATAACCCTGACGGGATAAACCGTTCAATCAGGGAGGCGGCTTTTTGTTCGGCCGGACGCGAGGTACGATTCCGCCGACGCAGCGTGTGTGATGATTTTCGCAAATGCAGCAAGACCGAAAGAGGCCCGCCGTGAAACTGATCCTGGTGTTGAGTTGCATGACGGCCGTTCTCGCGTGCGGCGTCCGCGTCGCCGACGCCGCGCCGCAAGTGGTTCCGTTCGATCGCGCGTACACCGTCAGCGCACCCGGCAGCACGACGCCGGTCAGCGAATTTGACATCAACGGCCCGGCCCCCTGGCTCTACCTCGACCTGCCGTCGCCGCGCGGCGAATATTCCTACAGCTCATCCACCTGGTTCGCCGACTCCAGCGCAACCGCGCAATTCAGCCTGAGCGGCGGATCGACTTTCTCCAGCGAACAGGAATTCTGGCTGTCGCCGTCGCCCGCGGAATGGGAGTTGAAAAAATCTATCGGCGATTGGCACATCAACGCGAACTACGGCTGGTGGACTCTCGTGATCATCTACGGCGGCGGCGCCCCGGTGACGTACGCAACCGGCAGCGAAGTCGTGACGTTCACCGTCTCCACCTGGACTCCCGGCCCGACCGTCCCGATCAACCCGGAACCCGCCTCCATCCTCCTCTGCGGCCTGGGCGCGGCCGCGCTCTTCATGACGCGCTCCACGCGCGGTCGCCATCGCCGCAAATAAGCGGCGCGCGGGCGGACGCACATCATCTCGCTGGACGAAGCTCATGGACATTTCTAGTATCGCCGCATGTCGAAGCTGAAAGTGCTGTTCCTTTGCACGGGGAATTCCTGCCGCAGCCAGATGGCCGAAGGTTTTGCGCGATCGCTGAAGGGCGACGCGATCGACGCCTATTCGGCAGGCGTTGAGCCGCACGGAATGAACCCGCGGGCCGTGAAGGCGATGTCCGAAGCGGGCGTCGATATTTCCGGTCAGCGGTCGAAACACGTCGATGAGCTGAAGGACGTTGCGTTCGACTACGTCGTCACCGTCTGCGATCACGCGAACGAAACGTGTCCGATGTTTCCCGGCAAGATGAAGCGCGTTCACGTCGGCTTCGACGATCCGCCGCGGCTGGCGAAGGACGCGAAGACCGAAGAGGACGCGATGCGTCATTACCGCCGCGTGCGCGACGAGATCAAGCAATACATGCAGACGCTCCCGGAAAGCCTGACGCATGACAGGCTTGGCGTGACGTACGCGCATTACCCGAAATGACATCAATACCAATGTTCGGCGCACACCTCTCCATCGCCGGCGGCATGCACAACGCGCTTCTCAAGGCGGAGGAGCTGCGCTGCGACACGGTCCAGGTGTTTACGAAAAACCAGCAGCAGTGGAAATGTTCGCCACTGACGGCCGAATGCATCGGCGAGTGGAAAGCGCACGCGAAACGCCTCGGCATAAAAAAGACGGTCAGCCATGACAGTTACCTGATCAACCTCGCGGCGACGAACGCGGAGTTCTGGCGGAAGAGCGTCGAGCTGTTCATCGAGGAGCTGAGGCGGTGCCAGCAGCTCGAGATTCCGTACCTTGTCACGCACCCGGGCGCGCATATGGGTGAGGGCGACGAGGCGGGGATCCGCAAGGTCGCGGCGGCGCTGGATGTGATTCATGATCAGACGCCGGATTCGCCGCGAGGAGCGGTGACGACGTTGCTGGAAGTGACGGCGGGGCAGGGGTCGTGTCTGGGGTGCAAATTAGAGCACCTGGCGGAGATCATCGAGCGCGTGAAGTCGCCGGAGCGGATGGGAGTTTGTCTGGATACCGCGCACCTGTTCGCGGCCGGTTACGACTTTCGCGGCGCGAAAAAGTATGCGGCGTTTCGGAAAACACTCGCGGCGACCGTGGGCATCAAGGCGGTCAAAGTCATTCACATGAACGACTCGAAGAAAGATCTCGGCAGCCGCGTCGATCGGCACGAGCACATCGGGCAGGGTTTCATTGGTCTCGACGGCTTCAAACCGTTCGTGCGCGATTCGGCGTGGAAGAACGTCCCGAAGATTCTCGAAACGCCGAAGGAAGGCAAAGCGCCGGACGGGCGGGAGTGGGATGCGGTGAATTTGGAGACGTTGCGGGCGATGGCGGAATGAACGGACTTACTCCCTCTCCCCGGCGTGGAGAGGGGACCAGATCACGTCGTCGCCGGTTTCACCTGATGCGGCGGAAGCGTATCTCTCGTCTTGAACCACGGCGGCTTGGCGCGGCCATCCAGCGCCGTCTGGATCATCATCAGCTCGCCGACGTTCTCCGGCGTGACCATGCCGACGGCGCGGGCGGCGTTGTCGACGACCATCAGCGCGGGGAGCTGTTGTTCGTTCATCAGCGTGAAGGCGTCCTCCAGGCTGGCGTCGAGGCTGACGGTGGGGACGCCGGGACGCATCGCGGCGCTGATCGGGGCGGCGACGCCGAATTGTTTCAGGCCGGCGATGAGATCGTCGCGGGTGAGCAGGCCGATGACGGCGCCGGCGGGGTCGGTGACGGGAAATTCGGTTTGTGATGTCGCCAGGAGCAGGTCGGCGGCTTCGCCGAGCGTCGCCGTCGCGGGGAGCGTTCGGAAATCGCGGATCATCGCGTCGGCGACGGCGGCGTGACGCGCGACGTCGCGCATCTGCGCGGCGGCGGCTTCCTGCCCGGCGCCCATGTACACGAACAGCGCGATGAAGATCAGCAACGGGTTGCCGACCATCAGGCCCCAGAAGCCGAAGAGGAAGGCCATGAACTGACCGACCGACGCCGCGATGTTCGTCGCGCGGCCGTAGGGCATGCGCGTCGCGAGCAGCGCGCGGAGGATTCGCCCGCCGTCCATCGGGAAGGCGGGCAGCAGGTTGAACAGCACCAGCATGATGTTCACGTTGCGGAGTTGGAGCAGCATCGGCACGTGCGGATTATCGAGCTGAAGGTTGCCGTCGAATCGCCCGGCCATGCCGAGGCCCAGCATCAGCGCGGCGGCGATGACGACGTTCACGAGCGGGCCGGCGATCGCGACGATGAACTCCTGCCACGGCTTGTCCGGCATGCGTTGCAGCCGCGCGACGCCGCCGATCGGCAGCAGCGTGATGTCCGGCGTTTTGATTCCGTATCGCGCGGCGGCGATCGCGTGGCCGAACTCGTGCAGCAGCACGCAGAGGAAGAGCAGGCAGACGAAAACGACGCCGCGAATCGCTTCCGGCGGTCCGCCGCGGCTGTAGTGCGACGCCGCGATCCACAGCAGCAGCAGGAGGAAGGTGAAGTGAATCCGAACTTCGATGCCGGCGATGCGGGCGATGCGAAATGACCAACTCATCGTTGGGCCTTTCGTGAGTGGACACCCCTGAGTGGAGGTTCCCGAGTGCTCGGGCCTGCCCAACCATATGCCCGGGCGGCTCAGGCGAGAGCGCGCAACGCTCTCAGCTTTTTCGCCACGCGGTCCAGGTGTCGCGTGCCGAGCGCCGGGAAGCACATCGTCTCGGCCTCGCGCTCTTTGAGGAACGCGATCATCGCCTCCTCGTCCGCGCCGGAGCGAATCAGGTCGGCCAACGGGCTGATGTAGCCGTCGTAGGTGTGGTGGGCGGCTTCGGTCCGCTCGGCGTTGTGCGGGTCCCAGTCGTGAATGAGAATCAGGCGGATTTGCTCGCGGAATGATGCGTCGGCGGACATGGCATGATGTTATAGTCTTCCGACATGCGAAGGCACTTCGAGGGGACGTTGCTTTTCGTGGTTGGGGTGATGTGCGCTTTGTCGGCGGCGGCCGGGGCGGCGCCCGCGCCCGCGCCGTTTGCCCTGGGCAGCAATCCGCGCATCGACCCGGCCAAATTTCGCGTGACGACGTTCGCGTCCGGGCTGGCATATCCGACCGGCATGCTCAAGCAGTCGGACGGCTCGATGCTCGTCGCGATCAACGACCCGACCGGCGGGCGCTATTACGCGTCGACCGGGAAACTGCTCCGCCTGACCGATGCAAACAATGACGGCGTCGCCGACGACGCGGGGACGTATCTGAACACCGGTCTGCCGGGCGCGATCGTGCAGATGCGCCGCGCGGGCGATCTTTTGATCGTCAACTCGGCGCTGGCGGCGGGCGGGAGCATCAACATTTTCCGCGCGGGGGCGACGCCGTCGTCGCCGTTCACGAGCGTCGGGGCGATCAATCTCCCGTTCGTCGCCGCGCAGATGCACGACACATACGCGCTGGCCGTCAGGCCGACCGCGCTGCCGGAGACGTACGAGGTTTATTTCAACGTCGGCTCGCGCAACAACGCGACCAACGATGCGACCACGATCCCGGCGAGCGGGTTGATCACCGCGAACCTGAATCCGGAATCGATCTACCGTTTCGCGTTGACGAACAACGGTTCCACGGTTTCCGCGACGAACCTTCAGCAGGTCGCGTCCGGCCTGCGCAACGCCGCCGGCATCGCGTTTCATCCGACGAGCGGCGATTTGTATTTTCAGGAGAATGGCATCGACGGAACGGTCGACCCAACCGAGCCCACGTCGGCGGATGAGATCAACGTCATCCGCGCCAATCAGATCGGCGCGTCGATCCCGAATTTCGGCTTCGCCGGCGATTACATCCAGTATCGCACCGGCACGCGCATCGGCAGCGGCGGCGTGCAGCCGCTCGTCGCGTTCCAGCCGATGGGCCCGACGCAGATCGAGGCGGAAGGAGCGGCCGAAATCTCGTTCGCGCCGCCGAATTTCCCGGCCGGGTTGAATGACGGGCTCTTCGTCGGCTTCCACGGCAAATTCGCCGAGGCGGGCGTCGCGAACGAAGAGAATCCGCTGCTCTACCTCGATCTGGCGACCAACGAATACTTCGAGTTCGTCCCCAACTCCGTCCCCACGATCGGGCATCTCGACAACATCTTCGCCACGGATGATTCGCTGTTCGTCAGCGACATCACCTCGACGGGCAATATTTTTACGACGACCGCATCGGGCGCGATCTACCAGATCAGCGCGATCCCGGAACCGGCAAGCGCGGCGGTGATGATGGTCCTCGCCGCATCCGCAATCTGCCGCCGCCGACGCTAGAAAAATCTAGTTCAACTCATCTAACCGCTTGCGCAGCATCGCTTCAAGCGTATCGGTTTCCTGGCGGAGCTGCTTCACGTCCTCCGGCGTCGCAGCGGCGGCGGCCTGCTTTGCGGAGAGAATTCCAGCGCTGCCTGGTGGCTTATCGTCGCTGCTGGGCATCTGATCGAGCTTCGCCTTGATCTTCTGCGTGATAGCGAGTTGCGCTTGGACGAGCCTCCTTTGCTCTTCCGCAGAAAACTTCGCCGCGGCTGCCGGATTGTGCTGCGCGAAATAGACGCCGCCGCCGAATCCGATGGCGAGTGCGATGAGAATCAATATCGCTTTGATCATGAACGCCTCCGTGTGTTGAGCCGCACATCATACGCTGGCGGCGGCCGCGAAAGCGGACGACTCATGATGGATATGACGAACGGTTGAAGCGGCCCGGGTTTATTGGCGGGCGGGCGGGGTGAATTGGGTTCGTACCCACGCGCTGAACTCGCGCATCACGGTAGTGTCATCCGCCGTCGTACGGCGGGAGACATACTGCTCGATCACGGAGACTGGAAGTCGAGGCAGCGCGATGCTCGCTGACCGGCGCTCATAGGTCCCGTCGGACCGCAGGGCGCGGACATGAAGGTGGCCGTCTTCCCAGCGCCACAATTCCGGCACGCCCAGGCTCGCGTAGATGGCTTCCTTGTCCAAGCTGCTGCTGGTGATGTCCACTTCGATTGCAAGATCGGGTGGCGGATCGCCGGGGAGATGGATCTCATAATCTTCGTCCAGCGACGCCACCCACGCGGCGTTGGCGATGTAGTAACACTCGTCCGCTTCCAAACCTTTGGCGAGCGATTCACTTTTCCACGTGGTATCCCTCAGTCCAACAAGCGGGATTGCAAGTTCGAGTGTAAAGCTTTCAATCAGGCGCGCGATAAACTTCTGGGCGCGAGCATGCCGTCGGCTAGGAGACATGATTTCGAGGGTCCCTTTGTCATAGGTGAGCCGAAGGTGCTGGCCCACCAGTTCATCCAACAGAGACTCATATGTTTCCCACGACACGCCTCGGAGAACAACGCGCTGCGCAGGGGCTGAAGTTGGCGCTGTGGCCGTAGTCATTTCGTCTCACGTTATCTTACCACGGGCAGCGAGCGCCCTTTTTCCTTCTGAATCTTTTCCCACCCGCTGCCGAGCTCCCCCAGCGGGTCCGGCGGGATGACGTCGACTTTTTTCTCGCCGAGCTTGGCTTCGCCGCGGGCGACTTTCTCCTGGAACGCGCGGCACTCGCGGAGGAGCGCGGTGAGGATTTCCTCCTCCGGGACGTTCGCGACTTTTTCGCCCTGCACGTAGATGATCCCGCGGCGGTCGCCGGCGAAGATGGCGATGTCGGCGCCTTCGCATTCGCCGGGGCCGTTGACGACGCAGCCCATCACGGCGACCTTGATCGGCAGGCTGATTTCTTTTTCGAGTTGCTTGCGGACGTCCTGCACGAGCTTGAAGAGGTCGACCTGGATTCGCCCGCACGTGGGGCAGGCGATGAGCTCTGCGCCGATGCGCGTGCGCAGGCCGAGGATGTAGAGCAGCTCGAGGCCGTCCGCCACTTCGTAGACGGGGTCGTTCGCATAGCTGATGCGGATCGTGTCGCCGATGCCGGACGCGAGCAGGTGCCCGAGCGGGACGACGCTGCGGATCGTGCCGGTTTCCTTCGGCCCGGCGTGCGTGACGCCGAGGTGGAGCGGGTAATCGAAGCGCTCGCTGACCGCTTTGTAGGCGTCGATGACCAGCAGCGGATCGATCGACTTCGCGCTGATCACGATGTCATGAAAATCTTCGGCGTGGAAGATCTCGAGGTACTCCTCGAGCTTGGCGACCATGATCGCCAGAAAATGTCCGTTCTTGTTTTCGCTGAAGACGCCGCCGAGCTCTTTCAGGCGTTTTTGTTTGTCCTTGCGTTCGACGATCGAGCCTTCGTTGACCCCGATGCGGATCGGAAGCTTTTTCGCCTTGCAGGCCTGGATGACGTCGCGCACTTGCCCGCGCTCGTTGATGTTTCCGGGATTGAGTCGGATCTTGTGCACGCCGGCGTCGATCGCTTCGAGGGCGCGCTGGAAATGGAAATGGACGTCGGCGACGATCGGGACAGTGACCTGCGGCAGGATTTCTTTGAGCGCGGCCGTGTCTTTCTTTTCGGGCACGGCGACGCGAACGAGGTCCGCGCCCGCGGCGGCGAGTTTGTTGATCTCTGCGACGCAGGCGTCAATGTCATACGTGTAACCGGCGGTCATCGACTGCACCGAGACCGGCGCGTCGCCGCCGATGCGGACAAAGCCGTGTGCGGCGTCGCCAATGGTGACCTGGCGGGTGGGGCGGCGAACGATCATGTGGGTTACACGACTCCAGACAGCTAAAAATCGACCGAAACAATGGTTACGGCGGGTTGTAGAATCCTAAGAAAGGGCGGCTGGCAAATCAAACAAACGCCCCGCGGGGCCGATAATGCTCGATTGGGCTGTTGCTTGCATCGGCACCGGCTAACGCCGGGCATTGATCTTTGTCTAACAATGCGTCCGATCAAGAGTTTACGATGCGGAGTTTGAAGTTGATGCAGCGGACGTGGTCAATCCGAGTGATTTTAATTGCGACGGTGGCGATCCTGTCGTCGCTCGCGCCGATTGCGCGCGCGGGGGCGGTGCCTGACGTCCGCCGCGACCAGGTCGCCGCGGCCAATGGGCAGGCGCTGGCGGAGCTGCGCAAGACGATCTACGCCGAGTCGATCGGCGACGGCTTTACCGTGCGCGAACTGATCGAAAAGACGGGGAGCAAGAAGCGTTTCGTGGAATCGATCGCGCGGGCCCAGCAGATCGGCGGGCCGCGCTGGCTGAGCGGCGACACGTGCCAGGTGAAGCTCGAGATCCCGGCCGGCCGCGTTCGCGACACACTGGTGAACATCGCCACGCAGAGTCGCCTCGAATCGCCCGTGCCGCCGGATGTGTTGCAGGGACGATTGCAGGATTGGACGAATCGAAAATTCTCCGCGACCGGCACCAGTATGGGCCCGGGCGCGGTGCCGGAAGGCGCTCCGGGCAAGGGCGTGTGCGATGCGCGCGACGCGGCGGTGGCGCAGACGCTGGCGGCGATCAGGCCGATCCCGTTCGCGGGCGGAAAGACTGTTGGGGATGCGCTGGCTCAGCCGGGCGTGGGCGATGATGTTGAAAAATGGCTGGCGGCGCGGCCGATCACGCAGATCGAGTTTCCCGATGCTTCCGGCGCGCGGGTTTCGCTGGCGGTGCCGCCGGATGAGTTGTTCGACACCTTTCGCGTCGCCGCCGGCGCGGCGGTCGTGAAGCAGCGGCCGGTGCAGTTGCCGCGCGATGAGAACGAGTGGAACAAGGTGCGCGACGAATTCGCCAATCGCGTCACGCCGGCGGTGACGCGCGGCGTGGCGAAAGCGGGCGGCGGCGCGGGGGGCGTGGTCGCCGTGCAGCATGCGGCGGTTGCGGTCCCGGGCGCGGCGCCGGATTGGGCCGAGCAACAGATCGACGCCGAAGGCAAAGGCACCGCGAGCGGATCACAACTCAAGGCCGCCCGCGCCGCCGAGGCGGATGCGGCCAACAAGCTCCGCGCCAAGCTCGATCCGCTGCCGCTGACCAACGGGCAGACCATCGCGCAGGCGGTCGCGCAGAACAAGTTGCTGGAGAACGCGCTCGATCGCGCGCTGGTCCGCGCGCACACGACGCAGGTCGATTACCAGGGCGTCGACAGCGCAACCGTAAAGGTGCAGCTCGATCTCCGCGAGGTCTGGCGGGAACTCGAATCGGCGCCATCGCCGCGCTGATGATGAGCGGAAGTCGAGCTCTCCCCGCGCGGGGGACGGAGCCGAACGCTTTGAGTCCGGTTCACTGCGCAGCAGCGAGTTCTCACGATATCTCGCCGTGGCGGCGAAATATTCCGATTCCATCCGCGTTTGCAATTCTGAACGGGCCGCACGTCGCGGCCCGGCAATTGAAAGGAAAACGATATGTTTCGCATGTTGAAATGGGCGACCCCGCTGGTCGCAGTCGCATTGATGTTGTCTCTGTCGAGCGCTGTCCGCGCTGACGAGGCGAAGAAGGAAACCGGCAGCGTCGCGGGCACGGTGCTCGACAAGGATGGCAAGGCCGCGGCAGGGGTGCAGGTCCGCCTGTTCCATCCCTACGAGCGCGGCCAACGTCGCGGTGAAGCGGCCAAGGTCGAGAAGCAGAACGCCGATCCCGCCGCCGGCGCGGCCGACAAGCCCGCGAAGGAAGGCAAGCGCCGCGAGAAGGGCGATCGCCCGCAACCGGTCGCGACGGCGACGACCGACTCTGACGGAAAGTTCACAATGAACGACGTCCCGGTCGGCAAGTACGTCGTCCAGGCGAACCTGCGCGGACAGGGCGCCGCGCGTGAAGAAATCGAAGTCACCGCCGGCGGCGCGAAGAGCGTCGACCTGAAGCTCAAGGACAAACCCGCCCGCGGCGAGCGGAAGGGTGAGAAGGGCGCGTCGAAGAAGGAAGATTCCGCGAAGTAACCATCGCGTCACGCGAGAAGCGGGAGAAGGCCGCGCCCCAGGGCGCGGCCTTTTTCATTTGGTCAATTGCCAATTCGGCCCAAGCGCTTCCTGCACGTACGGATTCGTGACTCGCTCGATCTCCAGCGTGCTCACGTCACCGTGGCCGGGCAGCAGCCGCGTGTCCGGCGGCAGTTGCATCACGCGGCGAATGGATTGTTCCAACGCCGCGTGATCCGAATCCGGCAGATCGGTCCGCCCGACGCTGCCGCCGATGACAAGATCGCCGCCGACGAGGATTTTTTCGTCTGGAAAATAGTACATCACGTGCCCGGGCGCATGCCCCGGCGTGTGGATCACTTCGACGCGAAATTTTCCGAGCGTCAGCACCTGCCCGTCCTCGACATGCGCATCCGCGCTGCGCGGCGCGATCTCAAACGGCAACTCGAACATCGCCGAGTTCGGCGACTGTACTTTCGGCTCATCGAGCTTATGAATCAGCACCTGCGCGCGGGGGAACCGCTTCGTCACTTCGAGATGATCCGCAATGTGATCGAAGTGGCCGTGCGTGAGCCACAGGCCGATCACGTCGAGCCCGCGCTCGACGGCCAGGTCGAGTAGCGGGCCGAGCGTGTTGTCCGGGGCATCAAAAATGACCGCCTGCTTCGAATCGGCGTCGCCGATGAGGTAAGCGTTTGTGCCTGCGATGCCGCCGGTGTTTTTTGCGATGATCATGCTGGTGATTGATGAATGGTGATTGTACTGAGCGAGTGTGTTTTCAATCACCACTCATCAATCAACCAGTCTTCAGAATTCTAGTCCGATCTGCCTTCGCATCTCGTCGAGCACCGCCATGTTGCCGAGGGTGTCGGCTTCGGTGACGGCGGTGGGTTTGCCGTCGATGACGGCGGCTGCGAAGTCGTCGGCCTCGAGGGCGTAGAGCTCTTTGCTGGCGTCGATCGTTCTAGTCTCGCGTGGCGAACGCGGTGCGGCGCCGGCGGCGATATCCATCTTGGGCGGCGTCGAACGCGCCAAGGTGTACGACGCCTTCTCGACCGGCGGCTTCCAGGGGATGGGGATTTCGATGTAGCCGTCGGTGCCGCAGACGTACGCGGTGTTGTCCGCGTGCACGCCCATGCCGCAGGTGAAGCTGGCGACGACGCCGGACGCGAATTTCATTGTCGCGACGAGCATCTCGTCGACGTCGCGCTCGTGCATGTGCGCGCTGGCGTGGATTTCGATCGGCTCTTCGCCGGCCATCAGGCGGGAGAAATTGATGCAGTAGCAGCCGACGTCCATCAACCCGCCGCCGCCGAGCTCGCGGGCGAAACGGACGTTGCCGTCGACGCGGCTGGTTTTGTAGCAGAAGCTGGTGCGGACCATTTTCAATTCGCCGATCTCGCCGCCGCGGACGGCGTCGATCACCGCGTGCGTGAGCGGGTGCGATCGATACATGAACGCCTCGACGAGCACGCGCGACGCCTTGCGCGCTTCCGCGAACATCTCTTGCGCCTCGCTGTGCGTCAGCGCGAACGGCTTTTCGCACAGCACGTGCTTGCCGGCGCGGAGGGCCTTGATCGTCCACTCGTGGTGCAGGGAGTTCGGCAGCGAGTTGTAGATCGCGTCGACGGTCGGATCGGCCAGCAGCGCCTCGTACGATCCATGCGCCCCGGCGATTTTGCGGGGCTGGGCGAACTGTCTGGCCGCGTCGCCCGAGCGCGAGCCGACCGCCGCCAAGTCGCTGCGACGGGCGGACTTCAAGACCCCGTCGGCGAACTGGCGGGCGATGTTCCCGGTCCCGAGGATGCCCCAGCGAAGTCGTCGGTCGCTCATTGTCCGACAAGATAGCGGCCGGTTTTCGCCCATCAACCCGGCTGATCCGCCGATCCCTGACCCGAGCGGCCGTGGGCAAATTTTGCAAAATGGTGCAGTCGGCTCGTTCCGATGAGGCTATTAAAGCCAGCGGTGGCAAGGTCTTATACGAAATCGAACACCCGAGACCGCAGCCCGTACTACTATGTGCCCCGTGGGTACGTCGGCTTGACAGGCCGGAATATGCTTCTCACACTGCCGCCCCGCCAACCGGGATAGGCGGGGGTGAAACGGGCCGAATAAACGGCACGGTCGTGAAGGTTTCGCGGGATTCGGTCGATAGGAGCGTCGCCGGGCATCAAGGAAAGATGCATTACTAATGGCCAAGAAGACCGGCAAAAACCTCGTGATCGTCGAATCGCCCGCAAAGGCGAAGACGATCAATAAGTACCTCGGCGATGACTTCGTGGTGAAGGCGTCGATGGGCCACGTGCGCGATCTGCCGTCCAAGGGGATGGGCGTCGATCTCAAGACGTTCGAGCCGAACTACGAGATCCTCGAAAGCCGCGGGAAGGTCGTCAGCGAGCTGAAAAAGCTCGCGAAGGACGCCCCGGAAATCTACCTGGCGACCGACTTGGACCGCGAGGGCGAGGCGATCGCCTGGCACCTTCAGCAGGCGCTGGGCATCCCGGACGATCGCGTCAAGCGCGTCATTTTCAACGCCATCACGAAGACGGAAATTCAGCGTGCGTTCAAGAACCCGCACGCGATCGACCGCAAGCGCGTCGATGCGCAGCAGGCGCGGCGAATTCTGGATCGCATCGTCGGCTATGAAATCTCGCCGCTGCTGTGGCGCAAGGTCGCGAAGGGTTTGTCCGCCGGCCGAGTGCAGAGCGTCTCGGTGCGGCTGGTCGTCGAGCGCGAGCGCGAGATCAATGCCTTCGTTCCGAGCGAGTACTGGACGATCGGCGGGATTTTTACTGTCAACGAAGCGCGCTGCGCCAAGCTGAGCGAAAACTGGTCGGACTTCCTGACGAACACCGGCAACGGCGAGCGAACCAAGCACGAGAAGGAAAAATGGCTCGCCGATCATGACGCGTTCACCGCGGAGCTGGTCGAGATTTCCGGGAAGAAATTCGAAGCGAGCGACAAGGAGCAGGCCCGCCGGGCTGCCGAGCTGCTTGGGTTCATCGTCGACAAGGACAACACGACCGAAGACGCCGACGCCAAGGGCCCGGCCAAGAACCTGACGACCTTCAACGGCCATCTCGACAACTGCCCGCGCTTCACGGTGCGCGGCATCGAGAAGAAGCGCACGACGAGCAAGCCGCCCGCGCCGTTCATCACCAGCACGCTGCAGCAGGCCGCGTCGTCGCGACTCAGCTTCGGCGCGCAGAAGACGATGCGCGCCGCGCAGTCGCTCTACGAGGGCGGCTACATCACCTACATGCGAACGGACTCGACGAACCTCTCGCAAGAGGCTTTGTCGATGGCCCGCACGTACGTCGGCAAGGAATTCGGCGAGCGCTACGTGCCGGAGAAGCCGAACTTTTATTCGTCATCGAACAAGAGCGCGCAGGAAGCCCACGAAGCGATCCGCCCGACGGATGCCGCCTTCACGCCGAAGGACGCGCACGCCAAACTCGGCAGCGATGAGTCGAAGCTGTACCAGTTGATCTGGTCGCGCTTCCTCGCCTGTCAGATGCCGCCGGCCGAGTTCGATCAGACGACCGTGACGATCGCCGCGCCGACGAAATCAGGCGACGCGATCTTCCGCGCGTCCGGTCGCAAGCTCGTCTTCGACGGCTTCATGCGCGTCGCCGGCGTCACCAGCGAAGACCAGCTTCTACCGGAATTGCCCGAAAAATCGGCGGTTTTCCCGATCGAAGTCAAGCCCACCCAGCACTTCACGCAGCCGCCACCGCGCTACACGGAAGCGTCGCTGGTCAAAGCGCTCGAGCAGCAGGGAATCGGTCGGCCGTCAACGTACGCGTCGATCATCCAGACGATCCAGGATCGCGAGTACGTCATGCAGAAGGATCGCCGCTTCTACGCGACGATGCTCGGCACGGTCGTAACCGACAAGTTGATCCAGGCGTTCCCGAAGATCATGGACGTGCAATTCACCGCCGGCATGGAAGCGGAATTGGACAAGATCGAGGACAACGATCTGGACTGGATCAAGCTGCTGCGCGATTTCTACGGCCCGTTCCATCTGGTCGTCGAAGGCGCGCTGGAAAAGATCGAGCACGCCGGCGGCGCGCCGTCGCCGTACAAATGCGAAAAGTGCGGCAGCCAGATGTTGTACCGCATCAGCAAGAACGGCTTCTTCCTCGCGTGCGAAAATCGCGAGTGCAGCCACACGCAGCCGGTCGACGAGCAGGGCAAGCCGACGCTGCGGCAGGTGAGCGAGCACAAGTGCCCGAACTGCGGGCGCGAGATGATCAAGCGCCGCGGGCGCTTCGGCGAGTTCCTCGGCTGCTCCGGCTACTCCGTCAAGAACGAGAAGGGCGAGCCGAGTTGCAGCACGATCATCAACCTGGACAAAGAAGGCAACCCTCAGCCTCCCAAGATGAAGATCGAGACGACCGTCGCCTGCGAGAAGTGCGGCAGCGCGATGATCCTGCGCGACAGCAAGCGCGGCCCGTTCCTCGGTTGCTCGTCGTTCCCGAAGTGCCGCAGCACGAAGATGATGAAGAAGCTCGTCGGCGCGGACCTCGCGCAGGTCGAGCAGCTCATCCCGCTTCTGAAGGAAGGCACGGCCAAGGCGCAGGAGATGGTCGACAAGATCATCAGCGCGAATCCCGCCGCCGCCGCCGCCAACGGCCAGGCCCGGCTCACGAATGTCGCCACCGACATCGACTGCGACGAGTGCGGAAAACCGATGGTTATCCGCAGCGGCCGCCGCGGGAAGTTTCTGGGTTGCAGCGGCTACCCGAAGTGCAAGAACACGTCGGAAGTCCCGGCCAAACTGCTGGAAGAGCTAGGCCTCTCCAGCGGCCAGAGCGCCCAGGCCACACCGGTCTCGCCGCCGATCGCGGACGACGAAGCGGCGTAGTTGTGTTGTGTAAATCCGATTCCGATACAATCCGCATCCAATGATGCGGATTCTTTTTTTCCTCGCTTGCGCCGTCACATTCTTCAGCTTCACTACCTGTGCAAACGCCGCCGCGACGCCGAATATCGTGCTGATCTTCTGCGATGACCTCGGCTACGGCGACGTCGGGCCGTATGGGTCGAAGAACGCCACGCCGAACATTGACCGCATGGCGCGCGAGGGCGTGCGCTTCACGGATTTTTATGTCGCGCAGGCCGTCTGCTCCGCTTCGCGGGCGGCGTTGATGACGGGGTCGTATTCAAATCGCGTCAGCATCCAGGGCGCGCTGCCGCCGCGGGCGAATGTGGGGATCAATTCGCGCGAAATGCTGATGCCGGAGGTGTTCAAGGGGAAGGGGTATGCGACCGCGATCTATGGGAAGTGGCACCTTGGCGATTCGCCGCAGTTCCTGCCGACGCGCAATGGGTTCGACGAATATTTCGGGCTGCCGTACTCGAATGACATGTGGCCGCGGCATCCGGAAGCGAAATTTCCGCCGCTGCCGCTGATCGACGGCGAGCGCGCGATCGAGACGAATCCGGATCAGCGCAAGCTCACGACCGCGTACACCGAGCGCGCGGTCAGCTTCATCGAGCGCAACAAGGACCGCCCGTTTTTCCTTTACCTGCCGCACACGATGCCGCACGTGCCGCTGCACGTCTCGGAAAAATTTGACGGCAAGACCGGCCGCGGGATGTATGCGGACGTGATCGCGGAGATCGACTGGTCCGTCGGCCAAATCCTTGACGCGTTGAAGCGCAACGGCCTCGATGAGAAAACGCTCGTCGTCTTCACCTCCGACAACGGTCCCTGGCTGAGCTATGGCGATCACGCCGGCTCGGCTGGCCCGCTGCGCGAAGGGAAGGGAAGCACGTTCGAAGGCGGCGTCCGCGTGCCGTGCATCATGCGCTGGCCGGGCAGAATCACACCGGGCAGCGTGACGCGCGAAATGGCCGCGACCATCGATTTGCTGCCGACGTTCGCGAAGCTGATCGGCGGCGAGCTGCCCGCCGATCGCATCATCGACGGCAAGGACATCGCCCCGCTGATGTTCAACGAGCCCGGCGCGAAATCCCCGCACGAGACCTTTTATTACTACTGGGGCAAGCAGCTCCACGCGGTTCGCGCGGGGAAGTGGAAGCTGATTTTCCCGCACGAGTTCAACAGCAAGCCGCCGTCACCTGTCGGCGGCGGAAAGCCGACGAAGTATGTGAAGACCAACATCGAATTGTCGCTCTACGACCTCGACGCCGACGCAGGCGAAGCGACCAATGTCATCGCCGATCACGCAGACGTCGTTGTCCGCCTCCAGGCGATCGCCGAGACCGCCCGCGATGACCTCGGCGACACGCTGACGAACCGCGAAGGCAAAAACGTCCGCGAGCCCGGCCGCCTGCCGGCGTCGGCGTCCGCCGCGACCGCGCCGGCCGTTTCGCCATCCGCCAAATAGCGTTTATAACCCTCGCGTCATGTTGCCCGGCGGACAAGTCGAACTGCTCTTCCTCGGCACCGGCACCAGCGCCGGCATCCCGATGATCGGCTGCCACTGCGCCGTGTGCAGCAGCACCGACGCGCGTGACAAACGCACCCGGCCATCCGTCGTCATCTCATACGGGGAAACGCGCGTCCTCGTCGACACCACGCCCGAGCTGCGCCTCCAGGCCGTCGCGAACAAGGTCGATCGCATCGATGCGATCGTCTTCACGCACGCGCACGCCGACCATATCTTCGGCCTCGACGACGTCCGCCGGTTCAACGCGATCAAGGGCGGCTCGATCGACGTTTTCGTCGACGACCGCGCCTACGACGCGATCTCTCGCTGTTTTTCCTACGCGTTCCAGGCGCCGGATCCCGCGCAAAAACTTTTCCGGCCGCATCTCGTCCGTCACAACATCGCCGGCGATTTTCAGATCGACGGCGTGACGTGGACGCCGATCCCGCTCATTCACGGCGACCTCCCCGTGCTCGGCTTTCGCGTCGGCAACCTGGCCTATTGCACGGACGTGAGCTTCATCCCCGAGCCGTCGTTCGGCCTGCTGAAAAACCTCGACGTTCTCGTCCTCGACGCGCTCCAGCACAAGAAACACACGACGCATTTTTCCCTGGAGCAGGCGATGGACGCCGCCGCGCGGATCGGAGCGAAGCAAACGCTCTTCACCCACATCGCCCACGGCATGGCCCATGCGGAGACGAATCGATTGCTGCCGTCGAACATGCAACTGGCGTTCGACGGACAGATCGCGAGGGCGTCGCTGAGATGAAACGCTACCGCGCCATCGCCGAGTATTACGACGCGGAAAACGAGCGGCTGCCGTGGCTTCAGCGCGATGTGCCGTACTTTCTCAGCCAGCTTCCGCGCGGTCGCCGGCTGAACATCCTCGAACTCGCGACCGGCACCGCCCGGGCGGCCATTCCGATTGCGCAGGCGGGGCATCGCGTCGTCGGCGTGGATTATGCGAAGGACATGCTCGCGATCGCTGGCCGCAAGCGCGACGCGGTTGGACTTGCCGAGCGCGAGCTGAAACTTGTTCACGTGGACGTGCTCAAGCTCGACCTGAACGAAAAATTCGACGTCGTCGCGATCTTCTTCAACACGTTTCTCGGCTTCACGACGCTCGAGCAGCAGGACCGCTTCCTCCAGGTCGTTCGCCGTCACTTGAAACCGCGCGGCGGCATCTTCTGGCTCGATATTTTTCAGCCGAACCTTGCGCTGCTGGCGAACGACGTTTCCAAGGGGATCGACGCGACGATTTTTCATGTGCCGTCGTTGAACCGCACCGTTTTCGTCAACGTCGACGTCCGCCGCGACCCGTCGAAGCAGCTCCAGCAGGTGACGTTCAACTACCGCTGGCACGATGAAAGCGGCGAGGAAAAGCGCCAGAAGACGGTTTTTGACCTCACGTTCATCTTCCCCCGCGAGCTTCAAATTCTCCTCGAGCGCAACGGTTTCGTGATCGACAAGATCGTCGGCGACTACGATGGCGAGCCCCTCGACGCCGATTCGCCGCGCATCATCGCGCGCTGTCGAATCGCCTAGGTTTGCGCCATAATGTTGGTTATGACGCAGACCTCGCAAAATCCCGCCGTCCCCGCGCCCGGCGCCACGCCCGCACAACCGGGCGGCCCGCCGCCCATTCAGCGCCAGTTCGTCAGCTTCGCCTTCTTCCGGATCGACCCGTCGATCCGCCAGCTCCCGGACGAACAGAAGTGGCAGGCCCGCAGCGAATTTCTGAAACTGTTCCAGACGCCGTGGGAAAAGATGATGTGCCTGACCTACAGCACGACGGGGCTGAAGGCGGACTGCGATTTTCTTCTGTGGCGGATCGGCTCGACGCCGGACGCGTTCCAGGACCAGCAGGCGACGATGAACAAGTCGCGCATCGGCGGCTACCTGACGATGCCGCATTCATTTCTGTCGATGACCAAGCGCAGCATGTACATCGACAAGCTCGACCCGTTCCACACGGCCGAGTCGCGCACGCACATCATTCCGGGAAAACGAAAATACCTGTTCATCTACCCGTTCGTGAAGAGCCGCGACTGGTACCTCCTGCCGCTCGAAAAGCGCCAGGAGATCATGGACGTGCACATCAAGGTCGGCAACAAGTACCCGAGCGTGAAGCTGAACACGACGTACAGCTTTGGCCTGGATGATCAGGATTTTGTCGTGGCGTTCGAGACGGAAGAGCCGAAGGATTTCCTCGATCTCGTGATGGAGCTGCGCGAGACGCAGAGCAGCGTTTACACCGTCCGTGACACGCCGATCTTCACCTGCGTGCAGATGCCGATGGAGCGGATTCTCGATCAGTTGTTCTGAACATTCTTCGGGGCCCGATGTGGGACCGCGCAATCATTCTCGCAGAGGCTTACGACGGCGACGACGCGATGCGCTCGCCGCGCATCATCGCGCCGCTTCAGCACCTCTTCGATCCGATCCTCGGCGCGGCGGAACTGTATCGGCAGGCGTGGCAGTGGGGCGATCGCGCGGTGCCGATGAGCCGCTTCAGCGATTTCCCGCGGATCATGTTCGACCGCCTGCCGACACTGCCGGAGAATCTCGCGGAAGCGATGCTGTATCACCTCCAGCTACGGCTGATGGACAGGCCGGTGTTCATTCAGTGGATGGATGCAAGTCGTCACGAGGCAGTTACAATCCTGCCGGCGTGACGTGATTTCCGACAACATGAGTTTCGTCAACCAGATCACTCTTCCGCAAGACGTGCTCGACCGTGTCGCGCGCGTGATGGATTATCACAATTCGACGAAGCACACGCACGAGCAAGTTCACCTTCATCCGCACAAGCTGGACGCGCAGAACAAGCCGTACGAGTTCCGCATTTTCGAGCAGGTGCCGGCGGTGCCGCTGCCGGCCGGCGTGCTCGATCTGCCGGTGAACACGCTGAACCTGATGGAGAACGGCTTCGCCGCGTTGCCGGGCAGCTCGCCCGAGCCGCCGCCGCAGGACCTGAAGACGCTGGCGACGTGGCTGCACTTCGCCGACGGGATCGCCAGTCGAAAACGGCTGGTGACGCAGACGGTTTTCACGCGCACGTGCGCGAGCGACGGGCACACGTTCCCGTGCGAGATTTACATCGCCGCCTTCGCCGTCGAGGGGCTCGAGCCGGGGCTTTATCACTACAGCCCGCGCGAATTCGTGCTTCGCAAGCTGCGCGGCGGGCCGGAGACGCTGGCGCGGCTGACGCGCGGCAGGCCGGACCTGGCGTTCCTGAAGACCGTCCCGCTCGCGATGCTCGTCTCGACGATTTTCTGCCGCGCCACCTGGCGCTTCGGCAAGCGCGGCTACCGCACGGCGCTGCACGACGCCGGCTACCTCATCCAGAACCTCGTCACCGTCGCGACCGGCATGGGCGTGCAGACGATGACGCGCCTGATCCTCAACGACGCGGCGACGCGCGACCTCATCGGCGTTTCCGCCGACGCGGACTTCTGCGAATCGGAGGCCGTGCAGGCGCTGGTCGTGTGGGCGGACCGTGCGCAGAATCCGTCGATGCCGCCTCCGCCCGTGCGCGCGGCCCCGGCGGCGCGCGCGGGTCCGATGCCGCCGCTGTCGCGGTCGCTGCTGGCGAATGAGGTGACGCCGTATGTTTCGATCATCTCTACGCACCAGGATTGCGTCGCCCCGGGCGTCGCGGTGCGCGAAGTGCGCCCGCCGCTGACCGATCTCTCGCCCCTGCCGCCAAACTTTCCGACGATCGATCCGCCGATAAACATGGATCCCAAGCCGCCCGCCGGCGAGCCGCTGCGGAAAATTCTGCTCACCCGCGCCGCGACGACGCACTTCGGCACCCGCGCGCTGCCGCGCCAGCAGTTTTACACGATCAACCGCCTCGCGTTCCGCGGCGGGACGTTTTTCCCGCTGCACCCGGACGGCCCGCACGTCGCGCTTGTCCGCCCGCTCTGGATCATCCACGACAAGGGCATCGACGGCTTCGAGCCGGGCGTATGGTATTACCATCCGCTGACCGACCAGTGGTCGCACATCCGCAACGGCGATTACCGCCGGCAGACGACATACCTCGCGCTCGAGCAGCCGTCCTTCGGCCGCTGCGCCGCGACGTGCTTCCTCGCCGTCAATCTCCATCACCTCATGCAGATGGCCGGCCCGGACGTCTACCGCCTGGCGCACATTGAAGCGGGCACGGTGACGAATCGCATCGCTCTGTCGACCGAAGCGCTGAATCTCGCGTGGTTCGAGAGCGGGAATTTTTATGACGAGGAAGTCCGGCAGTTTCTCGGGCTCCAGGCGACGGGGTGGGAAGTTTTGAACGTCATTGCAGTCGGCAGTCGCGTGGAGGCGGGGCAGGAGGAGAAGGTTTAGGAATGACGCGCATTTTCTAGACCCTGTTGCCTGGACCCTATACCCTCTCCCCATGGACCGCCTGATCTCCGATCGCCTGCCCCAGATCACCGATTTCCGCCACCGCCTGCATCGCATCCCTGAGCTCGCGTTCCAGGAATTCAAAACCGCCGACGCGATCCGCGCGGAACTCGATTCGCTCGGCATCGCCTACACCGCCGGCGTGAAGGATGCGCCGACGGCGACGATCGCGCTGATCGGCGATGCGTCCAAGCCGTGCATCGCGCTGCGCGCGGACATCGACGCGCTGCCGATCGAGGAACGCACCGGCGTCGAATATCAATCCGCGCATCCCGGCCGCATGCATGCGTGCGGACATGACGGACACATCGCGACGCTGATGGGCGCGGCGGCGATTCTCAAGGCGGCGGCGGACAAGCTGCCGGTCTGCGTGAAGCTGATCTGGCAGCCGGCCGAGGAGGGCGGTGGCGGGGCGGAAAAACTGGTCGCCGCGGGCGTGCTCGATGGGACCGGCGGGCTCGGGCCGAAAGTGGAAGCGATCTTCGGGCTGCACGGCTGGCCCGGGCTGCCGGTCGGGACCGTCGCCACCAAGGCGGGCGCGCTCCTCGCGGCCACCGACAATTTTACAGCAACCTTCATCGGCAAAGGATGTCACGGCGCGTATCCGCACCTCGGCGTCGATCCGATCGTGACGGCGTGCGAGGCGGTCGTCAGCTTGCAGCAGCTCGTCGCGCGCGAGACCGATCCGACCGATTCCTGCGTCGTCACGATCGGCCGATTCAACGCCGGCACCGCGGTGAACGTCATCCCGGACAGCGCGACGATCGAAGCAACCGTGCGCACGCTTACGCCGCAGCAGCGAAAGCGCGCCGCCGAGCTGCTGGCCCGCCGCGTGCGCGGCATCGCGGATGCGAACGGCTGCAAGCTCGATTTCAAGTGGAACGAAGGGTACCCGCCGACGATTAACGATCCGAAGATGGCCGACTACGTCGCGACGATCGCGCGGCAGACGCTCGGCGCGAATCGCTTCATCCCGATCGCGAAGCCGAGCATGGGCGGGGAAGATTTTTCGTACTACCTGGAAAAAGTGCCCGGATGCTTTTTCCTCGTCGGCGTTGAGCCGGCGAATTGTAAAACCGGATACCCCAGCCTGCACAGCGACTGCTATGACTTCACGGATGCGGCGTTGGAAGTCGGAATAAAGATGTTCATCGCCCTCGTGCAAAACTACCGGGCGTAGCCGATCACTTCTGAAGCTTCAGACGCGGGTCCGACAGGTCCAGGCGGTACATGATCTGGTTGTACTCGTAGCGCGGCGTCGGGTTCTTGTTGTCGGTGAAGAGGGTGGTGTAGGTGCCTTCAAAGTAGATGGTGCGTCCGCCGTCCTGGTCGAAGAAGGGGTGGTGCGTCGGGTTGTAGAACGAGTAGTTGTCGTGGGTCACGATCTTTCGCGCGGCGAGCCAGGGGCCTTCGGGTTTGTCGGATTCGGAATACCACACTTCGCCGACGAGCGATGTGCCGAGCCACTGGACGAAGATCATGATGTACTTCTTCCGGAAGTCGTTCCAGTAGACGGAGCCGCCGTGCGTGAGGACGCGCTTGTTAGTTTCGATGTCGCGGCACTGCCACCAGGATTCGGATTCTTTTAGCGCGCCGGATTTTTCGAGGTTCACCTGGTCAGCCAAGCTGACCAGGCCGGTGTTTTTCTTCCAGCCGTAGATTAATTTCCCATTCGCGTCGCGATCGAGCTCTGGGTTCGATTTGTCGAATTGCGCGCCGGGTTTCAGGCAGGTGAACGTCTCATAGCTTGCCAGGTTCTTCACGCTCGCGAGGTCCGCCTTCACGCGGATGCACGGGTAGGGTGGCGGAAAATAAAAATAGTCAACGCCGTTTTCCTTCACGCGGAGCGGATGACCCTTCGGGACGACTTCTGCGTTCGTGTCGATCTTCTGGAAGCGCTCGAAGATGTTTTTTTCGTCATTGAAGATGCCAAGCCCCTGCTCGAGGCGCGCTTCGAGACCGCGGACGCGGACGAAGTGGCAGAACATCCGATCCCGTCCCTTTTCGTCCGGCAGGACCATCATGGCATCCGCCCAGATCGGGCCTTCCTCCTTCGCCGGGAACATGTCGCGGCTGAACCCGTTCTTGCCGACGAAGTAGGTGAGATCGACGCCGACGCTTGGATCGAGGCCGCCCTTGTCCGGCAGGTCGGCGGTCGCGCCGGACATGTGAAAATTCCCGAGCGGATACGCCGGCTGATTCGTGTCGCCCCAGAACCACCACATCCTGCCGCGATACGCGCAGGTCAGCACGGAATCCTGCCCGAGCACGAGCCCGTTGATAACCGGCCGGCTCGTCGGCGGCGTGCGGCCGAGAAGGACCGTGTTGCGATAAATCCCGCCGCCGGTGACGCGATAAAGCCGCTCGGCGATGTTCAGGCGTTTGATTTTGACCGTCGCCTCGCCGCCGGCAGTAGGCTTGAGGCGCACGCCGCGGCTGCCGAAGCCGTCCTTGGGGAAATCGTAGCCGTGGCTGCTGATGCTGAAGAAGACATCAGTCTCCATCAAGCCGGGCTCGAGGAAGGCGATCAACCCGTTGCTGTCGGTGACGTGCGCGATGCCGCTGGTGGTCTTGAGCTCGACGAGCGGCACGCCGCGGCCGGTCTGTTCGTCGATCACTTTGATCGCGAAATACTCGCCCGGCGCGGCCGCCGCGCGTGAGGTCAGGAGAAGGAGCAGGGCGATCATCGCTTGTCGCGGACGCAGGCGTGTCATAGATTCACCGCGTTGTTTTTCATTCGAAAGGATTTTCGTCATGGCGAAGAAGGTAAGCGGCGTCGTGCGCGTGGCCCTGATCGGTTCCGGCGGCATCTCGGCCGCGCATGGGAAGGGCTTCCTCAAGTACGCCGACAAGATCAAGTGCGTTGCCCTGTGCGACGTGTCGCAGGAAAACCTCGACCGCCGCAGCGAACAGCTTACGCCGGTCGGCGGCGGCGGGCGACAGTTCAAGGACTGGAAGGAGATGCTCAAGGGAATGGCCGATGAAGTCGACGCCGTCGACATCTGCCTGCCGCATCACCTGCACGCTCCGGCGATCCTCGACGCGGCGGCGGCGGGGAAACACATCCTCTGCGAAAAGCCGATGTGCATGAGCCTCGTCGAGGCGGACCAGATCGGCAAAGCGGTCAAAGAAAGCGGCGTGACGTACATGTCGGCGCACAACCAGCTTTTCATGCCGGTCGTGCAGGAGGCCAAGCGCATGATCGACGCCGGCGAGATCGGCCGGGTCT
>JAXDMN010000397.1:0-3147 GCA_034666045.1 Phycisphaerales bacterium | reverse complement strand
CCGCGTGCGCAGTCCGCTCACGTGCGAATCGCCGCGCGGCGTCTGTGCACGCTGCTACGGCATCGACATGAGCACCAACCAGGTCGTCGAGGAAGGCCTCGCCGTCGGCATCATCGCCGCCCAGTCGATCGGCGAGCCGGGCACGCAGCTCACGATGCGTACGTTCCACACCGGCGGCGTCGCCACCGGTTCGCTCATCGAGAACGACATCAAGTCGATGGCCGGCGGAACGGTCGAGCATCGCGACATCAACGCGGTCGAGGTCAAGACCGAAGAGGGCGGCAAGAAGCTCGTCGCGCTCAAGCGCAACGGCGAAATCGCCGTCCTCGACGCCAAGGGCCGCGAGCTCGAGAAGTACAAGGTCCCCTACGGCGCCACCGTGCTCGCCGCCAATGGCGAAAAGGTCAAGCCGCGCCAGCAGCTCGTGGTGTGGGATCCGCACATCACGCCGATCCTGGCGGAGAAGGCCGGCGTCGTCCGTTACGAGGACATCGAGGAGGGCGAAACCGCCCGGCTCGAAGAAGAGCGCAAGGGCGGCCAGGGCGGCGAAGCCAAGCTCGTTGTCGTCGAGCACAAGGGTGAGCGGCATCCGCGCATCACCATCGAAGGCTCGGACGGCAAGATCCTCGACTTCCATTACCTGCCGGCCAAGGCGCGTATCGAAGTCAAGAACGGTCAGAAGATCGAGGCCGGTCACCTGCTCGCCCGCCAGCCGCGCGAAGCGGCCGGCACGATGGACATCACGGGCGGTCTCCCGCGCGTGACGGAAATCTTCGAGGCCCGCAAGCCGAAGGATCCGGCCGTGCTGGCGGAAATCACCGGCATGGTCGAGCTCCGCTCCGACAAGCGGCGCGGCAAGATGACCATCAACATCAAGAACGAAACCGGCATGGAAAAGGAGCACCACGTCCCGCAGGACAAGGAGCTCCAGGTCCACGCCGGCGATTACGTCGAGGCCGGCGACCCGCTCGTCCGCGGGCCGATCATTCCGCACGACATTCTCCGCATCCGCGGCGAAGAGGCGTTGTATCAGTACCTGCTGACCGAAGTGCAGAACGTTTATCGCTCACAGGGTGTGAAGATCAACGACAAGCACATCGAGATCATCCTCAACCAGATGCTCCGCAAGGTGAAGGTCGAGGACGCCGGCGACACGAAGTTCCTGCCGGGCGAAGTGCTCGACAAATTCCGTTTCCGCGGCGGCAACGACGCGATCGCGCAGAGCGTTCGCGTCGCCGAGCCGGGCGGGACCGACTTCAAGGAAGGTCAGGTCGTCCTCAAGGCCGAGTTCAAGGAAGCCAACGAAGGCGCCGAGGCCGCCGGCAAGGACCCGGCGAAGTCGAAGAAGCCCCGGCCCGCGCGCGGCAAAACGCTGCTGCTCGGCATCACCAAGGCCAGTCTCCAGAGCGAGTCGTTCATCAGCGCGGCGAGCTTCCAGGAAACGACCAAGGTGCTGACCGAAGCCGCATTGGCCGGCGCCGTCGACATGCTGGTCGGCCTGAAGGAGAACGTGATTCTGGGTCACCTGATCCCCGCCGGCACGGCGTTCAACCCGCACCTGAACCTGCGGATCAAGCACCTCGCCGAGCCGCCAGCGATCGTGGAAGAAGCCCCGCGATCGACGGCCGCCGCGCCGTCGCGCGATCTGACCCCGCAGGCGGGGAGCTAGTTCAGCCGCCTCACAACTTCAGTCATAACGCCCCGGCATCACGTGATGCCGGGGCGTTTTTCTTTTCTATGTTACAATTAGCTTCGTGGCGAATAACAAGCCGACCGTCTACGTGGAAACCTCGATCTTCAGTTATCTGACGAGCCGGTTAGCGCAGGATCCCATCGTCGCGGGGCAGATGCTCGAAACGCGAAAGTGGTGGAACGACTCTCGCGCAGTCTTCGATTTGTACGCATCTGACGTGGTGATCGATGAGATTTCGCGCGGCGACCCGGATGCCGCCGCGGAGCGCCTTGAAAAGATCGCCAACCTGCCGCTGCTAATGGCCTCCGACGCGGCGACGGACCTTGCGATGGACCTGATTTCCGAAAGCGCGCTTCCCGCCAAGGCACAAGTGGATGCGTACCATGTAGGAATCGCAGCGACCAGCGGCATCGAGTTCCTTCTGACCTGGAATTGCCGGCATCTGGCAAACGCAGCGCTGCGCACAAAGATCGAAAAAGTGTGCGCAAACACGGCGTCGAGCCGCCCATCATCTGCACGCCGACAGAATTGAGCGAGGTACATCCATGAGTGATCATCCGATCATTGACGAAATCCATCGCATCCGCGAACAGATGCTCGCCGACCACGGCGGTGACTTGCGTGCGTTAGCGAAACATTCACAGCGTCGCAGTGAAGAAGCCGCCCGCACCGGCCGAAGGGTCGTCTCCCTTCCGCCGCGCCGGCCGAAGGGGTGGATCGACCAGGCGAAGAAAGCCGGATAAACGCCGGCCTCGTTTCTCTGATTCTGCGATGGCACTCGGAGCCGAGCACCACAAGGAGGGTCGCGCGGCTGTCAGTACTGCAACACCGCATGCACCTTGTGCGGCTCGACCTTCGCACGCCCGCCCAGGACGGCCAGTTCGGTCAGCACGGCGACGCCGATGATGTTGCCGCCCAGGCTTTCGACCAGTTCGCAGCACGCCTTCATCGTGCCGCCGGTGGCGAGGACGTCGTCGACGATCAGGACGCGCTGGCCTTTGACGATCGCGTCGGCGTGCATCTCCAGGGTGTCTTTGCCGTACTCGAGGTCGTAAGTCTTGGAGATCTTCTTGTGCGGCAACTTGCCGGGTTTGCGGACGAGGACGAAGCCGGCGCTCAAACAGCAGGCGACGGCGGTCCCGAAGATGAAGCCGCGGCTTTCGGCGCCGACGACGAGGTCGACATTCTTCCCGCGGAACGGATTCGCCAGCAGCTCGACCGACAGCGCGAGCCCGGACGGATCGGAAAGCAGCGGCGTGATGTCGCGGAACATGATGCCCGGCTTGGGGAAGTCGGGGATGTCACGGATGAGACGTTTGAGGCGCTGTTCGCTGTCGAGCATGAGGGGAGTGTAACGCGTCGCTCGGGAAGCACGAAGCGCGTCGCGAGAAGCACGAAATCCGAAGCACGTTCTTTCGAGCCGGCGCAGCCGGACAATCCGAAACAAATCCAAA
>JAXDMN010000396.1:0-10539 GCA_034666045.1 Phycisphaerales bacterium | reverse complement strand
TACGCGGCGGCGAAGGGGGAAGGGGCGTGGTGTGGCAGCCGCAAGCTCGAGGCGCCGCGGACGCCGCTGGATGACGGGTCGATGATCATGTTCACGTCCAACCTGCTCGACCCGCGCGGGAAGTGCCCGGAGTGGGCGTGCCAGTACCTGGCGCAGCAGACGTGGAAGCTGCGCATCCTCGGCTCCGCGGCGCTGGAGGCGACGTACGTGGCGGCCGGCGTGGCGCACGGGGCGGTGACGGTGAACGGAAAATTGTGGGACGTCGCCGCCGCCGCCGCGCTGGTGCTGGAAGCGGGCGGCGTCATGACCGATCTGCGCGGGAATGCGATTTTTCCGTTCAATCTCGCGAATTACAGCGGCGCCAAGGTGCCGTTCCTCGCCGCCGGGCCGCAGGCGCATCCGGCGCTGCTCGACGTGATTCTCAACCATCCCTGATAAACACGAGCCGCTCTCGCGTCGATGAGTGCTAATGCCAGCTCCGTCGTGCGCGCGGGCGATGCATTGGGTTATGGGACGACCCATGGACACGCCGCGCGCCGCGTGGTCGCGGGCGCGGGAAGAGGCGTGTTGATGAGCGTTGCAATCCTTCAAGTCGACCTCGCGCAGCCGCTGCCGACCTTGCAGACCGGCGGACGCCGCGGCGGCGCGCAGTGGATTCTCGTCAAGCTCGGCCCGCAGCCGCTCGGGTGGGTTTGCTGCGACGCGAAGCAATTCGGCAAATCGATCGGGCCGGACGCGCTGCTCAAGCTCATTTACGGGACGCTGTCGCGGCGAATCCAGCTTGTATCGCGCGAGCGGGGCCATGATAAGCCGATCGCACTGACGCGCACGCCGTTTTCGATCGTGATCTGCACACGCGGCGGCGGCGCGGCGGGAGCGGCGCTGGAACGGCAGCTTCAGGGCATCGCTAAACTGCGCACGCCGAGCTTTGAAGTCATCGTCGTCGATCGTGCGGCGGCGGCGAATCTGGCCGGCGTTTGTGAAACATTTCCGTTCGTCCGCTACGCGCACGACCCGCGGTCGGGCGTCAACTACGCGCGAAACACCGGCTGGCAACTCGCGCGCGGCGAGATCGTCGCCTACCTCGACGACGACGCGATCGTCGACCCGCACTGGCTCAACGCGCTGGCGGCGAACTATGACGACGATCATGGCGCCGATTCGCAGGTGAATTGCGTGACAGGTCTCTTCCTGCCGCGCGAGGCGACCGCTGAGCCGCGCGAGCAGGATTTTTCCCGCCGTGTTTACCGCGCCGGCACGTGGAACACGACCTTTCCGTTCGACGCGGTCACACGCGTCGGCGCCGGCGTGAACCTGTCGGTGCGCCGCCAGACGCTGGAGGCGATGGGCGGATTTGACGTCGCCCTGAGCGGCCGCGGCGGCGAGCTCGATCTGTTCGTGCGCATCCTCCGCGACGGCGGGGCGATCGTTCACGATCCGCGCGCGATCTGCTTCGGCGCGATCCCGACCACGTCGGGCCAGCTTCGCCAGCGGATGTTCGACGACGGGATTGCGTTCACGAGTTGCTGCGCGAAGCACGCGTACGACCTGGAGCTGGGGAATCACGCGATCCGTATGCTGGCGCGGTGGTTCCGGCAGCGGCTCGTCGCGGCCGTCCGCCCGCGCCAACGCGATTTTTCCTGCGACGCGGTCGTGGCGGAGCTGGTCGGCGGCGTGATCGGGCTGCGCGCGTACGGGCGCGCGGCGCGGCGTGTGCGGCGCGATCAGCCGAAATTTTCCGGACGCGACATGACCCCGCGAGAAATTCCCCTGCGCGGTGCGGCGGCGGCAAACCGGAAGGCGGCATGAAGATTCAGGTCGAGCAACTCGATCTGCTCGCGCCGTGGCACGCGATCACGATGCGCGCGGGGTACTACGCGGTGCGCGTGACCGTGCGCCTCGGGGCGATCCCGATCGGCGGCGTGTTCGTGCGGCCGGTGCGGACGCGGGTCGTGCGGCACGATCGGCTGCGCCGAAGGATCGCGCGGGAGTGTGGAAGCGCGATTGCGAAGCTGCTCGGGCTCGCGGCGGTACGTGACGTCGAAGAAGTGCTGCTTTCGAGCGGGGTGCCGGAGCCGATTCGCGGCGCGTTTGTCGAAGCGCATTCGCAGCGAAGCTGGCCCACGCCGGGCGTGACGGTTGCGATCTATACCCGCGACCGTGCGGACGTGCTTGAAGCGTGCGTGCGCAGTCTTCAGCAGCTCGATTATCCGAACTTCGACATTCTTGTGCTCGACAACAGTCATGATCCGGTGCCGACGCGCGAGCGCGCGGAAAAACTTGGCGTCGAGTACATCCGCTGCCTTGCCAGCGGCGCGGGGCGGGCGCGGAACGCGGCGGTCGAGCAGTCACGCTCGGAATGGATCGCGTTCCTCGACGACGACTGCCGGCCGGAGCGGAACTGGCTGAAGGAGCTCGTCCGCGCCGCGCAGGACGCCGACTGCCGCTGCGTCTGCGGCCCGGTCCGACCGGCGAAGCTCGAGAGCAGCGCCGACATCGCCTTCGCAATGCACGGCGGCTTTCCGAATGGATTCACGCACCGCGTCCTTACGCCCGCGAGCCTCGACTGCTCGCTCACGCGTCCCGCACCCGCTTGGCGCTTCGGCAGCACCGCGAACCTGCTCGTACACCGCGTCTTCATCCAACTCGCCGGCGGATTCGACGTCGACCTGGCGAACGACGAAGAGGCCGATCTGTTTTATCGCGCGATCCTCGCCGGCCACACGGTTCACTACACGCCGCTGGCGATCGTGGCACATCAGCGCGCCTGGACGCGCAAATCGCTGCGCCATTGGATCCGCGCCTCCGCCGGCGCGGCGGCGATTTATCACGTGCAGCGCGTGCTACGGTACTGGGACTATCGCTCACTGATCGAACTGGCGTGGCATCGTCCGTTGGCGCTGGCACGCGCGCTCGCGAGCGCGATCCGCGGACGCTCGAGATATCCGTGGTCGCTGCTGCTCGTCGAGTTTCGCGGCATGATCGCTGGACCAGTCACACACGCGGCGATGAGGTTGCGCCGCCTCGGCAAATCAAACGCTGCGAAATCGCAAGCGCGGCGACCCAATCGCAAGCTTGGCGCGACTCCAATCCCTTCCCCCGACCCCGCGACGCTCACCTACGGCGCCCCGCCGCGCAATCCATCCAACCGCGCTGCATAACCCTATCTCGCTCCCAACGCCAATTGCAGAGATTGCTCGAATTCCACCCCGGATTCCCGCTAGTGAAATCCTTCACAACCGCGTGGAATAGGTAGTGGGTCAGTTTGAAATTATGGGCGGGGAGCATGCTCGGGATCGGCTTTGTCGATGTAAATCCAAATGTGATTCAACTCTGCGGCGAGATTCGCGCCCGGAAGCATGCCGGCGTTCGCTAGATCAGGAAGCAGTCGAGCGATGGCGCGGGCCGCATCGTTTTCGTTGACGTAGAGCGATTCCCACGTACCCGTGGCAGTATTCTGAAGCCCGGCTGCGGTAAGCATCGGTTCGATAACCGTGTTTCGGATTACCGATCCGGCGTCCTGAATCAGCGTCACACGGATGATCACGCGCCATGCCATGCGACCAGTTTAGCCGAGAAGCGCGACTAACTCATCCAACTCCCACACATGATCGGCCAACCCCGCCGCCATCGCGGGCGTGACGCGAAGCGTCTGATGCACGCGGCAGAAGTTGTAGTGCATGAAGTGCAACGCGATCGCGCTCGCGTGGTTTTCCAGCTTCTTTGAGAACGCATTGGTCAGGCGGGTGAACCGCCGCATGCCCATGCGCATCGTGAGGTTCTGACGCTCCACAAACGACGTGCTGATGTGTTTCGGGTCGGGGTTGCCGCAGATCGGCTGATGCTTCACGCCGATGCAGGGCGGCGGGCTGTACTTCCCGCCAGCGGACCCGCCGGTGTTCGGGCCGTAAATCTTGATGAGCATCGTGTAGTCGACGTCCCAGTTGAACGCATCACCGACGGTATCGAAGTAGGACGAGTGGCCGTCAGTCGTGACCTGTACGCGGCTCGTCACGCGCTCGGCAACGTCGCTCATAAAAGCGCGGGCCGTGTCGCTGTCGCGCGTGCCCAGCATGTAGCCAACCATCAACTTGCTGTCGGCGTCTAAGGCCGTCCACGTCCACACGTCGCCGTAACCGAACTGCCCCTTCTTTTCGGCGGGGACGTTCTTTGCCTTCGCGTAGCAGAACGACCAAATCTCATCGCACTGAATTCGCTTGGTCGTGAGGCCGCGTACGTGCTGATCGTGATAGGCCGAGCAGGCAGTGCCGAGATTGGCGAGCAGCTTGACGACGGTATTCTTCGCAACGCCTGGAATGCGGACGGTGGCGCGAATTGAGCAGCCTTCAACCAAGGCGGCAATCACGCGAACCCGGTCAGCAGTTGCCAGCTTGTTCATACTGACCATGATGCTTGCTCGTGCAAGCTTTGTCAGTTGTTTTGGGGTGTGTTCGTCTTTTGTGTGTCTTCTTTCATAAACCCAGCGCTAACAATGGGTTTAGCGCAAACCCTTGTCTCCTAACAACTTCCGTATTGACTTTACAGATGATGGTAGGTATGGTTGGTCTTTGTTTGGGAGGACTCCGCCCACCATGATCGGCCAAGGCGTCTACACACTCAGCGAAGTGTCGAGGTATACCAGCTTGGATTACAAGCTGCCCCGCGAGACTGCGCGTACGTGGTTTAAGCCCCGGTCAGACCTCAAGGGGCGCGGCCCCGTGTTCCAATCCGATTATGAACCGGTGGGCGGCGACTTCGCCGTCAGCTTTCTTAATTTCGTTGACGCATATGTTGCGTCGTTCTTTAGGAGGAATTTCGTCAAGCCGAAGGTTATACGGCGCGCGCACCAGCTTCTACAAGCAAAGATGCGAACTTCACACCCTTTCGCACACGCCAAGTTGTCTACGGATGGAATCCGAATCATCCACGAAGAGATGACCGAAGTGGATGACGCGGAGCTGATTGATGTCATCTCCCAGCAACTGCTTTTCAGCGAGTTTACGTCACGGCTGACGCGACTCCGCTACGACGTTGACACTAGACTCGCATATGAGTTGCAAATCGCTACGGGGGTAGTGATGAATCCGCGCCTGTCTTTTGGTAAGCCGGTGGTACAGAACACGGGGGTTTCCACGTACATCATTGCGCGGCAGTACGTGGCGAATAACAAGGATGCCGCACTCGTTGCAAGGCTGTTCAAAATCACTGAGGCAGGTGTTCTTAACGCCTACCAGTTTGAGAATAGTCTTGGACGAGCCGCTTGAAATTTTTCGCCCACCAGAACTTTCCTGAGCAAGCAGTCGAGCTGCTGACAGCGTTTGATTCCTCAATCGAAATCGAAGCCTTTCCTTTCCCGTTTGAGACACCCGATGACGAGTAGCTTCCGCTGGTGGCAAAGAGAATTCCGATCCCGGTGATAGTCAGTGCCGACGATGGATTATTGAGCAATGCCGTTGCGCTAGTAGCACTGAAAGAGTCTGGGTGCTCGTTCGTCTACTTGTCACCAGGATGGGCCGATCTGAGTTGGGATGTCTATGCGTCGAATCTAATTCGGGTGTGGGTGAAGGTGATTGAAGCACTCCAGACTTCCAACCGGCAAGTGGTCATAGAGGTCGGAGCGGGAGGTTCCATTCGTCGGACAAATCTATGACTTGCGCTTGCCGCCCCAGCGTTTCGCCGCCGCTTTCCTTGCGATCTCTTTCCGCTGTTCTTTCGTCAGTGACTTTGCCCTTGCCTTGCCGCCCTTGCTCGCGCCCAGCTTGCTCAGCGCAACGGCGGCCGGATTGCGCGTGTCGGGCTCTGGCGGCGGCGCGTTGCCAGTGGCTTGGTCAACGATCAATTTAGCGAGCTGGTTGACGTCACGCGGGCGTTTGCTTGGTCGAGCAGGCATGATCTGAAGTGTCGCGTTTGCCAGCAATTGCGTCAAGACCAAACGATTTCAAACTGACCCACTACCGTGTAATATCCCCTCGCCATGCCCAAGATCACTGTCGACGGAAAATCGATCGATGCCAAGGATCGGCAGATGATCCTGCAAGCCTGCCTCGATAGCGGGATGCCGCTGCCGCATTATTGCTATCACCCGGGGCTGACGATTCCCGCGTCGTGCCGCATTTGCCTGGTGGAAGTCGAAGGGTTGCCCAAGCTCGTGCCCTCTTGCCAGACGCCGGTGCGCGATGGGATGGTCGTGCACTCGACTTCGCCCAAGGCGGTGGCGAATCAGAAGCAGGTCATGGAGTACCTGCTGATCAATCACCCACTCGACTGCCCCGTCTGCGACCAGGCCGGCGAATGTCTGCTGCAGGATTATTCGTACGAGTACGGCCGAAGCCAGAGCCGCTTCGAGGAAGACAAGCACAAGAAGCCGAAGAAGGACGTCGGCCTGAACGTGCTGCTCTATAACGACCGCTGCATCATGTGCACGCGCTGCGTGCGTTTCACGCGCGAGGTGAGCGGGCAATCGGAATTGTTCGTGGAAGGGCGCGGGTACAAGGAAGAGATCTCCATTTTTCCCGGCAAGCCGCTCGACAACAAGCTTTCGGGAAACGTCGTCGATCTCTGCCCGGTCGGGGCGCTGCTGGACAAGGATTTCCTCTTCAAGCAGCGCGTCTGGCTGCTCAAGGAGACGCCGTCGATCTCGCCGATCGACGCGGGCGGCGAGAACATTTATCTGCACCATAACGAAGGCGTCATTTATCGCGTCAAGCCGCGCTATAACGCGGACGTGAACACGTGGTGGATCAGCGACGACACGCGGTATTCGTACAAGCCGGTGAACGATGCGAAGCGGTTGAAATCGGCGCGGCGAGTGCAGTACGGCAGCCAGGTGGATACGCAATTCACCCGCGCGATCGAAGAAGCGGACGAGGCGCTGAAGCGCACGGTCAAGGAATCCGGCCCCGGCAGCGTGTATGCGGTGATGTCGCCGATGATGGCGTGCGAGGAAGTTTTCCTCCTCGGGACGTACATCCGCTCGATCGACCCACAGGCGACGCTCGTGCTCGGGCCGGTGCCGACGTCCGGGCAGAACGAAGTCTTCAAGAACTCGATGAACGGCAAAGTCACGTTCACGATCCAGGCGGAAAAAGTGCCGAACGCTGCCGGCGTGCGCCGCGTCATCGAACAGCTCGGCGGGCCGACGGCGAAGCTGGAAGAGATCGCCGCGAACGCGAAGCTGAAAGCGGGCTGGATCGTCGGCGGTTACCTGAGCAATTGGGTGACGGACGCGCTGAAACTACCCAAAGGTTTCAAGGTCGTGCAGGACATTCTTCCGTCGTCGCTCTCCGACAAGGCAGAGATCCTCCTGCCTGCCGCGGCGTGGGCGGAAAAGGACGGCTGCTGGGAAAATTTCGCGGGGAAAATTCAGCCGTTTGTCGCCGCCGTCCCGCCGCCAGACGGGACGCGGCGTGAGGGGGACGTTTACTACAAGCTTCTCGGTCGCGACGGGTTTTATTTGGCCGAAGATGTTCGCCAGGAAATGGGCGAGCCGTTCGCGACGATCAAGCTTCCCGAAGCGCACGCCGCGGCGCCGGCGCCCGAATTTGTCGAGCTCTAAGAGAAACCACAGATGAACACGGATGAACACTGATTGATCGAAGTTTCTGATCCGTATTCATCCGTGTTCATCCGTGGTTCCAAAGGTCTTTTTCATGCTTGACCAAATTTCAGAATTCGCCGTGACGCACCCCTGGCTCTGGATCGCGCTCGTCGCGCATTTCGGAATCCTCGGCACGGTCGCGTACATGATTCTGCTGGAGCGCAAGATCGCGTCGTGGGTGCAGGATCGCATCGGGCCGAATCGCGTCGGGCTTGGGTTCGGCATCATTCCGTGGCTGAAGGACAAGAAAATGTTCGGCCTCGGGCAGCCTTTGGCAGATGGGCTGAAATTCCTTCTCAAGGAAGACTATCACGCGAAGAACGTCGACAAGATCCTCTTCACGCTCGCGCCGATGCTGATGATCGCGGTGATCATCGTGTCGATCGCGGTCCTGCCGTTCGGCGGCGTGAAGCAGACGACGCGGGCGTTCGACGTCACCGGCGCGGCCGATCCGGTGGCCGCTGCGGTGCAGAAGCTGCCGATTCAGTCGAGCGTCGTTACGCCGCCGGCGATTCAGCAGTCGGCGGACGGGCGCACGCTGGCGACCGTCACCTACCGCTATCCGTTCATGATCGCCGACCTCGACATCGGCATCCTCTTCATCCTCGCGGTGCTGTCGCTGGCGGTGTACGGCGTGGTCATCGGCGGGTGGGCGAGCAACAACAAGTATTCATTTCTCGGCGGCCTGCGCGCGACGGCCAATATGATCAGCTATGAGATCCCGCTCGGGCTCAGCGCGCTGGCGGTATTGCTGCTGTTCGGCACGCTGAACCTCAACGAGATCGTCGACAAGCAGGCGCATTACTGGGCCGGGTTCATCCCGGCGTGGAACGTTTTTATCCACCCGTTGGCGTTCTTGATGTTCCTCATCTGCATCCACGCCGAGGCGAACCGCGCGCCGTTCGACACCGCTGAGGCGGAGCAGGAACTGGTCGGCGGGTATCACACCGAGTACAGCTCGATGCGTTTCGCGCTCTTCTTCCTCGCGGAATATGCGGGGATGATCACGACGTCGGCGGTTTGCGTTGCGCTTTTCTTCGGCGGCTGGCATTTCCCGGGCTTGGGCGGGCATGTCGATCCGGCGAGCCCGGCGGTGACCGACAGCCTGCTGCTGTGCATCGTGCGCGCGATCGTGTTCTTCACGAAGACGCTGATCATCATCGGCGTGTTCATGTGGGTGCGCTGGAGCCTGCCGCGGTTTCGGTTCGATCAGATCATGAACCTCGCGTGGCGCGCGCTGATTCCGATCTCGCTGATCCTCGTGCTCGCGACGGCAGTCACGGTGTGGGCGCTGGGGCCGCAGGATCGACCGTACATGCGCGTGAACGGAACCATGGCGGCGTGGCTGCTTGGCGTGAACGTCGTCACGCTCATCGTCATCATGCTCGGCAGCAAGTTGATCCCGGCCGCGCCGGATACAAATCGCCGGGTGCGCATCCCGGGGAGCCGCTTCAACACAACCGCGCTGCCGGCGGGGACAGCGACGGCCACTGTGGCGGTCTAGCCAGGCTCGCTCGTGCAGCATGAACAAGCTGAAAGACAAAGTCGCCCTCGTCACCGGCGCGTCGCGCGGGATCGGCGCGGCGATCGCCGAGCGGCTGGCCGCGGACGGGGCGCAGGTCGTCGTCAACTACAGCAGCAGCGAGCGATCGGCCAACGACGTCGTCAACGCGATCCGCAAAACCGGCGGCAACGCGATCGCGGTGCGGGCGGATCTGTCCGATCTCGAGCAGATCCCGGCGCTGGTCGCAAAGTCGATCGAAACGTTCGGGCGGCTCGACATCCTCGTGAACAACGCGGCGTTTTCCGAGCGGCGCATGCTCGACCAGATCGATCTCGAGCACTTCATGAACCATTTCAAGCTCAACGTGCGCGGGCTGCTGTTCACGATGCAGGAGGCGGCGCGGCACCTGAAATCCGGCGGGCGGATCATCAACATCAGCTCGGGGATCGTTCGCGCCCGCGTCGCCAGCTCGGCCGTGTATGCGGGCTCGAAGGCGGCCGTCGAAGCGTTCACGCGCTGCGTCGCCGCCGAGCTCGGCCAGCGCGGCATCACCGTCAACTGCGTCGCCCCCGGCGTGACCGAAACCGACATGCTCCAGCAGAGCGTGCCGGAGTCGGTGCAGCGGACGCTGGTGGCCCAAACCCCGCTCGGCCGGCTCGGAACGCCGAAGGATATCGCGGACGTCGTCGCGTTCTTGGCGTCGGAAGACGCGCGTTGGATCACGGGCGAAGTGATTGGAGCCAATGGCGGCCTCGGATAGATTGTCTCGCGGAAACACTCATGAAAGATTCAGACGTCATCGTCCTCAACGAGCCGAAGCTCTCGCTCGGCGATCAGTTTTACCTGCCGCAGGTGCTCAAGGGCCTCGGCACGACCATGAAGCACATGCTTCACGTGCTCGGCGGCACCGATCGCGTGATCCAATATCCCGAAGAACGGCGCGAAGACATGGACGTCGAAGCCGGCGGCATGCTGCTCCGCACGTATCGCGGCGTGCACCGCTTGAACAAGGACGAAGAGGGGCGCGTGAAATGCGTCGCCTGCTTCATGTGCTCGACGGCGTGCCCGGCGCGCTGCATCCATATCGAGGCGGAAGAAGCGCCGTGGGCCGACCGTGAAAAATACCCGGCGAAGTTCGACATCGACGAGCTGCGCTGCATCTACTGCGGCATGTGCGAAGAAGCCTGCCCGGTCGACGCGATCGAGCTGACGCACGTCTACGACATCGTCGGGCTGACGCGGCAGGAAATGATTTTCGACAAAGAGAAGCTGCTGCAGATTTACGACGAGACAGTGAAGGAAGAGCCCATGTAGGCCCGCCGGGAGCGCTCAGGCGAATTTGTCATGCTGAGGTACTCCGAAGCATCTGCGTCGATCGACCCGGATCCTTCGGAGTAACTCAGGATGACAATGCGATGGTTTCTAGCGGCCTGCGTCA
>JAXDMN010000395.1:0-26090 GCA_034666045.1 Phycisphaerales bacterium | reverse complement strand
CCGGAGACGCCGTCCATGCCGTTGGGGAGGATGATGCCGTGCCAGTGGATGCTGGTCGGCTCCGGGAGCTTGTTGTGCACGTAGATGCGAACGCGATCGCCCTCGACGGCCTCGATCGTCGGCCCGGGTGTCTGGCCGTTGTAGCCCCAGCAGTTGACGACCATGCCGGGAGCGAACTCGCGCTTCACGGGTTCGGCGGCGAGGTGGAAGGTTTTGAAACCGTCTTCCATTGTCCAAGGGAGCGTGGCGCCGTTGGGGGTGACGACGGGGATGTAGCTCGTCGTCTGCGTCGCGCTCGTTGTCGCTTGCCCGCGCGCGAGCGACTGGACGAGACTTCCCGCCGCAATCGTCGCCGCGCCGGAAATGATTAGATTTCTTCGGGAAATCATGGGTTTCCTCAGTGGTGATGATGCATGTTATCCGGCATCGCGGGTTGCGATGCCGCGGGAATCGTCGTCGGCTGCGTCGACGGCGCCGTAGCGGCGACACGTCCGCCGACGGCGCGTTCGAGTTCCGCGCGCGACGTCCAGTAGTCGGTCAGCGCCGCGACGTATTCCCGTCCCGCGTCGATCTCGTTTTGCTTCGCTTCGAGCAGCTCGAACACGCCGAGCAGCATCGCGTTGTAGTGGAGCTGCGACTGCTGCACGATGCGCTGGCGCAGCGGCAGCACGTGATCGCGGAAATGTTCGAACCGCCGCCGGGCGGCGGTCATGTCGGCGTAGGCGATGCGAACGTCGGATCGCGCCTGCTGCGCCAGCGCCTGCTCGAGACGCCGCGACTCCGCCACACGATGCCGCGCGCTGGCGACGCGCGCCTGGCCGAAGTCGAAGATCGGCAGCGGTATGGAAATGTTCGGCCCGGTGACCCGGCCGCTGCCGCCCTCGGGATCGCGCTCGGTGCTGACGCCGACTTCCGCTTCGTTGACCAGCGCCGTGCGGCGCGTCAGCCCGACCGAATGCTCCAGCGCCACCGTCTCCTGCTTCGCCGCGGCGAGGTCGAGACGTTGCTCGAGCGCGCGATCGACGAGATCATCGAGCGCCTCATCGCCGCCCGGCGGCGCGGGGAGCCGGTCGGGGATCTGGAGCCGCTCAATCCGCCCCGGCATGCCCATCGCCGCCGCCAGGCGCTCGAGTTTCTGTCGCGCGTCCGCCTCCGCGTCGAATAATTCCACGCGCGACTGCTCGAGCATCGCCTGCTCGCGGTCGGCGTCGAGCTGGCTGATATTGCCGGCGGCGAGCATGCGCTGGGCCGTCTCGGCGGCGGCTTCCTCGGCCGACAGCACCGTCCGCCGCAGCTCCAGCATCTGCCGCGCGCCTTGAACCTGATAAAAGGCCGCCCGCACCTCGGCCGCGTGCGCGACGACGGCGTCGGCGACATTCAGCTTCTCATGCTCGAACTCCGCCGCCGCGATGCGCTTGCGGGCGCCGATGAACAGGACGTCGAGAAAATCCGCCGCGACCCCGATTTCGACATTCGGCCCCCCGCCGCCGCTCGGCCAGCGCGCCATCGCGGAAAAGACCGGATTCCGCAGCAATCCCGCGGCGACGAGGTCCGCCTGGGCGACGCCGAGGTGTTCGTATTCCGCCTGGAGCTTGGGGTGAGCCAACAGCGCGATTTGGACCGCCTGGTCCGGCCCGAGCGGCTGGGCGAGCATCGCATCGACCTCGCGCGTGACTTGCGCATCCGCCGGTCCGCCCGCCCGCCAGGCGATCCGCGCGCCGCCGGTCCGATCGTGCGTGATCTGCCGAACGGAAGAAAACCCGCCGCGCTGTGCGTCGGGCCGGGCGGCGCATCCGGTGATGACGCTCGCGGCGACAGCGCAGGCGCATGCGATCACGCGGATCGTCTTCATGAAAGGAGTTCTACGGGGGTCGCGCAGCCGTATCAAATCGCGGCATAAATTGCCTTCGGAATCGCCTGCGCTCATTGCAGGCGCGCGCGCGCCGTTGTATTTTACCCGCCGGCCGGGCACGTGAATCGCGCGCACCGACCTCGCCCATGGGACGGGCGAGGTCACGCGTGGCGAAGAATGGGGCAAGGAAGCTACCCGGCCGTGGCTCGAAGGATCGGGCAGGAGCTGTGAAGAGACGTCTCTGTCGCAGCGGGCGGAGCCCGCGGACGATGATCGTGTTTGTTTGGCCCTGAGCAGCCCACATCGCTCAGGCCGGACAGGCGAAGCTCATCGGGCGGGGATGGTCGTTACCCATCACGCCGTTTCCCTCGCGTCCGCACAGGTCGTGTTCGTTGTGTTGATGAGTTGTCCGCGAAGTCCCTTGCTCTTCGCACGGGGTCGCGGTGCATGTTACGGATGACGGCGTAGTCGATTCATCGGCTAGGCGAGCCGCGGAACATGAAGTTTTCGCGGGGCAAAGTCCCGTCGAGGAGATGACGCATGGTGTTCCTGGATGCGCTGCTGGGCATGTTCAGCATCGACATGGGCATCGACCTGGGCACCTGTAATACGCTCGTGTGCATCAAGGGCGAAGGCATCGTGCTGAACGAGCCGACCGTGGTCGCGGTCAAGAAGGGGACGAACCGCGTGCTGCAAAACGGCAACGCGGTCGGCCTGGTCGCCAAGGAAATGATCGGGCGCACGCCCGGCGGCATCAGCGCGATCCGCCCGTTGAAAGACGGCGTGATCAGCGATTTTGAAGTCACCGAAGCGATGCTGAAGTACTTCATGCGCCGCGCGCAGGGGCGCAAGCACTTCATTCATCCGCGCGTGGTCATCGCGGTGCCTTCGGGCATCACGGCGGTGGAAAAACGCGCGGTGCTCGATTCGGCGGAACGCGCCGGCGCACGCCGCGTCTTCCTCGTGGAAGAACCGATGGCCGCCGCGATCGGCGCGGGGTTGCCGGTCACCGAACCGACCGCCAGCATGATCGTCGACATCGGCGGCGGAACGACGGAGGTCGCGATCATCTCGCTGGCCGACGTGTCGGTGTCGAACTCCGTCCGCACCGCGGGCGACGATTTCGACCAGGCGATCGTCGAGCACATGAAGAAAACCTACAACATGGCGATCGGCGACCAGATGGCCGAACGCATCAAGCTCGAGATCGGTTCGGCCGCGCCGTGGGGCGACGAAGAGCCGTCGATGGAAGTTCGCGGTCGCGATCTCATCAGCGGCCTGCCGCGCAAGACCGAGGTCACCGCCGAAGAAATCCGCGACGCCCTCCAGGAGCCGGTCAACAGCATCATCGAAGCCGTCACCACGACGCTCGAACAGGCCGAGCCGGAACTCGCCGCCGACCTGGTCGATAACGGCATCACCATGGCGGGCGGCTCATCGCTGCTGCGCGGGCTGACGACGGTCATCAGCAATGCAACCGGCCTTGACACGCGGCTGGCGGAAGATCCGCTTACTTGCGTCGCACGTGGAACCAGCGTGTATCTGGAAAATCTCGAGCTCTGGAAAGACACGATGGAGTCCGATCACGACGACATGTAGTGCTTTGTGCCTTCGGATTTATCCGCAGGAACACGGATGTTCCATTTCAAGTTCAACCAAGTATTCGTCGGCCTCATCGCGCTCGCGTTCCTGAGCGCGTTTATCCTCCCTCCAGACTTGTCCAACCCGCTGCGCGGCTTGCAAGCGCTATTCGCGCCAGTCTCGCGGCCAACGCGGGCGATTGCGGGATCGCTGCATGATCGATTCGCGGCCAACCATCGCGATACGCGCGAGGCGGATCAGGTGAAAGACGAGAACGAGCAGCTTCGCGTGCTCGTGATGAGTTTGTCGGGCCAGCTCCAGGAGCTCAAGCGCGTCGCGAACGATTTCGATCGGCTTGGCGACGTTCGGCCGCTCTGTACGCGGTTTAAGGTGGTCGGGGACGACCCGGGCACGCGGGATTCGATCATGCTGGCGGCGTCGTCGCGCGATCAGGTCAAGGAATCGCAGCCGGTGCTTAGCGGGCAGGGACTCGTCGGCATCGTCGAGCGCGTGGGGCAGGCCGGGGCGCAGGTGCGGCTCATCACCGACAAGGATTTCAAAGTCAGCGGGCAGTTCGTCCGCTTCAACAGCAACAAGACCGAGACGCGCGAACAAACGCTGGCCACCACGATCCCGCTCGTGCGCGGCGCCGGCAAGGGGCAGATCGAGATCCTCAACATCCAGCTCAAGGAAACCGCGCTGACCGACGATCCGCTCAAGGAAAAAGTCGCCGTCGGCGATTACGTCAAGCTGGAAGATCCCCTCTGGCCGCCGAACGTGAGCGGGCGGCTGCTCGGGCGCGTGGAATCGATCACGCAGCAGAGCGGCGCCCCGCAACACGCGCTGATCCGCGTCCGTCCGCTGCTCGAACTCAAGCGCTTGCGCGAAGTGATGGTCATGAACAAGCTGGATGTGCCGGAAGCGCAGACCGCGGGTGAGAAAAGTGCGGGAACGAATTGACTGATTTCCCATGCGTCTGACCGCCTACTTCATCCTCGTCTACCTCGCGATCGGCCTTCAGATCGGCATGGGCGATTTTGCGCGCGTGGGCGGATCAGGGGCTCGGCCGGATCTCGTGCTGCTGGCGGTCATCTTCATCGGCATCCACGCGCCGCGCGATGCGGCGTTGCTAGGCGCGTTCGGGATTGGGCTGGTCAAGGACATGACGACGCTTAGCCCGCTCGGGCTCTATGCGATCGCGTATTCGCTGGTGGGGCTCTTCACCGTCAGCACGCAGGAACTCGTCTACCGCGCGCATCCGGTGACGCACATCATGCTTGGTTTTGCCGGAAGTCTGCTGGCCGGCGCGGTGGTATTGATCCATGGATGGATCAAGGGTCCGCCGGCGTCGCTGGCGGAGATGTTTGGCTCGGCGTTGTTCACGGCGGTGGTGGCGCCGGTCGTGCTCGGGTTGCTGAACCTCGCGCGCGGCGCCTTCTCGTTCCGCCGCCGGGCCAGGATGCATTAGCGGTTCGCGTCGGTTGATTCGCGACACGGAGGTCGACCATGTTCGAGCACAGGCTCAGGCTGTTTCTCGCCATTCTGCTCGGGGTCATGTCGGTGCTGGCGCTGCGCGCGTTTCACTTGCAGGTGATCACGAAGTCGCAGTGGCAGCGCGAGGCGGCGGACTTCAACAAGCGCGCGGTCTACACCGAAACCACGCGCGGGCGCATCCTCGACCACAACGGGACCGAACTGGCCGTCGACCTGGGCTGCATGGACGCCTGCGTCGACTACCGCGCCATCAGCCGCAACAAAAAATGGATCAACCAGGTCGCTGCCGAGCGGCTGCTCGAGCGGCTCGGAAAGCAGTACAGCAGCGCCCCCAAGGCGAATCGCATTGAGATGGTCGCCGAGGAAGCGGTCACCGTGAACGACGACATCGACCGCATGTGGGCGATGCTCGCCGAGGTCGACGGCAAGACCGTCGCCGACATCGAAGAGCTTTGCAGCACGATCAACCTCAAGGTCGCGATGCGCACGCGCTACATGCAGTACCGGCGTTACCGCATCGCGGACGTGAAGCACGACGAGGCCGGACCGCCGCCGTGGTATCGCCGCTGGCTCATCGAGGGTGGCGACGGCGGCCCGAACGTAGACGACTTCGAGCAGGACTCCGGCGAAGAGTTCGACGTTCACGCGATCGTCAAGAACATCACGAACGAAGTCTACCTTCGCCTCTCGCGCGAAACGTCGCGCGCGCCCGGGCTGGTGCTCCGCGCCGGCACCATCCGCCGCTACCACTACGGCAAGGACGGCGCGCACGTGCTCGGGTTGCTCACGCCGGTGACGAGGAAGGACCTCGAGACCGCCAACCTCGAGGACGAGCTGCGCAAGTACGAAGTGACCGACATGATCGGCCGTGGCGGCCTGGAAGGAATGTGCGAAACCGCGCTGCGCGGCACGCGCGGCAAGCTGCTGCGGCAGGTCGGGCTGCCGGACGAAGTGATCAGCAGCCCGATCGCTGGGCGCGACGTCACCTGCACGATCGACATCGGCCTGCAAAGCCAGTTGCAACGGATGTTCGAGAAGATGCAGATGCCGATCGGCACCGGCGAAAAATCGCCGACGACCGAGGTGTCGATGCACGGGGCGGCGGTGGTGATCGACATCAAGACGGGCAATGTCCGCGCGCTGGCGAGTTATCCGGACTACGATCTCAACGACCTTCAGCGCAATTTCGAAATCATCGCGGCCCGCGCCGAGGAAGCGCCGCTGATGAACCGCGCGACGCAGGCGCAGCTCGAGCCGGGATCGACCATCAAGCCGGTCGTCGGCTTGTCCGCGATCACGGAACACCTCAACGTCCCGTCGGTCGGCGTCATGACGGCGCGCTCCGGCATCGAATGCACCGGCTATCTCATGGTCAACGGTCGAAAGCACCAGAATGGGCGCTGCTGGACCGCGACGAAGTTCGCCAAAACGCTCGGCGACGCCGGCGTCACGCATCACCCGTTCCCGCACAAGCATGTCGGCAGCTTCGGTAACCCAGACGGCTCGCTCATCTTCGCCGACGCGCTGGAACGAAGCTGTAACGTCTACTTCGAGACGGTGGCGGATTCGCTCGGCGTGGTCGGGCTCTCGAAATGGTTCGACCGCTTCGGCCTCGGACGCGAGACCGGCCTGGGCATCGCCGAGGCGCGCGGGTATCTCCCGAACCGGATCAGTTCTCCGCTCCCGTCGATCGCGTGGTTCAGCGGCATCGGGCAGACCGGCGTCCTGACCACGCCGATCCAGATGGCCAACGTCGCCGCGACGATCGCGCGCAACGGCGTCTGGATGCGCCCGCGCCTGATCGAAAACGCCGACCTCAATCTCCCGCCGCCGCGCGACCGCTTCGGCAATGCGATTCCCGACCAGGTGAACCTCAACCTCGACCCGGAAGCGCTCGCCGCCTGCCGTGAAGGAATGATCCGCGTCGTGAATTCCGAGGACGGCACCGGCCGAAACGCGCTGATGAACGGCATCCTCATCGCCGGCAAGACCGGCACCGCCGAGGCGAAGGAACGCTTCGAGACCGACGTCGACGGCAAGCCGATCCTCGACAAGGACGGTTACAAGGTGCCGTGGGAGCGCGCCGTCGGAACGAATCGCACAAAGCGTCCGTGGTACCGCGGCGCGGGCGAGAACGGCACGGAGCTCAACCACGGCTGGTTCGTCGGCTTCGCTCCCGCAAACGACCCGCAAGTCGCGTTCGCAATCATGATCGAATACGGAGGCAGCGGAAATTTTGCTGCGAAACACGCACCCAAACTCGTGGAGAAGTGCATCGAACACGGGTATATCCGCGTGAAACCGTGACGCACCAAAACACCCCGTTGTAACGGAGTCATGTTGCTCATTTAGCCGCGTCGCTTGCGACGCGCGTTCTCACGAGACGCACGCACGTGTCCCTCACCGACCAAATCTTCGGTTTCGACCGCGGCGCCCGCTCGCGCGGCACCTTCGCGCGCACCTGGCAGCAACTCGCGATCGCAACCAACTTCCCCGTCCTCGTCGCAGTCGTGGTCCTCTGCACCCTCGGCGTATGCAGCATCTGGGCGGACGAGCCAACCGACGGGAAAAAACAGCTCTTCTTCATCGGCGTCGGCACCGTCTGCATGTTTCTTTTCCAGGCGGTCAATTACCAGAAGATCGGGCAGTGGTCCTGGCCGTTCTACATCGTGTCGATGCTGCTGCTGCTCTACACGGCGATGCCGGGCGTGCCGCGCAGCGGGTTCGGCAGCGTGCCGGTGATCAACGGCGCGCATCCATGGATCAAGTTCGGCCCGTTCAGCCTTCAGCCGTCGGAGTTGATGAAGATCGCGTTCGTGATGGTGCTGGCGCGCTTCCTGCGGTTCCGCAGCAACTACCGCACGCTCAAGGGTCTGCTCGCTCCGTTCGCGCTGGCGCTGTTTCCGGTGGCGCTGATCATGAAGCAGCCGGACCTCGGCACTGCGCTCACGTTCATCCCCGCGCTCTTCGCGATGTTGTTTGTCGCCGGGGCGAAACGCTGGCATCTGCTGGCGGTGCTCGGGATGGCTATCGCGGCGGCGCCGGTGATGTGGCTCGCCGGTCCGGCGCCGGAAGGGCCGGGCCTGCCCGTGCTGAAATACCTGCCCGCGCTGGTCAAGCCGTATCAGCGCGATCGCGTCAAGTCGATGTTCCACAACGATCCCAAGACGCAGCGCGAGAAGGGGTATCAACAGCGGCACGCGCTGATCGCGTTCGGCTCCGGCGGCGTCACCGGCAAAGGCGCGGGCGACATCCCGGTCGGGCGATTGGTCCCCGAAGCGCACAACGACATGATCTTCGCGCTCATCGGCGAGCAATTCGGATTGATCGGATCGCTCGCCGTGCTGATTTCGTACGCCGGCCTCTTCGCCGCCGGCACCGAGATCGCCGGCAACACGAAAGAGCCGTTCGGCCGGCTCGTTGCGATCGGCGTCGTCTCGATCCTCGCCGGGCAGACGTTTTTGAACCTGATGGTCGCGCTCAAGCTAATGCCGGTGACCGGCGTGACGCTCCCCTTCGTCAGCTACGGCGGCAGCAGCCTGCTGGCCAGCTTCATGGCCGCCGGCCTGCTGCTCAACATCGGCCAGAACCGCCCGTACGTGATCGCGCGGGAATCGTTTGAGTATTGACGCTCACTTCGCCGCGTCCTGCGCCGCGAAGTCGATGATGTTCGCGTCCGGCCGCTCTGGAACGTGCAGGCGGATGTACTCTTTGCTCGCGGCGCGATGACAGGCCATGCAATTCTCCAACTGCACTTTGTACGTCTGCGTGAACTTTGTCTTGTCCTTTGACTTGATCGCGTCGTCTACGTCCTTCAGCGACGTCTGCTCCAGCGCCTGCAGGATGGCGCGCAGATCGACCTCGCGTCCCGCATTGTCCTTTCGGACCGGAATCACGCGCACCGCCCAGCGAAGGTGCGAATGCGTTTCATCGAAATAGAACTGCGCGAGCGGCCAATTCGCATTCTGTCCGGCGAACCACAGGTTGCTGTAATGGTAGCCGACATCGGACATCACGTGCGATTGATCGGTCGCCGTCTCCTTGAGCCTCGCGACTTCCGCCTTAAGCGCGCTCACATCATCCGGACTCGCCGGTCGCAAAGTTTCGGCCGCGTGCGCAGCGTTGCCGACGCCGCGGATGGCGATGGCGCCGGCGGTGAAGCCGATCAAAAGGACGGCGGTCGCGGGAACCCAACGTTGGCCCGACATGAAATGCTCCTTTGTTTTCGTTCGATTCATTTCGCAGGTTGGAAGACGCGCACTTCCGCGCGCTGCGGCGCGCCCCGGTGCGGCACGGCGAGGTACAGCTGGCCGAGCTCCCGGACGTAGAGTGACGTGCGCGCGCCGGGCGCGGTCGCGACGTTGCCGAGTTGGCGATAATGATCGGCATCGTCCTGCGCGATGACGCTGATGCATCCTTCGCCGCCGCTCACGTAGATGCGGCGCGCTGCCGCGTCGTAGAAGAGATCATCCGTGTCGCCGCAACAGTCGACCGAAGCCACGGTCCGTCCCGTTTCGCTGTCGAGCACGAGGACCTTCGCCGGTTTGCGGCAGCCGATGAAAAGGCGGTGACGCGATTCGTCGAGCGCCATCGGAAAATTTTCCGCGGCGTCGCGAATCGGCCATTTCGTGATGACGGCTCGCTTCTCGCGGTCGATTACTGCGACATGCTTCGCGCTCGGCACGTTGACGAAGATGCGATTACCCTGCGTCTCGAGCTGAAACGCCTCGGGATGGCCGTCCAGCTTCACCTCGCCGATCTTCGTGACGCGCTCCGGATCGATGATCGCGATCGCGCCGTCGCCATAACCGACGTAGGCGAGTTTTCCCGGCACGTCGATGCGCACATTGTCGGCGTCATCAAGCCCTTCGACGGCTCCGAGCAGCTTCAACTTCCCGTCGAAGACGCGGACCTTCCCGTCATCGCCGCTTGCAGCAACCACTTTGCCTGAACCGGGAATGACGCGCACGCCCGTCGGCTTCTTCAGACCTTTGACGCTGTCGGCTCGCGTGTTGGTCGCGAGATCGATCACTTCGATGGTGTTGTTCCCGAGTGCCGCGACGTAGAGCCGCTTCCCCGCTGCATCGACGCCGAAGTGATCGAACCGTCCTTCGACCCCGTCGAGCGGAATCGTCTGGACGAGCTTCATCAACGGCTCATCAGCGGCCGACGCGACCGCGACAGCAGACAAAAGCGTAAGGATCGCGAGAGCGACGCGGTTCACCAGGTGGGATCATTCGATTGCAAATCGGCAATTGTCAAATGCCAATTTTCAATTGTGTCGCCTGCGACACAGCAGCGTCGCGCCCGCGATGATGACGATCACTGCGCCGGACGGCTCGGGCGCCGACGCGGCGAAGTAGGTCATGTCGGAGCTGAAGCGGGCGCTCAGGAGATGGTTGAACCCATCGCGGGCGAAGAGTGGATCGCCATCGAGACGATTCCACGTCGCCGTCGCGCTGTTGTATTCCCACAGCTTGAGGATGTGCTCCGGCAGGCCGAGCGTTTCGGCCATGGCGTCGTCGTAGCGGACCTGGATGTCGATCGCGTCGAAGCCGCCGAGATCGGAGCCGTCGAACGACCACAGGCCGATGAATTTGTGCCCGTCCGGCAGCGTCGGCACATCCGCGCGCAGCGGCGAGAGCAGAGCGATCGCGACGTCGCCGTCATCGTGCGCGCCGTGGATTTTGAAGCGGACGGAATTGACGAGATCGATCAGCGGATCCGCGGCGTCTTCGCCCCAGGTGTACTGGCCGGTGCCGTGCTTCGCCGCGATCGGCGGCAGCATCAGCATGCCCTTGCGCCGCGCGAACCAGCCGGCCTCGCCGCCCCACGGCGGGTTCTCGATGTTGCTCGTCACCTTCGTGAAGCTCGACAGGTCGAGCGAGCGCTCTTTGCGATAACCGTCGGCGATGATCTGCGAATTGTTGACCAGCATTCCGTGCAGGTCGAATCTCCCGTGCCCGACGATGACGCCGTCCCCGGTCGGCTTGCCGCGAACGACGACGCTGCTGGCATCGCCGACCGAGTAGACAGCGCCGGTGCCGCCGCTGTTGCCGAAGGAGAAGGTGCCGTGTCCGTTGTCGCCGATGCGGATGGTTCCGCCGGTGGTGGCGCCGGCGCTGCTCGTGGTCGTGCCGGACGCGGTGGCGAACGCGCTGATGTTCCCCGTCGTCGAGATGAGGATCAGCTTCCCGCCGATCAGTTTGTATTCGCCGACGCCGCCCGTGCTGGCGCCGAGGACCACCAAGCCGCTGGAGTTCACGCCACCGCTCTGAAAGAACGTGCCGGTGCCGCTGTTGCCGATGATCTGCGGCGTCGCAGTCAGCGAGCCGTCGGCGAGCGTGTAGCTGCCGGACGAGCCGGGATTCTGGCCGAGGTGCAGGCCGTTCGGCGTGTCGGCGATCGCGACGGCGTCGGCGTCGGTGAATGTGCCGCCGCCGGCGGTTGTGGTCGCGGTCGGAACGTACGAGTTCATGACGATCGTCTCACCGCCGGTTTGACGATATCGGCCCGCGCCGTTCTGCCCGACGATGATGCTTTGCTCGGCAATGTTGACGCCGCGCGTCTGAATGAACGAGCCGTCGCCGCCGTCGCCGATGATCTCGCGCTGCGCGACGACGGTGCCGCTGTTTTCGTACTGGCCGCTCGATCCCTTCTTTCGTCCGAGGGTGAGATCGCCCGCGATGAAGTGCGTGCCGCCGAGATTTCGGAACAGTCCGGCGCCGCCGTTGTCGTCGCCGACGACGACGTTGCCGGAGCGCAGCGTGGTGTTCGCCGGCAGGACGTACAGTTCCGGCTTTCCGCCGCCCCCGCCGCCGCCCGCGCCGACGAGCATGTCGCTTGCGCTGGCCGCGATCGGTTGATCGGGTGGCTTGAGGCCGTCACCGGATGCGAGCGATGCGTCATCGCCGCCGATCGCGGGGGCGGTGACGGCCGACAAGGTGAACGCGGACGGCGTCTGACGCAATGCCGGCGGGTCGAGGATCAACTGGGCGAACGCGCTGTATTGCGGCTGCGGCGGATGCATGAGTTCCACATCGCGCGCCGGTGTCGGCGCAACGGTCCGCACGGGCGGTTGCGCGCTGGCGAGGTCGAGCGGTGGAATCGGCCGGACGCCGAAAATCGAATCCGGCTCGATCGGCAGCGGCGGCGTATTCGCGACGACGGCCGGCACTTCATCAAGCCCTACGTTGAGCGGCTTCTTCTCCGTCGCTTCGGCGCGAAGGTCCGGCAAGAAATTCTGAAGCAGCGGGCGAATCCAGCGGGCGACGTCGAACGACGGCATCGGCAGCCGCAGGTTCTCCTGGATGTACTTGCGAACTGACGCCTGCGCGCTGAACGTGAACGAGATCACGACGAGAACGATGGCGACCGCGGTCTTGAGCTTGGCGAACGCCACGGCCCGTGCAGCGGTGCGGATCAGCGCGATCACGCGCGCCGCCGACGACATGGCGCCGCTGCCGCCGCCCGCGTAGATCATCGCCCCGCCGCCGGCGACGGCGGATCCGCTGGCGACCAGCGGCTGAATCGCCGCGCTTTTCACGGCATGTTCCAGGAGCACCGCCAGCGCGATCGCGCTGATGGCGACGCCGCGCTTCGCCAGCCGCGTGCCGAGCATCGCCTTGCCGCGATGGACGCGCACGCCGAGCGTCGACGGGTTGCATCCGAGCTGGTCGGCCATCTCATCGCGCGAGAGGCCGCCGAAGTAGTGCATGACCAGCGGCATGCGGTACTTCGGAGGGAGCTGATTGAGCTCCTCCATCATGATGGTCTTGAGTTCTTCGTTGCCGGGCGAATCGGCCGGATTGATGCCGTGCCCGTTGCCCCCGGTGAAGGCGGGATGATGACCGTTGTGTCCATTGCCGTTGGCGCCGGCATGGCGGGTTTCGTCGGCGAGCTTTTCTTCCCGCTTCTTTCGGCGGGTCTTGGATTTCTTCACGTCGAGTGCCAACCGATGCGCCACCTTTTGCAGCCACGGCCCGATGTACTTGATCTCGCGCGACGTCTTCGCCTGAAGCGCCAGCGAGAGAAAAACCGCCTGCGTTGCGTCCTCCGCGTCGTGCTTGTCGTCGGTGACGCGCAGACAGACGCCATAGACCATGGCCGCATAGCGGCGCACGATCTCTTCGAACGGTGCGTTCGCACCGGTTTCTTTGAAATCGGCCAGCAGCTCTTTTGGGCTCTTCGCTGGGAAGAGCTGTCTGTTCCCCAAGTTCGACCCTCGGTTGCAGAGACGACACTGTGTCGGCGCGTGTTTCACACACGCTTTTGAAAAAGTCAGCGCCCGCGCGGGCGGATTCAAGCCCTATTACACCACATCCCGCCCCCGCGTGGGCGCAGGCGGATACTAATAAGTGCTGTTTGCCAATGGATTAACGGCAAATCGGGAAATCCCGATCGATCGGACGCCGCATCCCGCGTTTATCCAACGAACCGTTTCGGCACAAGACGTTACAATCTTGCGCGTGCCAAACGAATCAGGGAATCTGAAGCTTTCCACCGTCCGCCGCGCGTTTCGATTGATTGGCGAAATCCGCCAGCATGGCGCCGATCCGCAGCAGTGGCGTCCGCACTTGTTGCGCGGGCTGCTCGAGCTGCTCGAGGCGGACCTGGTCATCAGCTCTGAAGTTCACTTCCGCACGAACTCGAAATCCGATGCCCTGACGGTAACCGACATCGGCTGGGGCCTCGAGCGCGGCGGCGAGCCGTGGCGAATCCACAGCGAGCGCGAAGAAGATCCGAGCAGCTACCAGGTCGTCGTCGGCAAATCGTCGTCGAGCGCGGACGGCGACATCGTTTCCATCACGCCCGCGAAAAAACTCCGCGACGGCCGCGGATTCATCCTCTCGCAGTACGCCCTGCCGCACATCGGCGCGGTCGATCAGCTTGGCCTGCATCGCTACGACCTCAACCAACCGTTCACGCCCGGACAGGCGAAGCTGGTGCGGTTGTTTCATGTTGAGCTGGGACGCCTGTGGAAGGACGATGCGCTGAAGTGCGCCGCCGATCCCGCCGCCGAGCTGCCGCCGCGACTCGTGCAGACGCTCGACGGCGTCCTGCGCGGCGACAGTGAAAAACAAATCGCCTTCGCGCTCGGCCTAAGCCAGCACACCGTCCACAATTACATCCGCGCCCTGCACACGCGCTTCGCCGTCTCCAGCCGCGCCGAGCTGATCGCCCGGGCGACCGAAGACCGCGCGGATTTCATGCCCAAGCTGACGATCACCGTCCGCAGCAGTCGCGGCCGAAGCGCCGGCGTCCCCCACCTTCCCGACGCCACCTGAAGCGCAAAAAAAGGGGCCTCCGCTTTTCAGCGGTCGGCCCCAAACCCTCCGAAATTCCCGTTCCGCACCCACCCACGACGGCGTTTACGGGCACGTGTTTCGAATGATCAACTCACAACGTTACAACGAACGGAAGTATGCGTGATGTTCGTCCGACCCGCCATTGGCCTGAACGTGCCTGTCGCTGCATGTCGTGGATTGACGGAGTGTTACGCGTTGCGTTGTCGCGCCTGGGTGGCGACGCCGAGGCGCACGGCGAGGTAGGCGACCAGCGCGAGGTTCATCAGCGCGGCGACGGCGCAGACTTTCCACGCCAGCCACAGCGTCGCCAGATCGCCGCCGCGACCGCTGTCGAGGCGCAGCCGCACCACGCTGCCGGGCGTAGTGAATCGGCTGAGGATCAGCGCCTCGAGCTGCGCGGCCGCGGTGTAGTTCATGACCGTCGTGACCGCGGCCAACACGAGCGTCACGGTCGCCAGCGCCAGCGCAAGCTGAAAGCGCGGCACGTCGCGCGTCAGGCAACCCATCGTCGTGTAGATCATCAGCGCCCCCGCCGCGATCATGAGCCACGTTGCATGCCCGAGGCGGTCGGCGTAAACGATCGACAAGACCATCGCGCCGCCGAGCAGCGTGTTGGCCGTGAGCAGCAGCGTCATCTTGCGCCCGAAGCGGACGGATGACGCGGGCGTGGGAACCGGTTGACGATAATCGAGCGTTGGCGGCGTTTGCGCGGGCGCGGGCCGCGGCGGCGGCAGACGCGACTTGCTCACCGCGCATCACCGAGGATGGGGAGCTGCACTTTCACGCTGCTGTCGGCGCCGTCGTCGAGGCCCGGGGCAGCACCGATGAATTGCTTGTCGAGCTGCTTCACCTTCCGCACCGGCGGATCGGCGACCGGAACGAGATCCGGCGCGGCCGGGCCGTCGTGCAGCTTGAGGACGTTGTAATACTGATCGCGCTGCGCGGGAACGTAACCCGCATCGCGGATCAAGCGGCAGATCTCGCGTTCGCTCAGCTTGTAGGTCGTGCCGGCCGCGCTCACGACGTTTTCTTCCATCATGACGCTGCCCATGTCGTTCGCGCCGAAGAACATCGCGAGCTGCCCAACCTTCGGGCCCATCGTCACCCACGAAGATTGCAGCGAAGGGATGTTGTCGAAGTAGAGCCGCGCAATCGCGAGCATGCGAAGATATTCGTCCGCCCCTGCCATGCGAACGACCCGGCCGCGGACGATGTCGTCGTTCGTGCTGTCGTCGAAGGGGCCGTGGATGGCCGGATCCCATTCCTGCGCCCGGCCGAGCGGCGTGTTTTCGCGCTGGAAGGGCCAATGGATAAAGGCGGTGTAGGAGCCGAAATAAGGATGAGGGATGAGGGATGAAGAATGAACGGAAGACTTTGCGAAGACACCGGGCCATTTCCGGCTGACGTCATCCTTCATCCTTCCGCCTTCATGCTTCCCCAGCGCCAGCGCATAGTCTTGCATGTCGCGCAGCGCCGCCATGTGCTCGATGCGTTCGCGGACGAACTCGATGTGCCCGATCAGCATCGTGCACGACGTGTTCATTCCCTCCTCATGCGCCACGCGCATCACGCGAAGCCAATCATCCCCCGTGCATTTCCCAATCCCGATGCGCCTCCGCACGCGCGGCGCAAAGATCTCCCCCCCACCCCCGGGAATCGTGGCTAAGCCGGCCGCCTTCAGGCGTCGGATGACGTCGCGGACGTCCATGTTGAAGAAGCGCTCGAACTCAATGAACTCCGGCGGCGAAAACGCGTGGATGTGAACCGTCGGAAAATTCGAGCGGATGTACCGCAGCAAATCCTCATACCACTCGATCGGCAGCCGGTCGTTCATCCCGCCCTGCATGAGGATCTGCGTCCCGCCGATGCTGACGAGCTCGCGAATCTTCTCGCCGATCGTGTCGAACGAGAGCGTGTACGCGTCCTCGTCCTCGTGGTCGCGCCGAAAAGCACAGAACGTGCACTTCGCGGTGCAGACGTTCGTGTAGTTGATGTTCCGGTCGATGACGTAAGTGCGGTAATCCTGCGGATGCATCCGCTGGGCCGTCGCGGATGCCCATTGGCCGAGGTCGTGCAGCGAGGCGTTCTGATACAGCTCCAGCGCCTGCGCGTCGGTGAGACGCGCGCTGCCCGCGATGACATCATCGATGTTGAAAGAAAGACCGCTCATTTGCCGTGGAAAGTCTACGGGTCTACTCGCCGCACGACGAGCGGTTTCACGCTTTCACGCGATTTGAAACCGTAAGCCCCGTTACCGCGTGTTGGAGCCCATTGGCGTCAGCACCTTCAGGCTGCCGCGCTTGATCACCGGCTCCTGCTTGAGCGGCGTTTCCGGGCAGCGCGCCGCGAATTCGTCGTAGTACTTGTTGATGAACGTGCGCGTCGCCCACGCGGTGCCGTCGGCGAGGCCGCAGATCGTGGTGCCGGGCATGATGCCCATCGTCTTTTCCAATTCGAGCAGCATGTCGAGATCGCTCGCTTTGCCGTAGCCGTCCATGATGCGATCGAGGATCTTCTTCATCCACGCGCTGCCTTCGCGGCACGGCGTGCATTGGCCGCAGCTTTCGTGGCTGTAAAAGCGAACGCAGTTGCGCAGGGCGGCGACCATATCGGTGTGCTCGTTCATGACGATCATGCCGGCGGTGCCGAGCCCGAGGCAGCCGCCGCGGAATCTCACGTCGTCGAAATCGAGCTTGATGTCGAGCTGGTTCGCCCCGAGCACGCCCATCGAGATCCCGCCGCAGATCGCGCCTTTGTACTTGCCGCCCTTCATGCCGCCGGCGAGTTTGTTGATCGCGTAGTCGAGCGTGATGCCGAGTTCGTCTTCGTACACGCCCGGCTTGTTCACGTGGCCGGACATGCCGAACAGCTTCGGCCCCGGCGACGAGGGTGTGCCCATCGACTTAAACCACTGCGGCCCCTTCTCGATGATCGGGGGAACGAGCGCGAGCGTCTCGACGTTGTTGATGACCGTCGGCCGCGCGAACGCGCCGGCGATGGCGGGAAACGGCGGCTTGTTCCGCGGCCAGCCGCGCTTCCCTTCGAGCGCTTCGAGCAGCCCGGTTTCTTCGCCGCAGATGTACGCGCCTGCGCCGCGGTGGACGTAGCAGTCGAGCTTGTACTTGCTGCCGAGAATTCCGTTCTGGCCGAAGATGCCGTGCTCGTAGGCTTCCTTCACCGCCGCTTCGAGCACCTTCGCCTGGCGGTGATATTCGCCGCGAATAAAAATGTAGGCGACGTCGCACTGCGTTGCGATTGACGCGATCGCGATGCCTTCGAGCATCAGGTGCGGGTCATAGTCGATCAGATAGCGATCCTTGAACGTCCCTGGCTCCGACTCATCCGCATTGACCGCGAGATAGTGCGGCCCCTTCTTTTCCTTCGGGACGAACGACCATTTTTGACCGGCGGAAAAGCCTGCGCCACCGCGGCCGCGCAGGCCGGAGTCGGTGACGGTCTTGATGATTTCGTCCGGCTTCATCTCCAGCGCCCTGCGCAGCGCGACATAGCCGCCGGTCGCGATGTAGTCGTCGTACAGGATGAGCTTGCGCTTCTCGGGATCGAGGGGAATTCGTTTGGTCAGGACGGGTTCGTTGAACGCCATAATTTACTTCTCGTTTTCTGCGCGATGCTGCTGCGGCTTCGGCGGGATGACGACCTCATCGATCGTCGTTCGCCGCAGAATTTCCTGCGGACGGTCCGGCAACGCCGCTTCCTGCACCGTCGTGTTACGATACAAGATTTTCGGCGGGCGCGGGACGTCCTTGCGGATGGCGCCCTTCACGTGCCCGACCTGCCGCCCGAGCCAATTCATGAAGCTGTTCGGCGTTTTCGCCATGATCATGTCCGCGCGACCGCTGCTGCGGCGGCCGATGAATTCGACGTCGATGTCGCCGCGCCGGCGCTCGCGCCCGCCCCGGAATTCGCGGGACGCCTTCGCTTCCCGTTGATGATGCAATCCAGCGCGCTCTCGGCGCGCACGATCACGTCGAATCCCTGATCGCGAATCATCTCGACAAACTGCCGCCGCTTCGGATCGTCGGTGCCGCCGTGTACCTCGATCGCCAACTGATCCGCCATCGCCAGCAGCTTGCTGCCCGGGCGGAGCAGCTCGAACTCGCTGCCTTCGATGTCACACTTGATGAGGTCGACCTTCGTCAGCGCATAGCGGCGGACGAACTCTTCCTCCGAGAGGTATTCCTGCTGGATCCCCTGCTGCTCGGTGGCGACCATGTCGCGCTGGATCTGCGTCTCGCCGCCGAGGAACGCGCTGCAAATTTCCGCGCGCGATTCCCACCCGTTGATCTTGAGCATGTGGCGGATGATGTCGCAGTCGCTCAGGCGCGGCTCGACGCAGACGCAGCGCACGTCCGGATGCGAGCCCAGCGCCAGCGCGGTGAACAACCCGCGATTCGCGCCCAGGTCCAGCACCGTCGCGCCGGGTGGAATCGTGAGATAGCCGCCGTTGAGGTAGACGTCGCGGACCCAGATTTCGCGGATCGAGGAGATGACGTACGGGTCATTCAAGATCGCCCGCGCGCCGCGCAGCCGCGGATAGAACGGCCCGCTGCCCATCGCACGATCGGCGGCCTGCAAGTTCCCTTCTCGAACACACTGCGGGAAATGCAGCACGATCATTGCCAGCCAGCGCAGCGCAACCCGGAAGCCGCAAACGCGGATCAATCCGAAGAAGTCGGAAGCGATATTGCCAGCGATTCGCAGCATGCGGGATGTGCTCAAAACGGTCGAGCGCGATTAATGATGATCGTCCCACGTAACGGTCGGGTCGCGGTAATCCGCCGGGTCGTCGGGAAGCTGGTTCAGCACCCGATCGAGCTGCTCCGGCGTCAGATTTTCGTGCAACACTTCGTTCACCAGCGCGACCGGCGCCGTTCCGCACGAGCCGAGACATTCGAGCTCGACCAGCGTAAACCGCCCGTCCGGCGTCGTCTCGCCGATCTCCAGGTCCAGCTTCTTCTGCACGTGCTGCGTGAGCTGCTTGCTCTGGCAAATCTCGCACGAGAGCGAGCGGCACACCTGCACCAGATATTTTCCTTTCGGCCGCAGCCAGTACTCTTCATAAAACGTCGCCGTATCCATCACCTCGGCCGGCGCGACCTCGAGAAACTCGGCAATCTCGACCATCGCCTGCGCGGGGATCCAGTTGTACGCATGCTGGATCATGTGCAGCGTCGGGAGCAGGCAGGCGCGCTTGGTCGGATAGCGCGGGAAGTACTTTTTGGCGATGTCGATCTTCATGTCATCAGTGAGGTACCGCTTCCCCTCCTCGACAACCGACTTCCGACGATCTTCTGCGATCCAGGCCATGAGAAATCCAGATTAGTTAACCACGAAGCCACGAAGAGCACGAAGCGGTGCTCGGTGTCTTAGTGCACAATTCTCTTAATACCGTCTTTGATCATTTTGGTGTTGAAGTTGATCAGAATGCCGAGACGATAACCGGTCAACTTCAAGTAAGTCAGGAGTTGAGCTTCGTGAAGCGGGATCAGCTTTTCGACAGACTTCAACTCGATCACGACACAATCGTTCACCACCAGGTCGAGCCGATAACCCGCATCCAGCCGCACCTCTTCGTACACGACAGGCACCGGCACTTCGCTCTTCACATCGAATCCGCGCTTTCGCAACTCGTAGATCATCACCACGCGATAGGTCGACTCCAACAACCCCGGCCCAAGCTTCGCGCTGATCTTGAATGCCGCGTCTACGATCTCATGGGCCACGCGCTCGATTTCCGGCGAAGTTGTCTCACCAAATCCCACCGCGCCACCTCGATAACTGCGTTCCACTACGTTTCGCGCTTCGTGTTCTTCGTGACTTCGTGGTGAACCCTCTTCTCTTATCTGTCCAACTCCGCTGCGATGACATTGATTGATCCCAGCACCGCCACCACATCGCTCACCATGTGCCCCTCGAGCATCTTCGCGAAGGACTGGTAGTTGATGTAGCTGCACGGCCGGGTCCGGGCGCGCCAGGGGACGTTTTCGCCCGCGCTGACGATGTAATAACCCAGCTCGCCGTTCGCCGATTCGATGGAGCCGTAGACTTCGCCCTTCGGCGCTTCGAAGCCGCGGTTGGTCATGATCAGCTCGAAGTGCTGGATTAGCCCCTCGATGCTGCTGTAGACCTGCTCCTTCGGCGGCAGGACTTCCTTGCCTTCCGGGCTGACGTTCACGGGGCCGCTCGGGATGTTGTCGATCAGTTGGCGGATGATGTGCAGCGATTGCCTGCACTCTTCCAGGCGCACGAGATAGCGCGCGTAGACGTCGCCGGTCGTCATGATCGGGACTTTGAAGTCGACCGGCTTGGCGCCTTGGCCGTCCCAGTTGTCTTCGAAGCAGAGGTACGGGTCGTCTTTGCGGATGTCGCGCTTCACGCCGGACGCGCGGGCGAGCGGGCCGCTCAGGCTCCAGGCGATCGCTTCTTCCTTCGTCATCACCCCGACGCCGCGCGTGCGGTCGATGAAGATGCGGTTCTTGTTCAGGAGTTTTTCCACGTCCTCCTGCGCTCGCGGCATCTGCTCGTTGACGAACTTCTTGACCATGCGGACGAACATCGCTTCGTCCGGCAGATCCATATTCAACCCGCCGACGCGGCACCACGAGGTGTGAAACCGCTGGCCGGACATGAACTCAACAATGTCGTAGATGACTTCGCGCTCGTTGAACCCGTAGAGAAACGCCGTGAACGCCCCGAGATCCAACCCGGCCGCGCCGATGCAGAGCAGGTGCGACTGGATTCGCCCCAGCTCGCCGGCGATCGTGCGGAGGACTTTCGTGCGCGGCGTCAGGTCGATGCCCATCAGCGTCTCGACCGCGCGGAACCACGCCAGCTCGTTGTAGATCGGGGCCGAATAGTCCATCCGGTCAACGATCGTGACGTTCTGGTTGTAGTTCAGGTGCTCCATCAGCTTTTCGAAGCCGGAGTGGAGATACCCGATGTGCGGCGTGCAGCGGACGACGCGTTCGCCGTCCAGTTCGAGCACAAGCCGCAGCGTCGTGTGCGTCGCCGGGTGCTGGGGCCCAAAATTGAGAGTCCAACGGTTCGACCCATCGCCCGCGCCGACATTGTCGGGATTGGTTTGGGGAGTCAGGTCAGGCGGGGTCTCAGTCAGGGTGTAAGGCATCGCAGGCGACCTTTCGCGGACAAATCAAGGACGCGGGATTATAGCGGCGCGGGGAGATTGTGCCATCTGTCACAATCTCAGGTTTGAGAGGGGATTTGCGTGCAAAGGGCTTTGCGGCGCGAAGTTGATGCGCAACACGATGGACGCGTGACTGACCGTAAACGGACGCAGCAAGACGAGTTCGCGTCGCCTACCCGAGCGCGCGGACGATCACCGTTTCCCGGAACTGAAGTACGGTTCGCTTCCGTCGTTCGGTAACCAGATTGCGCCACCGTCCACCCCGATCCCGCGGAGCTTGGGGCCGCCGGTCGGGAGCGAGTCGTACTTCGTCGACGTGCGGAAGATGCGCGTGTTGCCCGCAATGCGGACATCCGCCCCGCCCGGGACGACCAGGAGCGGCGCATCGAGTGGCGTCCACTTCGGCGCCAGCGCGATGCTCGCGTTCCCGCTGACGATGATCGTGCCGCGCTTCACGCCGAGGTAGCGATATGCGCCGTTCTCGACGCCATCGTAAAGGTGCGGCGTCGTTAACGTGACCTCGGCTGTGCCGCCCGCGAGAGTGGGAACGGTGTAAAGCGCGTCGTTGGTGACGGTAGAACTCGCCGGAACCACGGCGGTGCCGTTCCAGACATACGTCCCGGGCGTGAGTTGCGTCGAGGTTCCGTTCGTCACCAAGCCGCTGTTGGCGGTGACGAGGATCAGCCGCCCCGCCAGCATCGACGAAGCGTTGCTGCTGATCGACAGCGTGCCGCCGTTCACGGTGAGCGGCGTTCCGCTGACGGACGCCGGCACCGGCGTCGCGCCGTCGCGCCAGACTTGATACCAGACGATGTCATCGCGCGCGGTCGTGATGCCGCCGAGGTTCCAGCCCTTGGGAATTTCAAGAAGCACCCGCCCCGCTTTCGTGCGCTCGCTATGCGCCATCGCCGGCGGGACGAATGCTTTGGCGGTCGTGTCATACGCGCCGCTCGAGAGCCAGCCGGCGCGGCCGAGCGAGGTCGTCGTCACCGTCGGGGCCGTGACATAGCCATTGCCGCCGCCATACAACGTGCCGGTGATCGTCAAATTACTGGTGGAGTTCGCGAGAGTGATTGCTCTGAACATCCCCGTGCCGCTGAACGCGCTGACGCTGCTTGACATATCGAGCATTTCGCTCGTGAATGTCCCGCCGACGTACAGGCCGGCGCTGCTGTCCTGCGCGAGCGAATTCTGCGAGCCGATCGCGCGATCGTCACGATTTCGATCCGCCTGGTTCCAGCGATAATTCGTCTCGAACCAATCGGCGCCGATCTGCCCGAAGCCGCTGTCATGGCCGGCGAGATCTTTGTGCTTGTCGGTGTGGCCGTTGGTTCCGTAAAGGTTGTCGGCGCCGTCGCCGCCGTAGAGCGTGTCGGTTCCGGAGCCGCCGAAGAGCGCATCGTTGCCGCCGTCGCCGACCAGGACGTCGTCGCCGTCGAAGCCGCGGATCAGATCATCGCCGTCGCCGCCGCGGAGCTCGTCGTTCTCATTCAGGCCACTGATGGTGTCGTTGCCCTGGCCGCCGTCGACGTACCAGGCTTGAAGATGGTCGTCGCCCTCTTCGCCGAAGACGATCGCGCCGCCGACGGCGGTGATCGCGTCGTTTCCCGCGCCGCCGTAAACGGTTCCGCCGCCGACGATGCTCGCGCCCCCGTCGTTGCCCGCGCCGAAGTCGATCGTGTTGATGCCGCCCGAGTCGCTGACGACGTCATTGCCGTCGCCGGCGCTGACGACATCGTTGCCCTTGTCGGACGAGATTGAATCGTTGCCCGTTTCACCGTTGACGCGATCGTTGCCCGCGGCGGCGGTGATGATGTCGTCGCCCGCGCCGGCCCAGATGGAATCGCGTCCCGCCCCGCCGGTGATGATGTCGTTGCTGGCGTTGCCGTAGATCCGGTCGTTGCCGTCGCCGCCGTCGATGCTGTCGACGCCCGCGCCGGCGGTGATCATGTCATCGCCGCCGCCGCCGAGGATGCTCGTCGCGTAGGCCATCGGATCCAGCGCGGAGTCGATCCAGATCTTGTCGCTGCCCTCGCCGGCGTCGATTCGGATCTGACTGAGCGAGCCAAGCGCGTAATGCGCGACCTGCTCGTCGTTGATCGTGACGGTCAGCAGGTTGATGAATCGCTTGTTCAGGCCGACGATGATGACGTCGTTGTCCGGGGTGGCGGTGATTTGCAGGGTCGTGCCGACCAAGTCGGCGGCGAGGAAGAGGCGCGGGGAGAGCGCTTCGAGTTGCGCGGTAACGCGGGGCATGTGCTTCTTTCTTGCGATGTATGACTTGAAGGCGGAAAGATACGCAACCACTGGCGGGCGCGTCAATTAAATCCCGGCCATCATCTGATACGCCGCTGTTTGGTGAATGATGAACAGGTGAATTAGCAGAACAGGCTTTCTGCTCACGAAATTTGCGGTCGTGGGTAGGACTTGATAGTTTCGCGTGCTGATCGCCTGCGTGTTCCACGTGGAACGTGGCTGGCGGTGACATTCCGAAGGGGCCGGGAAAGGAGTCTCGGATCATGTCCAAGATGCAGCAGAAACCAAAATCGCGCCTCGGGCGCGGGTTGAGCAGCTTGATCTCCGTTTCGGAACTGCCGGTCGAAGCGGAGGTGGAGTCGCCGGCAAATACACCGCCAGCCACCACTCCGCCCGCCCCGCAGCAGAGCGGGGATGCCGCCCCCCGCCCGCCGGTCATGCGGTCCGTCGAGCCTTCAAACGCTCCGACGACCGACACCCGTCCCGCCGAAGTTCCACGTGGAACCGACGTCAACGTGAACGGCACACCCCTCGAAATCTCGCTTGCCGATGTCTCCCCCAACCCGCACCAGCCCCGCCGGCAGTTCAACGATGCCGGCCTCGCCGAACTCGCTGCGAGCCTGAAATCGAACGGCGTCATCCAACCGATCGTCGTCCGTCGCGTGAACGATCGCTACGAACTCGTCGCCGGCGAGCGACGACTGCGGGCGGCGAAGCTGGCCGGACTCGCCACGATTCCGGCCATCGTCCGCGAGCTTGATTCCTTCACCCAGGCTCAGATGGCTCTCGTGGAGAACATCCACCGCGAAGACCTGAACCCGATCGAACGCGCCGCCGCATACCGCGCGTTGATCGACCAGCTCGGCCTGACCCAGGCGGAGTTGGCGAACCGGCTTGGCGAGGACCGGAGCACCGTCGCGAACTTTCTCCGCCTGCTGGAGCTTGCCGAACCCGTGCGGACGATGATCCGCGATGGAAAACTGTCGCTGGGTCACGCAAAGGTACTCGCCGGCGTGTCAGACGCGCTCGAGCAGGAAAGACTGGCGAATCTGGTTGTCAGCCAGGAGTTGTCAGTCAGGAATCTCGAACGCCTGGTGCAATCCCCGACCGCCCCCGCCCCCGACCGACCGGCGAAGGGCTCGGCGTCCGCCCATCTCCAGGACCTCGAGAAATCGTTCGCCCGTCAGCTCGGCATGCGGGTCCAGATCCGCTCCGGCGCCAACAAGAGCAAAGGCCGGGTCGTCATCCACTACGGCTCGCTCGATCAGTTCGATCAACTGCTGGAAAAGCTGGGAATCAACGCGGATCAGACATAAGCGCTCCACGTGGAACACGCTCATTATCGGACTAAAGCTTCCAAAAGCCGTTTGCCGATGACAGACAGTGACGGACAGCAATTCCCGCACGGAGGTGGACATGGCAGAGGCGTGGCAGACACTGGAAGAAGCGGCCCTGACGCTCGGAATCTCCTCGCGCACCCTCGCGCGCCGACTCGCCCGCGGCGAGTTCGAGACACGTATGGAAAATGGTAGACGTGAAGTGCTGGTCGTCATCTATCAGCCGGACCCGTCGCTCGAGCGTTTGGCAGCCGCCGGGCGGACACGGTCTGCCATGGCGGACAACGTGGCCGACACCGCCAGCGTACCGCCCGCCGAGCCGTTTCGCGCCTCCGCCGACGACTACGGCAGCACGATCGACACCGCCGCCGACGAAGTGCAGGAAACGATGCTCGCGCTGCACGAGGACCGCCTCCGCCGGACGGATCTCGCGATCATGGCGTACCAACAGTCGGTGAACGTCGCCGCCGCGGAGGCGCGACGGGCGATCACGCGGTCGCGCATCGCCTGGGGCGTGGCAGGGGGGTTGACGGTCATGGCGTTTTTGGGCGCCACATGGGCGACGCATCGAGTCACCAACGCCAATGCCGAAGTCCGCCACCTGTCTGACAATGTCCGCCAACTGACCGACGCCGTTGACGCTAAGATTCGCGAGACAAAAGACTTACAGAACGACTCGCAAACCGCAAAGGTGGCTGCCGCGCGGGCGGAAGGGGAGCTGGCGGCGGCGAAGTCGCAGATCGGGCAACTGATCGAAGCCCAGCGGACGGCGCAGGCGCGTCTGTCAGCTCAAGCCACGACGGCGGACACCTCCGCCAGCCCGGCGACGCAAGCGTCCGCCGCGATCGCGCCCGTCACGCAAATGTCTGCCGCAATCGCACCCGTCACGCAAGCGTCTGCCGCACTCGCACCGACGACGCAGGCGTCAGCCACGACTCAGCCGCACAAGTAAGTCGGAAAGCGAAAGCGATGTCATCCTTCTATGAAGCTCCGTTGCCTGTCAATGATCGCTGGCGGCCGGGGCACACGCTTCTATCCGAGCGTCCTCCGTTCGCGGAGTAGCCCATCAGGGGAGTTCGAACGACGTCGTCGGGACT
>JAXDMN010000394.1:0-8271 GCA_034666045.1 Phycisphaerales bacterium | reverse complement strand
CCCGGCGAGGTGCGTGCGATTCGTCACCTGCTTCTTCACGACGAGCGACATCGCGCTCATGTGCGAAGAGAGCGCCTTCATGACGGCGACGCGATAGCGAACGCTTGCCTGCGGCGCATCGGCGGCGAAGGCAGGACTGATCGACAGCAACAGCGAAAGGACGACAGAGGTCGGTCTTGTCATATTTTTCGATGAGCCCGAAACGCAGCGAACCCTCTCCCCGCCTGCGCGGGGAGAGGGCTGGGGAGAGGGGCTAGCAGCATTCCAACCCGCGCGGCGTTCGACCGCGCCATGAAAATCCGGAGAACCATTATGTCGCGATCGCTTTTCGCGCGCTTGAACCGCAAATACGGCCCCCGCGTCGACGGCGCCACCCGCCGCGATTTTCTCAAAGCGTCCCTCGCCGCATCCGCCGGCCTGCTGCTCAGCAACCCTCTTTCGTGGGCCGGCGCGCCGCCGAAGAAGAACAACCGCAGCGTCGCGATCATCGGCGCCGGCTTTTCCGGGCTCGCCTGTGCGTACGAGCTGATGTCGGCCGGCTACGACGTCACTGTCATCGAAGCGCGCGAGCGCCTCGGCGGGCGCGTGCTTTCTTTCAGCGATCTCGTCCCGGGCAAGAACGTCGAAGGCGGCGGCGAATTGATCGGCTCGAACCATCCGACCTGGGTCGCCTATGCCCAGCAGTTCGGCCTGGAATTTTCCGACGTCACCGAATCGGAAGACGCCGCCCCCATTTTTATCGACGGCAAGCGGCTCACCGAAGCGGAAGAAGAAAAGCTGTGGGAGGAGATGGACACGGTTCTCCAGCGCATGAACGCCGACGCGGAGAAAGTCGACGCCGATCAGCCCTGGCTCACGCCGGGCGCGGCCGCGCTCGATAAGAAGAGCGGCGCGGATTGGATCGCCGCGCAGACCGACGTCTCCGACCTGTGCCGCAAGGGATGCTGGGTCCAGCAGGCTGCCGACAACGGGCAGGACCCGGCGCGGCAGTCTTATCTGGGCAACCTCACGCAGATCAAAGGCGGCGGCGTCGAGAAGTACTGGACGGAATCGGAAGTTTTCCGCTGCAAGGGCGGCAACCAGCAGCTTGCGATGATGCTCGCGGAAAAAATTGGCCGCGACCGCATCACGCTCGGCCTGCCGCTTAGCGCGATCGACGCTGGCCGCGAGAAAGTTGTGCTCACTTGCCGCGACGGGCGGACGATCGAGGTCGATGAGGTTGTCCTCACCGCGCCGCCGACGACGTGGAAGAAAATCCGCATCACGCCCGTGCTGCCGGCGATGCTCGACCCGCAGATGGGCGTGAACGTCAAATACCTCGCCGCGGTGAAGAAGCGTTTCTGGAAGGATCTGAAGCTCGCGCCGGATTGCCTGACCGACGATTTCCTGAGCATGAGCTGGGAAGGGACCGACGCGCAGGAGGGCGACGAGGGCGCCTGCCTGAATTGTTTTTCGGGCGGGCCGGCGGCGGCGAAGGCACTCACGCTGCCGCGCGACGACCGCGATCGCGTCTATGGCGAGATGTTGAACAAGATTTACGCCGGCTTCAACGATCAATTCGTCAAAAGCCGCTTCATGGATTGGCCTAACGATCCATGGACACAGGCGGGTTACTCCTTCCCCGCCCCGGGGCAGGTCACGACGGTCGGCCCGATCCTGCACAAAGGCATCGGCCGCCTCCATTTCGCCGGCGAGCACACGAGCTACAAGTTCGTCGGCTACATGGAAGGCGCCCTCAACAGCGGGGCGGCCCTGGCGCAGCGCATCGCGAAGCGCGACGGCATCGCGATCAAGATGCCGACGTCGATGCCGGTGGCGACGACGGAGAAGAGCGAGCCGGCGAGCAAGCCAACCTCGATGCGGCGGCCGGCTCCGGCGCTCATCAAATAAAGCGAGGAAAAATTCACCACGAAGCCACGAAGAGCACGAAGAGCCGCTTTGAATCCCGTCCTTCATTTGCGTGCTCGCGCCGAGGCATGTAGAGCTGAGAACAACCGCTTCGTGCTCTTCGTGACTTCGTGGTTCAATTCTCTTTTCGTTTTGCACGGCTATCCTCAGAGACGGTGAACGGCCGCGACATCACCCAACTCGGTTATCGCGAAGGTCCCCTCGTCGGCCTTGCGCTGCGCGTCGCGAAACGCGCAATAAAAAGAATGCCGCGCCACGAGGTGGACGCCGCCCTGAGCGCGATCCTCACGGATCCGGAAAAATACGCCTCCGATCCGCTCTTTGGCGAACTCGCCAGCAGCGTGATCCAGGAGCGCGACCGGCCGTACTGGATCGAGCGTGAATCGCCCGCGCCGTATCACGTCTGGGGCGAGGGCCTGGAGCAAGGTTCGCTCGACCAGATGAACAACGCCGCCCGCCTCCCGGTCGCCGTGCGCGGCGCGCTGATGCCGGACGCACACCAAGGCTACGGCCTTCCGATCGGCGGCGTGCTCGCGACCGACAACGCGGTCATCCCCTACGCGGTTGGCGTCGACATCGCCTGCCGGATGAAACTTTCAGTGTTCGACATCCCGGCTGGCGAGATGAAGCGGCTGAACGATTCGCTGATCAACGCGCTGCGGCGCGAGACGCTTTTCGGCGCAGGAAAAGGTTTCCAGCGCAAGCAGCAGCACGACGTGCTCGATGAAGACTGGTCGATTACGCCGATCACCCAGCGTGTCTTTGAAAAAGCGCGGGCGCAGCTCGGGACCAGCGGTAGCGGAAACCATTTCGTGGAGTTCGGCACGATTTCTCTCGAGCAACCGGACATGGGTCTTCCGGCGGGAGAGTTTGTTGCATTGCTGTCCCACAGCGGCTCGCGCGGCGCGGGCGCGCAGATCGCGGACCACTATTCGCGTCTCGCGCGCTCGCTGCACCCGGAGCTGCCCCCGGAGCTTCAGTACCTCGCCTGGCTCGATATGGACTCTCAGCCCGGCCAGGAATATTTCGCCGCGATGGAGCTGATGGGAAAATACGCCGCCGCCAATCACGCGCTCATCCACCAGAAAATTTCGAAGAGCATCGGCGGAAAAATCCTGGCGGGCGTGGAGAACCACCACAACTTCGCCTGGAAGGAAACGCACGGCGGCCGCGAGGTCATCGTCCATCGCAAGGGCGCGACGCCCGCGGGCGTCGGCGTGATGGGCGTGATCCCCGGCTCGATGGCGACGCCCGGCTTCGTCGTCCGCGGCCGCGGCGTACCGGAGTCTCTCGAATCCGCCAGTCACGGCGCCGGCCGTCGCATGAGCCGCCGCGCCGCCACGGAAAAATTCCGCTGGAGCCAGATCAAGCCGCTGCTCGAAGAAGCCGGCGTGCAGCTTTTATCCGCCGGCATCGACGAAAACCCGCTCGCGTATAAAAACATCGACGAAGTGATGGCCCAGCAGCGCGACCTCGTCGACGTCATCGGTCGGTTTGACCCGAAGATCGTCAGGATGGCCGACGCGGGCGAGCGGCCGGAGGATTGACCGCCGGCGGCGTGGTACAATGAGAGCCGAGGTTCTTATGTCGTCGATTACCAACGGCCGCCCCGAGACTCTCGACCCCGCCGCGCTGCCGCGGATGACGTACGAGGAGTTCCTCGAATGGCCGCACGAAAACCATCATGTCGAGTGGGTTAATGGGAGGGTTGTACCGATGCCGCCAGTGGGGACAGAGCATGGCAGTGTGGCGGTATTTCTGACGACGCTGCTGAATCTGTGGGTGGAATATCACCGCGCTGGAGTCGTGCTGTGCGAGCCGGTGAACATGAAGACGGGACCGCAATTGCCCGGCCGCTCGCCCGACGTGTTTTTCGTGGCGAACGAGAATCTCAGTCGCGTGAAAAAGACTTTCGTCGACGGGCCGGCCGATCTAGTGATTGAGGTGGTCAGCCCCGAAAGCCGCTCTCGCGATGAAGGTGAGAAATTCTCGGAGTACGAACAGGGTGGCGTGCGGGAGTATTGGATCATCGACCCAGAGCGCAGGCAGGCTGGATTCTATCAATTGGACGCCAAAGGGATCTTTCGCCCGATCGCGCCGACTGCACAGGGCGTCTGCGAGAGCGTCGTCCTGCCGGGATTATGGCTAAAGCTTGACTGGCTGTGGCAGCGCCCGCTGCCTTTACACGATGCGCAGCGCGCCCTGAAGCTGTAGCTCACATTCCCCGAATTCGCTTCACCGTCTCCGCATCCACGCCCTTGCGGCTTAGATCCACGATCGCATCGACGGACAGATTCGGCTTGTTCTCGTCGTGCAGCGCAACCATGAATGAGCTGCTTACGCCGTTGCGGCTGAGCGCGACCAAGTCGGCGGCGGAGCAGGTGTAGCCGGCTTTTTTGATCTTTTTTGCGTAGTCGCTGCTCACGCCGTTGCGCGAGAGTTCGACCAGATCGTCGGCGGAGAATTGGTAGCCGGCTTCCAGAATGGATTTCGCGAAGCTGGCGCTGACGCCGTTGCGGCCCAGTTTGATCAGGTCATCGTCTGAGAACGTGTAGCCGATTTTCGCGAATGCGTCGCCGAAGCTGGGGCTGACGCCATTGCGGCTCAACTCGACGAGCGCCTTGGCCGGCCGCTTGCCGCCCTGGCCCATCTGCTGCGCGAACGATCGACTCACGCCGTTGCGCGAGAGCTCGATGATGTCGTCGATATCGGGATAACCGGCGGCGCGAATCTCGCGGGCGTACTCGCGGCCGATGCCGTTGCGAGACAGTTTTATCAATTGCTCGTCGCTGAGTTTGAACCCCGCCTCGCGCAACGAGACGGCGTATTCGCGACTGATGCCGTTGCGCGACAGGTTGATCAACTGCGGCGGCTTGAAGTCATAACCGGCCTTCTTGACGGCGCTGACAAACTCCGCGCTCACGCCGCCTTGCCGCAGGGCGAAAAGTTCGTCGAGGGAGAGCGTGTAGCCCGCATCCTTGATCGCGCGGACGTACGCGAGGCTCAGGCCGGATTCGAAGAGGGAAAGATTTTGCTCCGGCGTGGTCGGCTGGCCGGTCGCCTCGGCGATGGCGCGCAAATAGGCGGGATCGAGGGAAAGCGTGACGCGGCCGCCGGCGTCGCCGGTGCGCTCGAATTTGAGCGTGCCGGGCTCGCGGCGGATATCGAACGTCCGGCCGCCGACGTCGCCGACGATTTCCTGGGATGTGATGTGCATGTGTCTCTGCCGCCGCCCGGCGTCGCTGACGGTGGAGAGCATCAACATTCGGCCGCGGGTGAGATTCTGAAAATGCTCGCCGCGCCATTCGCCGGTGAATTGCTGTCCCGCGGCGTCGGCGGCTTTCAAATCGGAAATTTCGATCTGCGGGCTGTCGTTCAGCGGATAATTCGTTTCGACCCGCCGCCCGTCGGCATACTCGTAGACGTAGACCTGCCGATAGCAACCCGCCGCCACCGCGCCGACGATCACGCCCGCGATGCAAAAACGCGCTGCCCGCACCTTCATGTCAATGCTCCTTGCCCGTGGTGAGATGTCTACTGTCTGATGCTACTGGACACGGAAGCGGCCGCAACCGTTAGCGGCGGGCGCGGGAACCGCGGGCGCGGGGGCGAATGGGGGTGCTGCGGATGACGGCGCGCCGCTAGGATGCAGCCGAGGAGAACCGCACCCGTGACCGATCAACTCAGTGAAGACGCAACACACACGCACACGAACCGCCTCGCCCTGGAGAGCTCGCCGTATCTCCTCCAGCATCAGCACAACCCAGTCGACTGGTACCCTTGGGGCGAGTCCGCCTTCGAGGCGGCGCGCGAGCAAAATAAGCCGATCTTCCTCTCCGTCGGCTATTCGACCTGCTACTGGTGCCACGTCATGGAGCGGCAGAGTTTTGAGAACCCGGCGGTCGCGAAGGAGATGAACGATCGCTTCATCAACATCAAGGTCGACCGCGAGGAGCGGCCGGACGTTGATCAGCTTTACATGACGGCCGTACAGGTGCTGACGCGGCACGGCGGCTGGCCGATGAGCGTTTTTCTCACGCCGGATCTGCGGCCGTTTTATGGCGGCACCTATTTTCCGCCGACCGACATGCACGGCCGGCCGGGGTTTGTTTCCATCCTGCGCGGGATCGAGGAGGCGTACAAAAACCGCCCGCAGGATGTGGAGCAGACCGCGAACCAGATTGTCGGCATCCTGCGCGACCTCTCCGAGCCGGAGCCGCCCGAGGGCCCCGAGAAGATCGACGACAAATGGATCGATGATCTGATCGCCCGTTCGGTCGACGATTACGAGCCGCGGCATGGCGGATTCGGGGCGGCCCCGAAATTTCCGCGCGAGACGCTGCTGGAGCTCCTTCTCGTCCATCAGCGCACGCACCCCGATCCCGCGCGCATGCAGAAAATCCGCCATACGCTCGACGCGATGGCGCAGGGCGGCATCCGCGACCAGCTCGGCGGCGGGTTCCATCGCTACAGCACCGACGCCGAATGGCTCGTGCCGCACTTCGAGATCATGCTGTACGACAATGCGATGTTGGGGTGGGTTTACGTCGAGGCGTATCGGCAGACGAAAGACGAACGTTACGCCCGGGTGGCGCGCGAGATTTTTGACTTCATCCTCCGCGAGATGACTTCGCCCGACGGGCCGTTTTATACCGCGATGGATGCGGAGGTCGATGGGCAGGAGGGGCTGAATTATCTGTGGACGCCGGACGAGATCGAACAAGTGCTCGGCGCCGAAAACGCCGCGCTCTTCAACCGCGTCTACGGCGTCGATCGCGGCTTCAATTTCGCCGATCCGCATCACGCCCCGGCCGGCGGCGCGCCGGACAAAAACATTCTTTTCCTCGCCGACGCGGCAGGCTATGAAGCGAATCGCGAGCGCATCGACGCCCTCCGCCGAATTTTGAAGACCGCGCGCGAACAGCGAAAACAGCCGCTGCTCGACACGAAAATTCTCACGAGCTGGAACGCGCTGATGATTCGCGCGTTGGCCTTCGGATCGCGCGTGCTCAACGAGCCGCGCTATGCGCAGGCCGCGGAGAGGGCGGCGAATTTTCTGCTGACGCAGCACCGCACGCCGGACGGCGGTTTGTTCCGAACGAGCCGCTCCGGCGCGCCGAAATACCCGGCGTTCCTCGACGATTATTCGTTCCTCATCCAGGCCCTCATCGAGCTGCGCGATCTCGACGGCCCGGACGACTGGGACAAGCCGGCGATCGCATTGGCCGACCTGATGCGGGAAAAATTCGAGGACCCGGAGAAGGGCGGCTTCTATTTCACGCAGGCCGGCGCGGATGACCTGATCGTCCGTCAAAAAACCGCGGCCGACAGCCCGCTGCCGAGCGGCAACGCGGTCGCCGCCATGGCGATGCTCGACCTCGACCGCCCGGGCGACGCCGACGTCGCGCGGCGCGTGATCGAAGTTTTCGCCGGCCAACTTCGCCGCGGCGCGGAGGGAATGAGTTCGATGGTCCTGGCCGCCCACCGATACGTGAAGGAGGGCGCGCGCGGGCCGATCGAGATCGCGCCGTCGTCAGACGCGCGCCCGCGTCAGGCTTCGCCTCAGCAAATCGCCGCCGGCGTGGTCGGCGTGCAGGCCGCCTGGGTCGAGCCGACGCGCCTCGACGTGCACGTGCAGGTGATGGACGGCTTTCACATCAACGCGAATGTTGCGTCGCAGGATTTGACGCAGGATTTGATCCCCACGTCGATCGCCGTCCCCGCCGCCGAGATTTCAGAAATCGCCTACCCGCCCGGCGAAGAACGAAAGTTCGAATTCGCTGACGCTCCCGTCCGCGTCTACGAGGGCGCGTTCACGATCACCATCCGCTTCAAACAACCGCCGCCGACCGCGGAAAAACTCACGCTCCGCCTGACCTACCAGGCCTGCGACGACACCTCGTGCCTTCCGCCGATTACCAAGCAGTTTGAGTTGGTGACGCGGTGAATCCGAAGGGTTGTCATCCTGAAGGTACTCCGAAGGATCTCGGCGTAAAATCGCATTCGACTACGCGATCCTTCGGAGTACCTCAGGATGACATACGTGACTGTTTTGCTATTTGCTTGATGAAGTCTTCGTCGTCCCGCCGGTCGCGCGCTTGATCGACTTCTCGATCGTCTCATGAAAGAGTTTGTCGCGGTCACCCTCGTGCGACACCGGGAAGGTCACGATCGAGTCGTCGGTCAGCGTCAGCGTGATCGTGCTGTCCTCGAGGAAGGCATCGGTCCGCTCGATCTCCGCTTTGGCGATCTTCGCGAACGGCACCACCGTCGCGGGCGTGGCCGCATCGGCGATGTAGACGACGACCTTGCGGTCGGAGACGAAATAAAAGCCTTCCTTGATATCCGTCATCGCATCGGAAT
>JAXDMN010000393.1:0-4993 GCA_034666045.1 Phycisphaerales bacterium | reverse complement strand
CGGGCCGGCGAGCTTGCGCGCGTTGTCGCTCGTGCTGTCGGTCGCGGCGATCGCTGTGCTGTTCGTTGTCGTGCGCGATCTCTCCGGCACGACGCCCGCGTTGTGGGCCGCGTTGTTGATGGCGCTGGCCGGGCCGCAGATCCAGTACGCGCAGGAAGCGCGGAACTACTCGCTGCTGCTGCTGGAAGGCCTCGGCGCCGCGGCGACGCTGGTGCGGATCGAGAAGTACGGTCCATCGCGTCCACGCGCAGCGACGCTGATCGTCTGCGTGTTGGCGATGGCGCTGACGCACTACTTCTCGATCGGCGCGATCGCCGCGCTGGCGGTCTACGCCGCGGTTCGTCTGCGCGGCCCCTCGCTGCGGCGCGTCGCCGGCTGTTTCATCCTCGCCGCCGCGCTGTGGTGCGTGGTCGGCGCGCCGCTTGCCGTCCGGCATTGGCGGAATCGCGACGATCCGCGCGCGACGTCGTTCCTGCGCGACGATCGCCCCGGCCACGCCGCACGCACGCTGCTGCGCGTCGCCGCCCTGCCGGTCCGGTTCATCGCCGAGCCGATGACCACCTCGCGCGGCGTCGCCGCTGCGGGCGGCGTCGTGTTCGTCCTCGCGCTGCTGCTGGCGCTGCGGCGGCGCGACTTGCTGCTGTGGTCGATCTGGCTGTGGCTGACGGTGCTGCCGCTCGCCGCCCTCGATCTCTGCCGCCGCACGCAGCACCTCGAGTTCGTCCGTTACACGCTGCTGGCGTCGCCGGCGCTGTATGCGATCGCGGCCACGCTACTTTCGGATCGCCGCGAGCGCTGGATCAGGCACTTGCCACCGCTGCTGGTCGCACTCGCGTGCGCGCTGGCGTTGCCGGCGGCGTACAGCGCGTGGTGGAAGTCGGACTGGCGCGCCCTCGCCGGCGAGATCGATCGACACGCGCGGCCGGGCGATGTCGTTGTCTTCTGGGGCTACGACAAGGGCGGCGATTTCGCCGGCGACCCGAACGCGAGCTTCTACTACACGTCCTATTACCGCCGCCGGCCGCTGGGTCCGATCGTGCTGATGGATCAGCCGCCCGATGACGCGCTGGCGCGCCAACTGAGCGAATTCGCGGGCGTGCTCGTCGTGGCGCCGCCCGGGCAATCGTTTGATGAGATCGCGCGCGGCTCGCCGCGTCGCCGGCTCGCATCCGAGCCCCCCGCCGCCGCGCTCTGGCGCATCGATGCGCCGACTCCACCGTGACTTGATCCGAATTATTTCGACGCGCGGGAATCCGCGTCGATCTTCACCGGCAACTCGGCCGACACGGGAAGGACCTGCGCCGGCCCACGGCCGGGCGTGTCGTCGAGCACCTGGAAATTTCCCATCAGCAGCGCCGTGGCGGCGTCGCCTTCCACCCTGAAGCGCGCGTTCACTTTGAACGGCTGGAGCGCGATCTTCCGTCCGCCGAGGAAGACGCCATACGGCGAATCCGCCTCGCGATCGCCACTGCTCGGGGCGGTGTACGTCCAGGTGGCGTCGGGGAGTTTCTCCGGGTCGGTGATGTCGAGGACCATGCGGAGATAAAACGAGTTCCCCGTGTAGTTGCTCTTGAGCGCCTCGCGCGGGTCGTCGCTGTAGAGCAGCGCGATCACGTTCTGCCCGTCGCTTTCGAGCCGCAACCGCGCCGGCGGAAAGACCGTGAGGTGCCCGTTGATGTTCATCAGCGACGTCGCCGGCTGCGTCGCGACCGCTTCAATCGCCGACGCTGTAGTCGCAGGGCCGGTCGTGATCGGCGCGGTCGTCACGGGCGGTGCGCCGCCGGGCGCGGGCGCAGTCGAACCGGATCGATCGTCGCAACCAATCGCAACGGCTGCGACGAACAAACCCACCGCCGCGCTCATGACGCGTCGCCGGCCAATCATCACACACTTCCTCCACCTTCGCGGCGCTGTGGCCGAATTGCGGGGACGGACGCACATGTCCCAGACAATCGGCCGGACGGAAGTATACCATTGAACAATGTCCCGCGTCGCACCGATCGCCCCGGCCGAGAGTGACTTGCTTTGCGAGGGTTGCGGATACACGCTCAACGGTCTCCCAGCCGCTTCAAATTGCCCGGAATGCGGCAAGGCAATCGAGGAGAGCATCCGGAGCGACCGCGTTCCGCCGGCGTGGGAAGTGCGCGATCGCTTGCGCTTGATCACGTTTCTGAAAACGTCGGCGGACGTCATTTTTCGGCCCACCCACTTTTATCGGACAACCACCACGCGCGGCGACGAGGGCCGGGCGCGACGGTTCGGACAACTGCATTGGATCATTGCCTCGCTCCTGTTTGGCTTCGCCGGCAGCGTTCACGCGTCGCTGTTTCACCCGGCAGGTTGGGTCCACGCCGTCGATGCGTTCGCAGGTCCGACCGGGTTCGCCCTCCTGTCGATCGCGGCGTATCTCGGGCTGCACCTCACGACCTGGGCGGCGACCAAGCTGACCGCATGGGAGGCCGCGTATCGTGGGCTGCGCCTGCCGCTGGGCGTCGTTCGCCGCGGGATGGCGTACCACGCCGCTCACTATCTCCCGGTCGCGCTGCTGACGCTGGCGACGATCGGCAGCTACTACGTGTTGCTGCGATCCGGGCGGCTCTCCTACGGCACGCTCACGACCTACCTCTACGTCCTCTGCGGCGAAGTGGTCGTCGCTGCGGCGTATCTTTTCCACACCTACTGGATCGGCATGCGGAACATGATGTACGCGAATCGGTGACGCCAGTAGGATCGACGCTCGCGTGGCCAAAGTCGGATTCGCATCGTCGCCGCACTTCGTCGATCACCTCACCGGCCCGCATCATCCTGAACGTCCCGATCGCATCCGCGCCATTCATCGCGCCGTCCGCCAGGCGGGCTTGATCGACTCGCCGGACCCATTTCCCAGCTTCGCCATCGACCTCGGCCCGCTCGATGGCGGCGGCGTGAAGCTTGTCGAGCTGACGCCGCGGCTTGCGGAAGAGAAATGGCTGCTGACCGTGCATCCGAAAGAGCACGTCGACCGCATCCGTCACATCTGCGAGATCGGCGGCGGCGTGATCGATCAGGGCGACACGATCGTCGGCCGTGACAGTTTCGATGTCTCGCTCCTCGCGCTCGGGTCGCTGCTCGTGAGCTGCGACGCGGTGATGAGCGGGCAGGTGCAGCGCGCCTTCTCCGCCGCGCGGCCGCCGGGGCATCATGCGGAGCCGGACCGCGCGATGGGGTTCTGCCTTTTCTCCAACGTCGCCATCGCCGCCCGCTATTTGCAGCAGAAGCACGGCCTCGAGCGGATCGCGATCGTCGATTTCGACGTCCACCACGGCAACGGCACGCAGGCGTGCTTCGAGGATGATCCGAGCGTCCTTTTTATCAGCCTGCATCAGCATCCGCGCACCTGCTACCCCGGCAGCGGCTACGAATGGGAAACCGGCGTCGGCCGCGGCGAAGGGTTTACGATGAACCTCCCCTTCGCCCCCGGCAGCGGCGACGAGCAATACCTCGACGCCTTTCACGCCAAGATTCTGCCGCGCCTTGACCAATTCAAACCGCAGGCGTTGCTCATCTCCGCCGGCTTCGATGCGCATCGCGAAGATCCACTCGCGCAGATGGAGTTGAGTGAGGACTGTTTCGCGCAGATGACCCGCCTGCTCGTCGACGCCGCCGACCGGCATTGCGACGGCCGCGTGATCAGCAGCCTCGAAGGCGGCTACAACCTCCGCGCCCTCGGCCGCAGCGTCGTGCGACACCTCGTGGCGCTGCGCTGCGTGTAAAAGGATTTCCCCCCGCGCGCTCGCGTCGATCGCTGCGATGGCAAAGAGCCACGCAGTACTATGGGCTGCGCGTACGGCGGTGCGAATTTTTATTGCGGCGCGCCGGCGTTCTCGTCCGCGCGATGACAGTCGTGCACGACGTCTCGCGCGCGAGGCGCTATTGTACCCGCGCGTCCAACTTCACATCTCCTGCGTCGCCGTTACCATCCGTCAGGTTCGTGGCAGGAGTTTTATGTTCATCGTCGATGCACATCTCGACCTTTCGTACAACGTGATGCGTGGGCGCGACGTCACGAAGCCGGCGGCGGAGCAGCCGGCGGTGGACGGGGAGATCGCGACCGTTGGATTGCCGGACCTGCGCAGGGGCGGCGTGGGGCTCATCTGCGCGACGATTTTTTGTCCGCCGCGCAATTACAGGAATCGCGGGTATACGACCGCCGACGAGGCGCGCGCGATCGCGATGGAGCAGCTCACGTGGTACCGAAAGCAGGTTGACGACGGGCGGATGAATTTCGTCACGTCGCGCGCGGAGCTGCCGGCGGAAACGGATTCGACTTCGACCGCCGGGCCGCTGCGCTTCATCCTGCTCATGGAAGGGGCCGATGCCTTCCGCTCGCCGGCGGATGTGGCGGAGTGGTTCGAGCATGGCCTGCGCATCGTCGGCCTCGCGTGGCGCAAGAACCGAATGGCCGGCGGCACCGGGCATCCCGGGCCCTTGAGCGATGAAGGCCGCGGCGTGGTGCGCGCACTCGACCGCGCGGGCATCATCCACGACACGTCGCACCTGGCGGACGAGGCATTTTGGGAACTTTTGGATCTGGCGAGCTCGCCCGTCATCGCGAGCCATTCGAATTGCCGAACAATCGTGCCGGGCGACCGGCAGTTGAGCGATGAGATGATCCGCGCCATCGTGAAGCGCGACGGCGTCGTCGGCGTCAATTTTTACGACGAGTTCCTGTTGCCGCCGGAGCAGTACAAGAAGCGGCGATGCAAAATGAGCGACGTCATCGCGCATCTGAAGCACATGGCGGACGTGATCGGCGACGGGCAACACATCGCGCTCGGCACGGACATGGACGGCGGCGTCGGACGGGACGACATCCCGTTCGAGCTGTCGACGGCGGCGGATCTGCCGCGCGTCGGCGACCATCTATCGGCGGCGGGCTTCGGTGACGAAGACGTCCGCGGCATCATGGGCGGGAACTGGCTGCGGTTCTTCCGGGGTGCGCTGCCGGCGTGAC
>JAXDMN010000392.1:0-3049 GCA_034666045.1 Phycisphaerales bacterium | reverse complement strand
GTCCCGGACATGCACACCAACCACCTGACCGCCGCGCGATCGTCGCGGCGGATTTCAACAGCACTTCGGGCGATGCGCCCGCCGTCTCGCGTGAGCCGGCGCGGGCTTCGCCGCGCTTTCACCAGCGGAGGTTCAGTCATGCAAATGGTTTTGAAACGTCGGCGCTCGCGCAAACGGGACGGCCACCGGCCGCGCGAGTTGTGGCGCGTTCACGGGCGCGACCACACGAGCGGGCGCGATCTGGCGGTCGGTTATCTCGTCACGACGCATGAGGGCGGGCCGGTCGCTTACATTCACCGTCTCGGCCTGGCGTCGCTCAGCCTCGCGCTGAGCATCCGCGACGGCACAGACCCGACTGCGCCCGGCGTGCGGGATTTGCGACGCGGATTCCCCTCGACGTTGTCGGGTTACTTGCTCCGCCCGGTGCGAGAGAATGGGCACACCAGCGGCAACGCGCCCTTCCCTGCTGCGATGTTCGTTCTGCAAAAATTTGACGATCTGGAGAAGCTCGAAATGCGGAGGTTCACGCCCGCGGGATTTGAAGAGCTATTAAAAAGAGCGGCACGCCGACTCGCTCCCAAAGCTGCCACGCCTGCAAGCAAGAGCAGCAACGGGAACGGCAACTCGACGGCCGCTTGATCGATTCAGCCGGCCGCCGCTTGATCGCGGCGGCCGGCTTTGTTCCGAACAAACGAGCATCATGAAACTACAGCGCATCATCGTCAAGCTCCCGGTCGAACTGCTGACACAGGTGGACGAAGCGGCGTACCTCTCGCGCCTGACGCGTGAGGAGTTGTTTGCCGAGTTCGTTCGCAAGGGGCTGATGCGCAGCGGGATTGAACGGCATGTGTGGATCAGCCGTGAGGAAGCCGCGAAGCGATCGGGACTGAATCTAGGTCACTTGCGGAAACTGTGCGCTCAAAAGTACGGCCCGCAGGGACTCGCGCGAAAGGTGCGAGCGGCGGCGGGCATGCCCACCTGGGAGATTCGTGAGGACGCGAATCCGGCGTTTGCCGTCGCGCCCGCACCGGTTGAAGAGGATTGCGGCCGTCGCTCTCAGCGACGACGCTAGGCGGCTTTACGGCCGCTTCCGCGGCCCTTCAAAGCCCCGACAATCGAGCTGTAAATCGCCCCGCGGCGGGTGCAACGGAATTTTGCCAAACCCCCCGTCGCGGCTCTTTTATGCGCTGTGGCGCAATCCGGTATTGAGCGTCAAAATCCGGATTTGGTTTCGCTATTACGGCGGGACATTTTTGCACACGCCACTCCCGCCATCCGCGAACCCGATTCCGCGCCCACCTCATGGACTTGTCAAAGAGCAAACTCCAACCCCGCAACCTAGCAAATCACCACGAAAATTGCGGCGGAAATCCGGTGAATTTGCATCCGCTTGCAACGCGCGCGCGCGGCTATGACAATCCGCGGGACAAACGCTTTACGAGTCGCTGGGACGAGCTGTGTGAAAACCATGAAGTCAAATACGAAGCTCGGATTGGTTCTTGTCGCGCTGATCGCCGGTGCGCCAATCCTTTCCGCGGCGACGGTCGGTGTGGATTCGCTCGGTGCGCTCAAGCAGGCGATCGACAAAGCAAAGCCGGGCGATCGCATCGTCGTTGCCGACGGAAAATACACGTCGAGCGGCGCGATCCCGATCAAGAAGGCCGGCACAGAGAAGCAGCCGATCGTGATCGAGGCCAGGACGGTCGGCGGCGTCGAGATCAACGGAGACGCGGGCTTACAGATCGTGAGCCCGGCGACGTTCGTCGTCATCAAGGGCTTCATTTTCACGCACAACGCCGGCTCGATGGAGATCGCGGCGGGGGCGCATCATTGCCGCGTGACGCGCAACGTCTTCGAGCTCAAAGTCACCGGCCGCGCGACGTACATGACCGTCGACGGCGATGACAACGAGATCGATCACAACACGTTTCGCAATAAGAAGACCGAGGGCCAGATGCTCATGGTGCAGGGTCCCGGCACGCAGATGGCGAAGCGAAACTGGATCCACCACAATTACTTCCTCGACTTCGGCAAGGGCGCGCCGAACAACGCCAGCGGGCTGCACGTGGGCAGCAGCCACCGCAGCATGGACTCCGGGTTCACCGTCGCCGAGTGCAACCTCTTCGTCCGCAACGTCGGCGAGAACGAAGGGGCGATCTGCAACAAGTCAACGGACAACATCTACCGCTTCAACACGATCCGCGACAGCACGGAACTCTCGCTCCGCCACGGACATCGCGTGCAGGTCTACGGCAACTTCATGCTCAACAGCAGCGGGCTGCGCTTCTTTGCGCACGACCACCAGATCTTCAGCAACTACTTCGAGCAATGCCGCCCGGCGATCGCGATCGGCAATGGCGCCTCGACGATTCCACCGGGACCGCTGACGAGTCACCAGCGGCCGGACCGCGTGAAGGTCGTTTACAACACGCTGGTGAACAACCGGTCGAACGTACAGATGGGCGGCCGCAAGGAAGGCATCGGGGCGGATGATCTCGTCTTCGCGAACAACATCATTCAAGGCGGCAACAAGGCGGTTTCGATCGCGGGGCCGCTGAAGAATCCGAAGTGGGAGGGCAACATCATCTGGAAAACTGAAGGCGGCGCGGGCGATATGCCGGCCGAGGGTTTTCGCGAGATCAATCCGGGCCTCGTCAAGGACGACCGCGGCGTCTTCCGCCTTGGCGAAGGCAACGCGGCCATCGGCAAGGGCGTCGGATCCTATCCTTTTGTCACGCTCGACATCGACGGCCAGCCGCGGCCGGCGGAAAAAGTCGACGTCGGCGCCGATCAGTTTTCGACCGAAATCGCCACCAACCGCCCGCTGACCGACGCCGACGTCGGTCCGGACGCGCCGCAAGAAGGCGACCGGCCGATCATTTCTGCGCCCAAAGCGCAGTGGCCTGCCGGCGCATCGTCGCGTTGATGTCGTGATTCCGACGTTCCCAATCGCCCCATCTTGCCCGGCCCTCGCGGCGACTTGCCCGGATCGTTTCGCAGCGATACCGTTGATGCCAGCGAGGCCCGCGTAGCTCAGTTGGATAGAGCA
>JAXDMN010000391.1:0-4070 GCA_034666045.1 Phycisphaerales bacterium | reverse complement strand
GTGCAGCTTTGCCTGGAAAATGTCTGGAACGGGATGTTCTATTCGCCGCTGGAGTTCGCGGCGTTCGTCGATTCGATCGGCTCGCCGAACGTCGGCGCCTATTTCGACGTCGGCAACGTGCTCGGGTATCACCAGCATCCGCCGCACTGGATCGAAATCCTGGGGGCGAAGCGCATCCGCCGCGTGCACATCAAGGATTTCAAGAAAGAGATCGGCAACCTGTCTGGCTTTTGCGATCTCCTCGCCGGGGACGTGCCGTGGAAAGAGACGATGGCCGCGCTGAAAAAGATCGGCTACGACAAAACCATCGTCGCCGAAATGATGCCGCCGGACCCGACGCTGCTTCAGCGCACGAAGGCGGCGATGGATAAGATCGTGAAGATGTAACCACAGATAAACACAGATGAACACGGATTCAGATGAATCATCTGTGTCCATCCGTGTTCATCCGTGATTCGGCTTTGCTTTGACGGAGCGAACATGAACATTGGAATCATCGGCCTCGGCATGATGGGCCGGACGCATTACGAGGCGTATCAGGAAATCGGCGGCAGCGTTGTCGCGGTGGCGGATCAGGATTCGAAACGGGCATCCGGTGATCTGACCGGGACGGCCGGGAATGTGATCGCCGGCGCGCTGAACCACCTGCCGATGGAGAAGATCCGCGGCACGACGAATCCGTTAGAGCTGATCGCGATGAAGGATGTTGACATCGTCGACATCTGCGTGCCGACGCCGCAGCACGTCGACATCGCGATCGCGGCGCTGCGGGCCGGCAAGCATGTGTTGTGCGAAAAGCCGCTGGCGCGCACGAGCGCCGACGCCGAGCGCATTGCCGCCGCCGCGCGCGAAGCCAAGGGTTTTTTCATGCCGGCGATGTGCATGCGTTTCTGGCCGCAGTGGGCGTGGCTGAAGCAGGCGGTGGCGGAGAAGCGTTACGGCAAGGTGCTGGCGGCGACGTTTCGCCGCATGGCTTCGATGCCGGCGGGCTGGTATCGCAACGGCGCGATGTCGGGCGGCGCGGCCCTCGATCTGCACATCCACGACAGCGACTTCGTCCAGTTCCTCTTCGGCATGCCGGGCGCCGTCTCGAGCCGCGGCTACACGAAGACAACCGGCGAGATCGATCACATGACGACGCAGTTTATCTATGACGACATTCCGTTCGTCACCGCCGAGGGCGGCTGGTGTCTGGCGGATGGGTTCGGGTTCACGATGCAGTACACGGTGAACTTCGAGAATGCGACCGCCGATTTCGATCTCGGGCGCGAGCAGCCGCTGCGCTTGAGCAAGGGCGGTCAGACCGAAGCGATCGACGCCGGCCCCGGGTACGGCTACGCCGCCGAGCTGCGCTACTTCATCGACTGCGTGAAGAAAAACCAGAAGCCGACGACCGTGACCGCCGACGACGCGGTCCGCAGCATCCGAATCGTCGAGGCCGAGGTGAAGAGCGCCCGCAATAACGGCGAAAACGTCCGAATTTAAAAGGGCGTTTTTCGTGCGGGAAAGGCGTCCTGTCGTGGTCGAATCGACGGCGGTTAATGAGTCGCTCGAACGAGCCGATATCACCCGTGTCCGGCCGCTTCACCGCGGCCGGCGGGTGATTTCGTTATGGAACTCGATTCCGGCTCCCTCCTTCTCTCGATCGTCTTCAGCGGCTTCGGCATGTTCCTCTTCATGTTCGGCAAGAAGACCGGGCGGATGCCGCACCTGATCGCGGGGATGGCCCTGATGACCTGCCCGTATTTTATCACCAACCTGATCGCGATGACGCTGGTTTCGATCGTGCTCGCGGTCGCGCCGTTTTTCATCCAGCAGGAATAGCGCCACGAGGCCAAGCCCGGGGATTTATCCCCAGGGACTTCATGCTCGTCGTCACGGTGTAACCACCACCGTACGCGCGGGTGGATCGCTGGCGGGGAATGATTCCATCACCATCTCGTCGACCTCATCCGCCGGCGCCTGCGCGCTGGGGCGGATGTCATTCTGAAACGTCGGCGACTGCCGCGGATCGCCGTTCGGTCCGCCGATGCCCTCATACGGACGCAGCAGCGCGCGAAGCAGATTGCGGCCGGTGGCGGCGTGATAGAGCAACCCCGCCCCGATCAGCGAGAGCGCCACGCCGCTGAGTCCGCGCCGCAATGCACCGGCGAACAGCAAGGCGGCGCCGCCGAGCAGGCAACACGATCCGTCGCGCGTCGCCGCCGGGTTCTTCGGCAGCAGAACGTATTGGTCCCCAACTTTTTTCGCCACGTAGGTCAGTGTGGCCATAACGACTCCGTTCAAACACAACATTTAAGGGAGCAAAGGTCACGCCACAGATTCTCCAATCTCGCAGATGGGGCGAGATCAATGTTCAGCTCCGGCCTGCGCCACGTCGTTCCACATCGAGAGATAAGCGGCCTCGAGATCGCGTACGAAGGCCGGCAGGTCGCTCAGCGGCGACGCCAGCATGCGGCCGCGCAACTCGCCGCGGATCTTCGATAATCGCGGGCGATCCGCCGCCAGTTCCGTTGCGATCTCGACATATTCCGCCGGCGTCCGCGCGACCAGCTCCGTCAGCCCGACGTTCGTCAAAATGCTGACGCCGGCGCGGCGGACGGCGATGTCGCCGGCGAGCGATACGACCGGCGCGCCCATCAGCAGCGCCTCGCAGGTTGTGGTCCCGCCGTTGTACGGAAACGGATCGAGCGCGACGTCGATGCGGTTGTAGGTTTCGAGATAGTCGATCGCGGGACGACGGCCGACGAATTCGATGCGATCCGGCGCGACGCTCTCCGTCGCCATCATCGCGAGCACGCGATCTCGCGTCTGCCCGACCGGCGCGTGGAGGATCAGCCGCGAATTCGGCGTCCGCGCCAGCAACTGCGCCCACGCCCGCAACGCATCATCGCTGACCTTGGTGAACTTGTTCAGGCACCCGAAGGTGATGTGCCCGGCCGACGCCGCCGGCAGCGGGCCGACGCCCGGCATGTTCGGCGGCAGGACGTAGCACCAGTACGTTTGCGGCAGGCGCAGCGAGCGCTCGGAATAAGTCGCGTCACTCCCGACCGGATCGAGCTGCGGATCGGTCAGGCGAAAATCCATCGCCGCCAGGCCGGTCGTGCCGGGGTAGCCGAGATACGTCACCTGCACCGGCGCGGCCCGCCGCGCGAAAGCGAGCAAACGGTTCCGCCCGGAGTGCAGCGCGAGGTCGACGAGAATGTCGATGTTGTCCGCGCGGATTTTTGACGCTAACTGAGCGTGATCGAGCGCGGCGGACGCAACGAAAAGATCGGCGCGCTGGCGAATCGCAACGGTTACGGCATCCTCCGCGCGCACGTCGCTGTAACAGATCACCTCGAAGCGCGTCCGATCGTGTTTCGCAACGATCGGCAGCATGAACCGCCCCACTGCATGCTCGCGAAATTCGCCCGAGACGTAACCGATGCGCAGCCGCCGCTGCGGCGAGCGATCGGACACCTGGATCGGCGGCGCGGCCCGCGTCAGATCGTTCGCCCGCGACGCAGCCCATTTTTCGTGCTCGGCGCGGATGGCGGCGGCGTCGAAGGATGGGTCGAAATGCAAGGCGAAGAGATAGTTGCTGTGGACGATTGCGTAGCTGGGCCGAACCTCCATCGCGCGGCGGAAGGATTTTATCGCCTCGGCGATCTCGCCGCGCTCGCGCAGCGCGTTGCCGAGGTTGTTGTGCGCCTCGGGCATGTTCGGATCGAGCGCGATCGCACGCCGGCATGCGTCGATCGCCTCGTCCGGCCGCTCCAAGTCCTGCAAGACGCTGCCGAGGTTGTTGTACGTGCCGGCCGCCGCGGGATCGCACTCGGCGGAGCGGCGATAGGCGCGCTCGGCGGCGTCGAATTTTCCCTGCGCCTGAAGCACGTTGCCGAGATTGTTGTGCGCCGCGGCGAAACGCGGATCGAGGCGGATCGCCTCTTCGTATGCGTGCACCGACACATCGAGTTCGCCCTTGAGGTGCAGCGCGGTTCCGAGATTTGCATGCGCCGACGCCATCGCCGGGCTGATCGCGATCGCGCGCCGCGCGGCGGCGACGGCTTCGTCGAACTTTCCGGCGT
>JAXDMN010000390.1:0-3555 GCA_034666045.1 Phycisphaerales bacterium | reverse complement strand
CGCTGCGGTGGCGAACGTGGGAGAAAATGTGGCGAAATCGCGCGGGCGGACGCGAAGAGGGTACGCGCGGGGCAAGCCCCGCGGTGAAATGTGCAACGGTCGGCGCTGAAGCGCGGGCCAGAAGTGGTACCCCGCCTTGCCGCGCGGTGCTAAGATGTTCGCGCTCATGGATTTCGCCGACGGAACAGCTTCGCCGTATCAGCCGTACATCGTGCGCAGTTTTCGACGCGGCGACCTCGGGGCCTGCACGCAACTTTACGTCGAAGGTTTACTTGGCGGCCGAATCGCGGAGAACGATACCGGCCTGGACATCGACGATATCGAGTCCGCGTACATGAGCAACCCCGGCAGCCATTTCTGGGTCGCCGAGACGACCGGCGTGGGCGCGGGCGGCGGGGGAAAAGATGGCGGGGACGGCGGCGAAGCGAAGCAGGTGATCGGCATGGTCGGCGTGCAGCAGCACGAAGACAATGTCGGAGAAATCCGCCGCCTGCGCGTGCGGCAGGATTTTCGTCGCCGCGGCATCGGCAGCGCGTTGGTGGAAGTCGCTTTGAAATTCTGCCGCGATCGCGGCTACTTGAAGATCGCGCTCGACACCTTCATGGAGCGCGAGCCCGCGGTGAAACTCTTCGAGAAATTTCATTTCCGCCATTCGCGCACACGAAGCGTGATGGGGAAGGAAGTGATGCACTTTTACCTCGACCTGTATCAGCGCGACGGCGGGGGCGGCCACGACCACGCGGCGATGTAACACCAGCCCCGCGTCGCGCGGGCGTTTCAGCTTCCCATGGATATCTCTGTCGAAAAAAAACTCTACCTCGACGGCATCCACCTCTTCAACGAGCACGAATTCTTTGAAGCGCACGAAGTCTGGGAAGACTGCTGGCACGCCGCGTACGGGACGAAGTACGAATTTTATCAGGGCATGATCCAGTGCGCCGTCGCGCTCGAGCATTACCGCCGCTCGAATCCGCGCGGCGTGGTTTCGCTCTATGACAGCTACCGGCGACATTTCAAGGACGTGCCGGAGACGTTCATGGGGCTGGACGTGAAGGGGTTTCTGGTCGAGATGCGCCAGGCGTTGCGGCCGGTGCTGGAGGCAGATCCGCTGCCGGCGAAAGGGGAGATCGAGCTCGATCTTTCTCGTACGCCGACGATCGCCTTGCGATACGATCCGTTCGCCAACGGCGAGGCCGAGAAGTACAGCCGGCCGGCGTCGTAAGCTAATATGCCCTGCGATGAAGCAGATCCTGAATAAAGCCATCGAAGACACGGGCGCGTTGTTGCCGAAGTTGCTGGCGCTCGAGCCGCAGATGACGCGGCTGGCCGAGGCGATGATGGCGGCGTGGTCGCGCAAGGGGAAAATTCTCGTCGCCGGCAATGGCGGCAGCGCGTGCGATGCGATGCACCTCGCGGAAGAACTCGTCGCGCGCTTTCAAAAGAACCGAAAAGCCTTGGCCGCGATCGCGCTGTGCGATCCGACGGTCATCACCTGCGCGGCGAACGATTTCGGGTTTGAGTCGGTCTTTGCGCGGCAGGTGGAAGCGCTCGGCAACACGGGCGACGTGCTTATCGTTTTCTCCACGAGCGGCAACAGCCCGAACATTCTTAGAGCGATCGAGACGGCGAAGCGGCAGGGCGTTTTGACCGCGGCGTTTCTCGGCCGCGACGGCGGGAAGGCGCGCGGGATGTGCGACATCGAATTGATCGTGCCGGCGCAGACGTCACATCGGATTCAGGAAGGGCATCAGATTCTGTATCACTCGTTGTGTGAATGGGTGGACGCGCGAGTGGATTGATTCAACAATTGTTTCATGTCTCAGTTCTGAAACCCCTCCGGCTCCTCGTTCTCCGGTTGCCATTTGTAGAACAGCCTCGCGATCTGGTTGCTGAGGCGGAAGTACATGCGCTGGCGGACGTCCTGGACGTTGCCGCCGTTGTCGGTGCCGAGCTGCGTGGCGGCGGCGACGGGATAGCCGCTGTCGCCGGCCCCCCCTGCAATCCCGCCGGGCCAGAGCGTGTCGCCGGTCGCGACGTCGACGACTTTCACGGACGCATTCGTCTGCCCGGTGAGCGAGTCGCCGCCGGACATCGGCGTGACGTCGCTGCGGTGCAGTTGCACGTAGAGGACCTGGCTTGCGCCGACGGCTCGGCCGATGGCGGCCATCGACATCGTCGGAAAATCCGCCGGCCGCTCGTCGCGCAGCGCCTGAAGTTTCTCCGGCGGCACGAGCGGCGCGACCTTGTGCGCTTGCAACTCCTTCACGAGCAATTGCGCAAGCAGGTCGCCGTGCGCGTTGACCGACGATTGGTGCTGGTAGTTCTCCACCAGCACGAGCATCGGCGTCTTCGGCGGGACGTATTGCGCCGGCACCTTGGCGGGGCCGTGTAGTTTGTAGGCGGCGACGCCGAAGATTTCGCAGCCGCTGAGAGTGAACACGAGGATGGAGAAGAGAGGATAGAGGATGGCGACGGCGCGGAATCTTCCGGCGCGATCCTCCATCCTCGATCCTCTATCCTCGTCTTGAGTAGCCATCACTCTTCCAACTGATACTGCACGAACAAGCGCGCGATCTCGGTGGCGAGGGCGTCGACGGTGCCGGCGTAAATGCGCACGTCGCCGGCGTTGGGGATGCCTTCGGGCGGGGCTTTCGGGGGGAAGGCGGTCTTCACATTGTTCTGCTCGAAGGGGACGATCGCTTCGCCGTTGTGGATCTCGACGACCTTGACGGTCGCGTTGGCGGTGCCGCGGAAGAGAGCGAGCGCCTGCTCGCTGCGCGTGGCGAACTCTTCGAGCTCGACGTAGATCAGTCGGTTCACGCCGAGGCGCGGGGCGATGTCGGTGATCGGCATCGCTTCGATTTCCGGGTGGTCCTTCTGGTAGCGGACGATCGACGCCGGCAGGACCGGGAACGACGTGCCGACGAGCGTTTTCGCTTCGCGCTTCTTCGCCTTCTGGTAATCGTTCAGTTTTTTCTGGACCGTGTTGGCCACGTCGAGCTGAATGGTTGGCCAATCGATGCGCAATCCGCGATCGGCCCAGACCATCACGCCAACCGATTTGTTCTCCAGCCCCATGTACTTCGGCTGCACCGTTTCCGGCGGCTTTAGCTTGTAGGCGGCGACGCCGAGGAGGGTGCAGCCGCTCTGCATCAAGAGGAGGATGGAGAATAGAGAATAGAGGATAGCGCGCTGGTGCTTGATCATGGTGTTACTCCATCCTCCATCTTCTATCCGCGATCCTCGTTTTCCCCAACAATTTCACCGCCACCCGTCGATTCCCTTGAGGTGAATGAAGATCTTCCACCCCCACGCGGCGATGAAGAAGCCGAGGATGATCGGGACGGAATAGATGCCCGGGACCTGGCGTGCCAGGCGGTGCAGCGGGCTGCCGGTGATGAAGATGTACAAACCGGCCCAGAAGATCGCGCCGCACGCCAGGGCCAGCGCAAATCCGGCCGGCTGGGTGTAGAGACTGGCGAGCCAGTGGCCCTTGGCGAACCAACTGAACGACGTCGTCATGCCGCACGACGGGCAGGGCAGGCCGGTCGTGCG
>JAXDMN010000389.1:0-9655 GCA_034666045.1 Phycisphaerales bacterium | reverse complement strand
GTTCGTCGGCTCGACCGGCATCGCGAAGTACGTCTACGAGACCGGCACGAAGAACGGCAAGCGCGTCCAGTCCGCCGGCGGCGCGAAGAATCATCTGATCATCATGCCGGACGCGGATCTCGACCAGGCTGTGAGCGCCCTGCAAAGTTCCGCCTTCGGCTGCGCCGGCGAGCGCTGCATGGCCGGTTCTATCGCGGTGGGCGTGGGTGATATCGCGCCGCGCCTGGTTGACAATCTCCGCGACAAAGCGAGCAAGATGAAAGTCGGCCGCACCGACGAAGGCGCCGACGTCGACATGGGACCCGTGATCTCCCGCGAGCACATGACCCGCGTTGCCGGTTACCTCGACATCGCGAAAGGTGAAGGCGCGACCGTCGCCCTCGACGGTCGTTCAATCACCACGCATCAATCACCAGGTTTCATGCTGGGTCCCTCCATCATCGACATGGTCCAACCGGACATGCGCGTCGCCCGCGAAGAGATCTTCGGTCCCGTCCTCTCCGTCATCCGCGCCAAAACCCTCGACGAAGCCCTCGCCATCGGCAAAAAGAGCGAATACGGCAACGGCGCCAGCATCTTCACCCGCGACGGCTACGCCGCCCGGCAGTTCAAGCATCACTTCAACGCCGGCATGATCGGCATCAACATCGGCGTCCCCGCGCCGATGGCGTGGTTCCCGTTCACCGGCTGGAACAAGTCGTTCTTCGGCGACCTGCACATCCAGGGCACCGAGGCGATCCAGTTCTACACGCAACAGAAAATGACGATGACCCGATGGTTCGAGTCATCCGCCGATTCACATCACGATCCCGTCTGGAAGCAAAAGTAATTTTCCCCTTCGAAGGAGGCCGCACATGCGTTCGATGATAAAAATGTCGCTGCTCGCGCTGCTCGTGTTCCCCCCCGCCGCCGCATCCGCCGGCGCGGCGCGAAGCTACGCCGCCGGCCGCACCCTGTTGCAGATCGACAACGAGACGCGCAACGTCAAGTCAGCCGACGGCGGTTTCGTGCGCGGCGAGGTGGTCGCGGACCCGGCCGGCAACAAGCACCTCGGCAGCCTCTCGATTGAGCCGATTCGCGCCCAGATCGGGATCGAGGATTTCATCCCGTTCATCTCCACCTCGCTGAGCGATCCCGCAAAGGTCGACGGCGTTAATGGCGCGATCTATGTCGCGGATTTCGACAACAAGCCGATCAGCAGCCGCGAATTCACCGGGGCGGTGCTGAGCGAGTTCACCTTGCCCGAGCTGTCGGGCGACGCAAAAGATCAGCGGCCCCTGGTCATCGTTCTTCAGCCGGAGAGCGTGCGCGACAGCGGCAACAAGGGTGCTCCCCCGGCATCCGGCGCAGGCGCCAAGCCGAAGCAGTGGCTCGCGACGAACTATCGCATGACGATCCCGGGCATGCAGACGACGCGGGTCCGCAAGATCGAAGCCCTCACCGTCACCCGCAAGCTTGCCAAAGGCGACGTCGGCGAGCAGCGGATCGCCAAAGTAGAGCCGGGTCACTGGGAGATCCCCAACCTCGTCTTCTACATCGCCGATCAGGAAGCGCCGGCGTTCGTGAAGTGGTACGAAGATTTCGTCGTCAACGGGAAAAACGACGACAAGTCCGAGAAGACGATGACGATCGAGTTCCTGGACCCAACGTTGAAATCGACGCTGCTGACGGTGAATTGCACGGGCGTCGGCATCGTGTCGGCGAAGATGGATTCGCCGGACGGCGCGAGCGACAGGATCGCGAGTCTGCGCGTTGAAGTGTACATGGAGAAAATCGAGCTGAGCTCGAAGGGCGGCCCGGCAGCGGCTGCCGCACCCGAGCCTGATCCCGTGCCTGCGCCCACGCCGGCTGCTCCGGCAGCGGGCGCCGCCCCGCCGCCCGAGCGACCGGCCGCACCCACGGCGGCTGCGACGGACGGCTCCGCCCCTGCGGCTGCTCCCGCGGCCGCGCCGGCGGCGCGCAAGAAGCGAGCCGCCCCCTCGGCCGAGCCGGCGCTGACGCCCACGCCCGCGCCCATCGCGCCGGTCGAGAAGCCGATCGCGCCGGTCGAGCCCGCGCCCGCACGCCGAAGGGCGCCGCGATGAGCGGTAGGTCCCTGACGCCCGAAAAGTCGGCGGCGGCGTGATGAACGTCGGCGCCGCCGAGATCGACGTCACGCCGGCGGTCGGCGTCGAGCTCTCCGGCTACGCCGCCCGGCTTCAGCCGGCGGTCGGCGTCCTCGACCCCATCTTCGTCCGCGCCATCTTCATCGAAGATGACAATCAGCGTCTGCTCTGGCTGTCGGCGGATGTCATCGCGCTGCCGCAAGCGATCGTCGAATCATTTCGAGGATGGGCGCGACAAGAGCTTCAGCTCGACGCGTCGCAGGTGTTGCTGTCGGCGACGCACACGCACGCCGCGCCGGCAACAATTTCGTTGACCGGGTGCGGGCGGTGCAGTGAAGCGTTTTTGCTCAACCTGCGCGACGGAATGAAACACGCCGCGCGGCAGGCGATGGCGCGACCCGAGCCGTGCCGGGTGGCGGTCGTTCAGCAGGAGTTGCGGCTCGCAATCGATCGGCGGAACATGCCGTCGGCGCATGTCGATCCGATCGTCACCGCCGTCGGCTTCGTCCGCGTCGACGGCACATTTCTCGCCGCGTGTTTGAACTACGCGATGCACCGCCGTGGCGCTGAGCCACGAGAACCGGCACATCAGCGCCGATTGGCCCGGCCACGCGTCGGCGAAGCTCGCGCGGGCGCTGCCGGGCAAGCCGATCGTGCTCGTGAGCAACGGCGCGTGCGGGAACATCAATCCGCCGATTCAGACGACGCGAGAGGAAGAAGTTCGTGCGCTGGGGGAGCAGGTCGCCGGCGCGGTGATCGATTCACTGCGCGACGCGGCGGCCCATGACGCGCCGCTTCAGGTCGAGTTTCGCACCGTCGCCCTGCCGCTGGAGACATTGTCGTCGCAGCAGATCGACGCCGCTGCCGACGCGGCGCGCGCGACGGGAAATCAGCACCCGACGTGGCAACGTGCGCTAAACGCGGCGATCGACACGTGGCGCGAAACGGTTCGCCATGCGCCGCCCGATGCGACGGTGAACATCGACCTGCTGGCGGCGCGAATCGGACCGGTCACGATGCTCGCGGTGAACGGCGAGATGTTTTCGCGTTTCACGGAGATGCTGCGGAAGCAAACGAAGCAACCGCTTTTCGTCGTCGCGTACGCGAACGCGGCGTTCGGTTACATCCCGACGCGCGAGGCATACGCGGAGGGTGGATACGAGGTCGAGCGGGCGCACTTTTTCTACAACAGTCTGCGACCGCGCGCGGGATCGCTCGAGCTGCTCGTCGATCGCGCCGCGGAGCTCATCGCAGACGCGCGCGAACGCTGACGTGCGCGCCAAAAAACCCATTTAGCCACGTCGCTTGCGACGTGCGTCATCGTCAGATCACTTGGATGTGCACCTCGCAACATCGCGCGGACGTGCCGACGCGCGTCGCCAGCGACGCGGCTAAATGGTGGGTGACGAGAACGTCGAGAGAGCGCCTCACGCGGCGCGGACCGCGCCCAAGCGCGTCAGCAGCTTCTGCATCACGATGAACGCGAGCAGCAGCACACCGATCGCAATGCGGGTCCACCAGCTTGTCAGGTTTTCCAGCGTCACGATCTGCCCGATGATCGCGAGGATCAGCACACCGACGATCGTCCCCAGCACCGAGCCGATGCCACCGCTGAGCAGCGTGCCGCCGAGGACGACCGCCGCGATCGCGTCGAGCTCCATTCCTTCCGCCGCGGTTGCTTTGCCGCTCCAGTATTGCATCGACCAGATCACGCCCGCGAGGGCGGAGCAGAAGCCGCTGAAGACGTAGACGAGGATTTTCGTCCGCGCGACCGGCAGGCCCATGAGGATGGCCGACTGCTCGTTCCCGCCTATCGCGTAGGTGAATCGGCCGAAGCGCGTCCAGCGCGCGAGGTATATGCCGGCCGCGGCGACGACGACGAACGCGATCGTGACAAACCGAATGCCATGGTCGGCGCCGAGCGGGATCGCCAGGTCGGAAACCCACACGAAGAGCTCATTTTCAACGCCGATCGATTCCGTGCTGACGAGCAGCGCCACGCCGCGCGCGAAGAACATGCCGGCCAACGTCACGAAGAACGGCGCCAGTTGAAATTGTTGGATCATGAACCCCTGGAACGCGCCAAAGAGCGTGCCGATCAGCAGCACGAGCGCGACTGCGAGCAGCGGATGCCAGCCGTGCTGCTCCATCAGTTTCGCCAAAATGATTCCGGTCAGCCCGACGACCGCACCGACCGACAGATCGATCCCGCCGGAGAGGATGACGAAGGTCAAGCCGACCGCGGCGATGCCGAGGTAGGCGTTTTCGCTGAAGAAATCGAGGAAGACCTGCAGCGTCAGGAAGCCGAGGTGGTGGTAACGCCACCCGGCGAGCGCGTAGAGCAGCACGCAGACGAGGATGGTCACCGCCATGGTGACGAGGTTGGCACTCGGCCGCCAGGTCATGGCGCACTCCCGCGTGAGGTGGCGCCCGCTCGTCCGCGGAACGGGGAAGCTACCATGCGGACGAAGGGGGCGGATTGCAGGAGCGCGACGGCGATGACGACGACGGCCTTGACGACCTGCGTCATCTCCGGGAGCACGCCGCGCGTGAGGATCGTGGTCGTCACCGCCTGCACGATGAGCGCGCCGATGATCGAGCCGACGAGACTGAATCGCCCGCCGGCGAGTGATGTTCCGCCGATGACGACGGCGAGGATCGCGTCGAGCTCCTTGTACAGTCCGATGAGGTTCGCGTCGGCTTCGCGGATGTCGGAGGCGGCGATCAGTCCGGCCATCGCGGAGCAAAGGCCGGAGACGACGTAGACGGAAAATTTCACGCCGACCGCGTTCACGCCGGCATAGCGGGCGGCGATCGGATTGTCGCCGACGGATTCGATGAAGAGTCCGATCGCGGTCCGCCGGGTCAGCAGCGTGATCGCGACCAACGTGGCGATCACGATCCAGATCGAGAACGGCAGGCCAAGCAGGAACCCGCCGCCGATGAAGTCGAACCACGCGCTGTTGACGCGGACGTGCTGCCCCTGGGAGAGGAGCATTGCGACGCCGCGGCCGGCGTACATCAGCACGAGCGTCGCGACGAGCGGCGGGATGCGCACGACGGCGACGAGAAATCCATTCCACGCGCCCGCCAGCGCCCCGGCGGTGAGCGCGGCGGAGACCGCCAGCGGGACCGGCCAGCCGCGCTGCGTGATCAACATTGCCGCGACCATGCCGGACAGGGCCATGATGGCGCCGACCGACAGATCGATCCCGCCGGTCGCGATCACCAGCGTCATACCGAGCGCCAGCAGCATCACGGGCGCGGCGTTGTCGACGACGCTGATGAAGCTGCTCATGCGGTGCTGCGGGTCGACCGAGAACCCGAGGATAATGAAGATCAGCACGAGCGCGATCAGCGGCCAAACGATCGGCGGGACGCGGCGGCGCCGCGTGTAGCGCTGCGACGACGACGACGACGCGGCGGGATCGGCAGTCGAAATCGGATCGGTCGGCACGCTCACGCGGCGTCCCCCGCGATCGTGCGGATGATCGTCTGCTCGTTGATCTGATCGCCGGTCAATTCGCCGATCTTCACGCGATCGCGCAGCACGGCGACGCGGTCGCAGCAGCGGACGACTTCCTCGAGCTCGGATGAGATGAAGAGGATCGCCTTGCCTTCACGAACCAGCGCGAGGATGAGCTTCTGGATTTCCGCCTTGGCGCCGACGTCGATCCCGCGCGTCGGCTCATCGAGGATCAGCAGCCGCGGATCGCTCGCCAGCCAGCGGGCGAGGATGACTTTCTGCTGATTGCCGCCGGAAAGGTTTTTCACCAGCGCGTCGGCGTCGGGCGTGGCGATGCCGAGGGCCTTGATGTACTTGTCGGCGATCGCGCGCTGCTTCGCGGGAGAAAAAAATTTCGTCCATCCGCGCGACGATTGCAGGGCGAGGATGACGTTCTCGCGGACCGTGAGATTGGGGATGATCCCCTGCGTCTTGCGATCTTCCGGAATGAAACCGAAGCGACGGCGAATGGCTTCGCGCGGGGAGCCGACGTAGGTCTGCTGGTTGTCGATGAGCAGTTGCCCCTGGCTCGGGCGGTCGATGCCGAACAGCAGCCGGGCGATTTCGGTGCGGCCGGAGCCGAGCAATCCGGCGAGGCCGACGATTTCACCTTCCTGGACGGTGAGATCGAACGGTTCGATGCATCCTTTTCGCGCCATCCCGCGCGCCTGGAGAAAAATCTGCGTGCGCGGTCCGCCGCCGGTGTAATCGATGACGCCATCGTGTGCTGCTGCCGGCGTCGGGGCCATCGGCGCGGGTGCGGGCGCGGGCGTCTCATGCTTCGCCGCCTCCTTTTCGAACGCCGCCAGGTCTCGGCCCATCATCCGGCCGATCAATTCCGCGCGCGGCAGCTCGGCGATTGGATATTCCCCGACGAGCCGGCCGTTCCGCAGCACGGTGATGCGATCGGAAACCGAGTAAACCTGGTCGAGAAAATGCGTGACAAAGACGATGCCCAGTCCCTGCCCGCGCAGCGTGCGCATCACGTCGAACAGCCGTTTCACTTCGCCGCTATCCAGGCTGCTGGTCGGCTCATCGAGAACGAGCAGTTTCGTCGCCGGCACATCGAGCGCCCGCGCGATCGCGACCATCTGCTGGATTGCGACGGAATACGAGCCAAGCTCGCGCGAGACGTCGATGTGGATGTTGAGCTTCTCCAGCGCGGCGCGCGAACGACGCTTGATCTGCCGCCACTTGATGCCGAGCAGATTCCGCGGCTCGCGGCCGAGGAAAAAATTCTCGGCCACCGACAACGTCGGGACGAGATTCACTTCCTGGTAGACGGTGCTCACACCGAGCGACTGTGCGTGGCTTGGCGAGCGCGGTTTGATCTCGCGACCATCGAAAATGACCTGGCCGGATTCGTGCGGGTAAATGCCGGTCAGCACCTTGATGAGTGTCGATTTGCCGGCGCCATTTTCGCCCATGAGCGCATGGATTTCGCCCGCGCGGACGGTGAAGTCGACGCCGTCGAGCGCGCGTACGCCGGGGAACGACCGGCTGATCGCGCGCATTTGCAGGAGGGGAACGCTACTCATTCGAAGAAGAATCTAGCCGCAGATGGGGCACAGATGAACAGGGATGAAATGAGCTAACAGTTTGATGTATCTAATTCTGGTGTTCGCCCAGTGCCCCGTCTGTGGCTAATTCCCCTTCTGGCTTTCGGCGGGCTGCGCGACGACCGCGGGCTTAGGCGTGGGGATCGCGTCCGCCAGCGAGGCGTCTTCCGGCAGCCAGACGACCATTTCGCCTGCCTCGCGGTTGTCCCAGGCGAAATAGGGGACGGCGGTGAAGTCGACCATTTTCGGCTTTTCGTTTTCCTTCTGCCGCGCGAGCGCCTTTCCCTTGATGACCGTGACGCCGCCGAGGAGTTGCCCGCGATGCTCGGCGGTTAGCTCGGCGTCGGGCGGGAGCGAAAGGTTCATCGCGCGGCCGGCGTTGTCGACGGCTTCGACGCAATAAACGATCGGCCCGCGCTGAAGCGCGACGCGGCCGACGTTCGCCTTGACGCGCGGATCCGCTTTCACGCGCTGAATCGGCATCGGCATCTTCAACTCGACGACATCGCCGGCCTTCCACGCGCCGTCGATGGTGACATAGCCCTTCTCGTTCACCAGCTCGCCGAGGGATTTTCCGTTAATCGCGACGATCGCGTTCTGGCACCACTGCGGGATGCGCAGCTTGAGCGCGAAATCCTTGACCTGCTCCGGCGCGATCGTCAGCTTCACATCGCCGTCCCACGGATAGCGTGTCGTCTGTTGGATGCGAACCTTCCCCTTCGGCAGCGCGACAGTCGCTTCCCCCGCGGCGTACAGGTTGACGTAAATGTTGTCGCCGCTGACCGAATACGCCCGCGCGGGGATCGTCGCCATGTAGCGCGCGACATTTGGCGGACAGCACGCGCAGTCGTACCACGCCAGGCGGTGATGCTTCCCGCGGCTGGCGAGCGGATTCACGTAGAAAAACTTGTCGCCCGCCAGGTTGATACCGGACAGAAAACCGTTGTACGTCACCTGCTCGACGACGTCGGCGTATTTGCCTTCGCCGCTCAGCAGGTTCATTCGATGATTCCACAGCGCGTTGCCGATGCCGGCGCACGTCTCTGCGTAAGCGGATTCGTTCGGCAGGTCGTAGGCGTCGCCGAAGGCTTCGCCCTCGTGCTTCGCGCCGATGCCGCCGGTGATGTACATCTTGCGCTCGGTGATGTCGCGCCAGATCCGTTCCATCGCGGGCTTCTGCGCCGCGTCGCCATGCAGGCACATGTCAGTCGCGGCGCAGAGAAGATACGCCTGCCGCACGGCGTGGCCGACGGCTTCGCTCGCCTGCGTGGTCGGCTTGTGGTCCTGGTAATAAACGCCGTAGAGCTTGCGCTTCGTGCCGCGTCCGCGCTCGCGCACGAAAAACTCGCCCAGCTTGCGATATTTTTCGTTCCCCGTCGCATCGGCGAGCTTGAAGAGTGCGAGCTCGATCTCCTCGTGCCCATCGACGTCGTAGCGCTTGCCTTCGCCGAAGACTGAATCGAGGTGGTCGGCGAACTTGATCGCGACGTCGATGAAATTCCGCTTCTGCGTCGCCCGGAAATGCGCGACCGCCGCCTCGATCATGTGGCCGCCGCAATACAGCTCGTGGTGGTCCTTCAGGTTCGTGTAACGTTTGTCGAGCGTGTTGTTCAGCGTGTAGAACGTGTAGAGGTAGCCGTCCGGCTGCTGCGCGGCGGCGACTTTGGCGATGACGCCGTCGAGATATTCGTCGAGCTTCGCATCCGGCTGCACCGCCAGCGCGTAGGCGGCGGCTTCCATCACCTTGTAGACGTCGGAGTCGTTGAAGAACGCCCCCTGATGCGGGCCGGGCTCGAGTTTTCCCGCACGCGCGAAGTTCGCGATCCGGCCGGTCTCTTCGCACAGCTTGAAATTGTGCGGGATCGTCACCGCGCGATTCTTCACCAGCCGCGGCGACCAGAAATCGTCCGACAACTTCACGTCGGTCAGCGGGACTTCGGTCAATGTCTGCGGCTTCTGCGGTTCTGCGGCCATCGCGCGGGAGGATATCATCGCAGAGGCGCACAGGGCGCAGAGAAGAATCCAATCGATGATCTGACCTCTGCGACCTCTGCGTCTCTGCGGTGAATTCATCTCTTAGTACTTCCGGGTAGGCAGCGTGTCCTTCGCCTGCGATTGCTCGAACAGCTCGTCCTTGACGATCGTCTTCTTCGGCAGCTCCTTGCCCGCCAGCGCCGCCTCGACCGCGTCGAACGCCGCCGGTCCGAGGAGCGGGCTGCACTCGACCGTGCAGTTGAGCTTTCCTTCAGCCATCGCTTCGAACGCGCCGCGCACGCCGTCGATCGAGACGATCGTGATGTCCTGCCCCGGCTTGAGCCCCGCCTCCTCGATCGCCTGGATGGCGCCGAGCGCCATGTCATCGTTGTGCGCGTAGACGGCGTTGATCTGCTTTCCTTCGGGCGATTTCAGGAACGCCTGCATCGCTTCCTTGCCGCCGGCGCGAGTGAAATCGCCCGTCTGCGATTTGATGATTTTCATGTCGGGGG
>JAXDMN010000388.1:0-13131 GCA_034666045.1 Phycisphaerales bacterium | reverse complement strand
GCCCTCGTCATCGCCGTCATCGGGATCGTCGGCTACCTTGGCAAGAAAAGCATCAATCCGGTCACCGGCGAGAAGCAGTACGTCAATCTCAACCCGAAGCAGGAGATCGCGCTCGGCCTCCAGGCGGCGCCGGAGATGGCCGCGCAGATGGGCGGCGTGCTCGATCCGAAAAAAGACGCGCGCGCCGCGCTCGTCGCCGAGGTCGGGCACGGCATCGTGAAAAATTCCGACGCGTCCAAACCGGAATCGCCCTATCGCGAGTCGTTCAACTTTTACCTGCTCAACGACCCCAACACGATCAACGCCTTCGCCCTACCCGGCGGGCAGATCTTCATCACGCTCGGGCTGTTCGATCGCCTGCAAAACGAAGCGCAGCTTGCCGGCGTGCTCGGGCACGAGATCGGGCACGTCATCGGGCGGCACGCCAGCGAGCACATGGCCAAGGGCCAGCTCGGCAGCATGCTCGCGACGGCGGTCGGCGTCGGCGCCAGCGACGAGCGCGGCCGCGGAATGGGCGCCGCCGTCGCCGCACAAGCCGCCAATCAGATGCTCCAGTTAAAGTTCGGCCGCAACGACGAAACCGAATCCGACAATTTCGGCCTGCGCTACATGACCCAGGCCGGCTACGACCCGCGCGAAATGCTCGGCGTGATGGAAATCCTCCGCAGCGCCTCGAAGTCCGGCCGCTCGCCGGAGTTCATGATGACCCACCCGCTGCCGGACACGCGCCTGCGCGAGATCGAAGCGACGATCCAGCAAATGTTCCCGAGCGGCATCCCGGCGCAGCTCACGAAGGGGCGATCGCTGCGGTGACGTGGCTTGGGCGTCCCGCCCGAGCTTTGCGGCGACCAGCCGCAGACTTTGAAGAGCCGCTATCGCGGTGAATGCTCGGGCGAGACGCCCAAGCCACGGGGTTGTTAACCAATCGCAAGCTTGCGCCAATCGGCGGCGCGAATCGTCAATTCACAGTCGAACCGCCTCGGCGGGCGGGACGCGGGCGGGATGTTTTCAGACGTTTTGAGCGTCGCCCAGCGCTCGGCCGCGTGTTAACCGCGCAGTTAACCGGTTAGGCGGACGCCAAAAAACGTCGCCCAACTCCCGGCCCGGCCAGCAATAAAAATCACGTCGGCCCGACCCGGCCGCCGCACGTTTCGATGCTCGGATGAGTTCCAAGTCATCGCCGACCCAAAACGCGGCAGACGCGACGGGCCTGGCGGCAATCCCTATCGGCCCGCGGCCGTCGCTTCGCGCCTTCGCGACCGCCCAACGAAACCCCTCCCGATCACACGTCCAGGTTCTTCACTTCAAGCGCATGATCCTCAATAAACTGCCGCCGGCGTTCGACATCTTCGCCCATCAGAACGCTGAACATGCGCTCGGCTTCGCCCGCTTCCTGCAACGTCACGCGAAGCAGCACGCGCTTGTTCGGATCGAGCGTCGTTTCCCACAACTGCTCGGCGTTCATCTCGCCCAGACCTTTGAAGCGCTTGACCTCGATGCCGTGTTTGCCGAGTTGGAGGATGGACGGAAGGATCTGCGCGACGCCGGCGATGTCGGTCGTCTTGCCGCCGCCGGTGGTGGGCGGCGCGCCGGCGGTGACGCTGCCTTCGGCGACGAGCGCGTAGCGCGTCGCCAGCTTTTCCCCGCTGACGCTTTCTTCCTGCGTGAGGTAGAAGTCGTCGATCGACAGATTCCACTGCGCCAGCGCCGCGAAAAGCGATTCGCCGTCCTTGAGCTCGTGCAGCTCGACGTGCTTCTGAAGCTTCGGCGCGGGCGAGCCGTTGCTCCCCGCGGCGGGAGCGGCGACGCCATTTCCGTTCGTGCTCGTCGCGGCGGCGGCAGCGGTCGCGGGGCTGGCGGGCGAGGCGTCCTGCACGACCATCTCGCCCGATTCGAGCAGCGCGTCGCGCTGTTCCGCGGAAAGCAGGCGCGGCTCGCCGTCGATGATGACGTAGTACTGCGGCAGTCGGCCGTGCTCGGAGCGGAACGCGAGCACGCGGTCAAACAGCAGCCCGCGGCGCTGCACGACCTTGGTCATCTCCTCGAGCTTTTCCAGCAGCTCGACGACGGTGCGAAGGTCCGGCCCGGAAATCGTCTTGATGATCTTCGTCGCATCGTCCGCGTCGCGGACGATCAGCTCCGTGCCGTCAATGCCGAGCGTTGTCAGCGTCTGGCGAAAGGCGCGCTCGTTGAGGACGTACTCGTTCTTCTTCTTGCGCGTGACCAGGTAAAGCGGCGGCTGCGCGACGTAAATACGGCCGGCCTTGATCAGCTCCTGCATGTGGCGGAAGAAGAACGTCAGCAGCAGCGTGCGAATGTGCGAGCCGTCGACGTCGGCGTCGGTCATGATGATGATCTTGCCGTAACGCCGTTTCTCTTCGTTGAAATCGTCGCGAATGCCGCAGCCCAGCGCGCTGATGATCGTGCGAATTTCCTCGTGCCCGAGCATTTTCACGAGGTTTGCCTTCTCGACGTTCAAAAGCTTGCCGCGCAGCGCGAGGATCGCCTGCACGTTCGAATCGCGCCCCTGCTTCGCCGATCCGCCGGCCGAATCACCTTCGACGAGGAAGATTTCCGTGTCGACGTTGCTCTTGCTGCGGCAGTCGGCGAGTTTTCCCGGGAGCGAGTTGCCTTCCAGCGAATTCTTCCGCCGCGTCAGCTCGCGCGCCTTGCGCGCCGCTTCGCGGGCTTCGGAGGCGAGCATGCCCTTCTCAAAAATCGACTTCGCGTCCTTCGGATTCTCTTCGAAGTAGCCGCTGAGCTTCTCGTTGATCGCCGACGACGTGAAACCTTCGACTTCGCTGTTGCCCAGCTTCGTTTTCGTCTGTCCTTCGAACTGCGGCTCGGGAACTTTTACGCTGACGACCGCAATCAGACCTTCGCGCACGTCGTCGCCGCTCGGGCGGACGTCCTTGAGCCAGCCGGCCTGCTCGGCGTGGCGGTTGATCGTGCCGGTTAGCGCGGTCTTGAACCCGCTCAGGTGCGTGCCGCCTTCATGCGTGTTGATGTTGTTCGCGAACGACTCGATCGTGTCGGCGTAACCGTCGTTGTACTGCATCGCCACTTCGACGATGTACGACAGCGACGGCTTGCCGTCCGACTGCTCGGCCTGGATCTCTTTCTTGAAGTAGATGATCGGGTGGAGCGTGTTCTTCCCGTCGTTGAGATACTTCACGTACTCGATGAGCCCGTGCTCGTACTGGAACTCGTCCTTCTTCCCGGTGCGTTCGTCGGCGATGACGATTTGCAGGCCTTCGTTCAGGTAGGCGAGCTCGCGGGCGCGCTTGATGAGCACTTCCCACTTGAACTCGATGTCCGGGAAAATTTTCGTGTCCGGCTTGAAGGTCACCTTGGTGCCGGACTTGGTGCTCTTGCCGACAATTTTCAGATCGGACGCCTTGTCGCCGCGCTCGAACTCCACGTGGCTGACCTGCCCGTCGCGGCTGACTTCGACTTCGAGCCATTCGGAGAGCGCATTGACGACCGACGCGCCGACGCCGTGCAGACCGCCGGTCACTTTGTACGCGTTCGTCCCGCCGTGCTCGAACTTTCCGCCGGCGTGAAGCTTGGTGAAGACAACCTCGACGGTCGGTATCCTTTCCGTCGGATGGATGCCGACCGGAATGCCGCGGCCGTCGTCGACGACCGTGCACGAACCGTCGGCGTTGATCGTGATCGTGATCGACTTCGCAAAACCGGCCATCGCTTCGTCGATCGAGTTGTCGACGATTTCCCAGATCAGATGATGCAGCCCGCGCGCGGTGGTGTCGCCGATGTACATGCCGGGGCGGACGCGGACGGCTTCGAGTCCTTCGAGGACCTTGATGTTGCTTTCGTTGTAGCCGGCGCTATCGGACGCGGGCGTGTTGGACGCAATGGGTTGCGTGGGCGGCGTGGGTTGCGTGGCGTTATCCGTCACCTTTTCATCCGGCATTTGATCGGGCTCCGATGCGAAAAGAGGCTCCCCGGCAGACCTGCATGAAAGGCTGCGTTTCGAGCCGCGTATTGTGGTCGAAAACTTCGGTGGATTCTAGGGTTGTGATGCGGAAAAGGCGACTTTTCATGCGCTGATTTCGCCCGTGTTTTTGGGGGCGATTGCGCCTTGCTCGCGCACGGGGACATTCATAGCATCGGCGTGATGTTGCGGCCCGTTTTCGGCGCGGTTTTTGCTCTGATTTTTGCCCTGGTTATCGTGCTGGCGCTGGCGGCACAAACCGCCGGCGCCGCGCCGCAAGCGGCCGCCGAGCTGCTCGACGTCCCACGCCTGCTCGACGAGCTCTCGCACACCGACACCGCCGTCCGCAAAGGCGCCAGCGAGAAGCTCGCCGCGATTGGCGAAGCCGCCCGACCCGAGCTGATCAAGGCGGCGCGATCCGACGATCCCGAACAGCGCGCCCGCGCCGCCGAGCTGTTGCGCAAGCTCCCCTGGTTCACCAACAGCGACGCGCAGCCGATCCGCGCCCTGCTCGAGCGCTACGGCCCCGCCGACGATCGCACGCGGATGGCTCTGCTCTGGCAGTTCAGCGACATGACTGGCGGGATCGACGTGCTGCTGCGGCTGCTCGGCGAGGAGCCGAACCAGGGAATCCGCTGGTTCATCGCCGCGCTGCTGATCAACGAGCGCGACCTGGCGACGCACAAGAAGCTCCTCGCGCTCGATCCGCCGGAAGGGACGGTCGACGACGCGCCCGTGCTGGTGCTTGTCGGCAGCGTGCTGAGCGACCGCAACCGTCGCAAGGCGCTCGATTACTTCCGCCGCGCGATCGACGCGGAGGAACGGCATCCCGGCATAGACATCGGCGTGCTCGCGATCGCGTTCGATGCGCTGACCGACGACTGCCTGGCGCGCGGCGACCTCGACGGCGCCGCCGCCTTGCTCCGCCGGCAGGTGCCGCGCGACGACCTGCCGCACATGGCGTATCGCCGCAGCTTCGGACAGAGCGAGCCGCACGCGCTGGCGCGGCTGATGGCGCTGCACACCTACTTCGGCCCGCTGCGCGATTATGATGATGACATCCGCGCCTGGGGCGACGCCGAATTGTTCGCCGCGCCGCTGCGCTGGCGGATCGCGCTGCTGATCGGACGCTTCGGCGCCGCGCCGCCGCTGCCGTGGCAGCCGCGCGAGCTCACCGGCGAGCAACACCTGGCTGCCGGCGCGTTCCTTTTGCGGAACAAGCTTCACTTCGCCGCCGAAAGCGAGCTGCACAAGGCTCTGCCCGCGCGCGCGAAACAAAGCCCGTTCATCCTCGAGGCGAACGCGCTCTTCGCGCTCGGTCAGTCGACGGCGGACCGCGGCGGCGATGACGACGTCGCGGCCAACTATCTCGAACGCGCGATGGAGGTCAAACGCAACAACGGCATGGATTTCGCCGTTCCGTCGCGCCGGCAGGACGATGACGTCTGGGCCGAGATCCACTGGCGCCGCGCCCGCGCCGCCCACGCGCGCGGCGACGCAGCCGTCGCCAGCGCGCGCGTCAAAGACCTGCTCCAGCTCCTGCCGACCAACACCGACCTGACGATCTCGATGATCGAATGGCTCAAAGCCAACTGGCGCGAGGCCGACGCGAAGGTGCTCTTTGACAAAGTGCTCGTGCAGACGACGGCGAAGCTGGAGTCGGCGGCGGACGCGGACAAGCCGGGCATGAAAAACGATCTCGCCTGGTTGTGCGCGCGGGTCGACGAGCGGTTGCCGGAAGCGATGAAGCTCGCGCAGGAGGCTGCCGACGCGCAGCCGGACAACGCGGCGTTTCTCGATACGCTGGCCGAGGTCTGCTTCCGCGCCGGCAAGCCCGACGACGCCATCCGCCACGAGATGCGCGCCAGCGCGCTGGAACCGGACAACGCGTTCATGAAGCAGCAGCTCGTCCGTTTCCGCGGCGCGGGCAAATGAGGCGCGGGCAAATGATTTGCCCGGTGCTGCGGCTACAATCGAACAGATGTTTCGTCTCACGCGCGAAGTGCGCTTCGCCATCAACGACGCCGGCGGTGCAGAGGACGACCCCCAGCTCTCCCGCCCGCCGAGCAACAGCTATGGCGGATATCCGTCGCTGGTGAGCTACGGCCGGTTCTATTCGCTCGCGGTGACGCTCGCGGGCGAGCTGAACCCGGCAACCGGTTACCTTCGCAACATCAAGGACATTGACGACGCCATCCGGCGGCACGTCATCCCCGCCATCCGCGCCGACGCGCTCGCATTGAACGAGCCGCGCGTGCGCGCGCTGACGCCGTTCGAACAGCCGGTCGTCGCGCTTGGCCTGTTGCAGAGTGTCCTGCCGCAGTCGATCGTCGACGGCGTTCGCCTGTCGCTGTCGCCGTTTCTGTCGATCGCCTCACTCGCCTCGGAGCATCCCATGGTCCGCCTGAGTCAGAAGTTCGAGTTCTCCGCGTCGCATCGCCTGCACAGCGCGCAAATGAGCGACGAGGAGAACCGCAAATGCTTCGGCAAGTGCAACAATCCGAACGGCCACGGGCATAACTATGAGGTGCAGGTGACGCTCGCCGGTCAGCCGGATGAGAAAGGTTTACTCGTCGACGTGCCGGCGTTCGAGCGCGTCGTGGCGCAGACGGTGATCGAGAAATTCGATCATAAAAATTTGAACGTCGAAGTCGGCGAGTTCCGCGAGCTGATGCCGAGCGTGGAGAACATCGCGATGGTGATCTACCGGCTGCTCAAGCCGAAGTTCTCCGAACAGCGTGCGCAACTCGCGGCGGTGACGGTGTGGGAGACGCCTAAGACGTGGTGCGAGTATTCCGAATGAGCCTGACCAACCCGCCGCACCACTTGAGCAGCCGGCGGCAACGCTGACGTATGCCCCGCCGCTCAGGTGGTACCGCCGACACATTCGCCTGATGGCGGCGACCGTTCTCGTCGTGATCATCGCGATCGCTTCCATGCTTCAACAGGACCGGATCGCGCGCTGGCGGATCGCCTGGGCGCAACACCGCAGGGTGCTCGACCTTCAGCACGGATGTGCGACGTGGTCGCTGCCACCCGACGCGATCGTGGTGGAGCCGGACCCGGAACGCGCAGTGCAATTGATCGGCCGGAATCAGTTCCGACCCATGATGGTCTTCGGGCCGGGCATGCGAGATGGGCCGCCGGGGCCACGATTCGTTACTGCCGCCGCGCGTCAAGACTTGAACTGGATCGCATTCCAGCAAGCTGTCATTCGCAACGCGCGGGGCGTACGGGAGCAGGGCGCGGTCGTGTTCGCGCATCGCCTTCGATCTCGCGCCCGCGGAGCCAATCGAATCGTCGTCATCGAGTACTTCGGTCAGTACAGTTCGGTCTTCTGGACCACGGTCATCGAGCCGGGCGGATGGACCGGCCGCTCGCCACAATGTCTCCGATGCGGCGATGACCCGAACGATCTGGCAAAGCGAACCCTGTGGGTTGGCGAACCCGGCTTGCGCCTCTTTGCCGGGCAACCCGATCCGGCAGACCCGTCGAAATTCACGATCGCGTACGAGATCGGCCCGACGCGCGGAACCCTCCATGGGCAGCTCCGCGACGACGACACGATCGTCTTCACACCCGGCACCGGCATGATCGTCTCTCAAGGTCGTCAGAACGGGTGGTATCCGACCTCGCAATCTGCAACGAGTACCGTTTCCGGCGCAGCGCGTTAGCCGCGCGCTCTCACCGGCTCGCCGGGTTCGGCTCGATCGGCTCGACGTGTTCGCCGAGCATCGCGCAAAGCAGTTGCGTTCCGATCGTGTCGACCATGCCGCTGGCGGTGTTGCAGAGGACGACGACGCCGAGTTTTTTCTCCGGGATGAATGCGACGAAGCTGTGGTAGCCGCCGGTTTGGCCGGAGTGCCAGCGCGCACCGGTGCGCTTGCCGATGTGCCAGCCCATGGCGATGTCGGTCTTCGCATCGACGTCGGCGCGGCGCTCGTGCGTCATCCGCATCGCGGGGCAAAGCGGTGAATCGATCAAGGCGAGGTTGGCGGCGACGTATTGCAGCATGTCGTTGACGTTGGAGCGGATACCGCCCGCGCCGGCGAGGGAGTCGAAGTCCCAGTTGGACATCGGGACGCTCATGAGGTCGTGGCCGGGGGCGAGGCGTGTGCGGTCGTCGCCGTCGAGCGTGATCTTCGTGTCGTTCATTCCGAGCGGCTTGCAGATCCGCGCGATCACCATCTGCTCGTACCCCATCGAATCTTTTCGCGCCAGCGCGTGGCCGAGCAGGCCGACGCCGAGGTTGCTGTACTCGTACAATTGGCCGGGGCGGCGGTGCAATTCAGTCGTCGAGACAGATTCGTATAGCTTCTCGGCGGAGTAGTCGGCGTACGGGTTTGTCGGATCGTCGGGCTCGAATTTTTCCGGCATGCGCGGGAGGCCGGACGTGTGCGTGGTGAGGTGCAGCAGCGTGATCGCGACGCCGTCTTTGGACGGCACATGCGCGGCCGCCGGGAGCAGGTCGGCGATCGGCGTGTCCAGCGTGACGTCGCCGCGCAGCACCATGTCGGCCAGCAGCGTCGCGGTGAATGTTTTCGTGACCGAGCCGATCTCGAAGAGTGTTCGGCCGTCCGGCGCGGTGTTGCCGTAGCCGTAAACTGCTCGCCCGGAGGCGTCGATGGTGCCCACAGCGACGCGATCGAGATTTGCTACCTTCGTGGCCGGGCGGACGATCGCATCAACCTGCTCGCGGGTGATCGCCGCCGCCGTCGCCGCATCCGCGCGGGCGCAGCACCACGTCAGCAGAACGACCGCGAGGACGCTTGCTGCTGCTTTCATGCCGCGCATCCCCCGAGGTGGAAAGTGACAAACAGCCCGTTGCCCGCTATCAACATACCACATGCACCCGAAGGAGCCGCCCCGCCTGTCGCTGGCGAATCTGCCGACGCCGATCGTCGAGCTGCGAAACCTTGCGCGGCAGCTCGGCGCGGCGAAAATCCTGCTCAAGCGCGACGATCTCACTGGCCTTGAAACCAGCGGCAACAAGATCCGCAAGCTTGAGTACATTCTGGCCGATGCGCTCTCGAGCGGCGCGGATACGCTGGTCACCAACGGCGGCTTCCAATCGAATCACTGCCGCGCGACGGCGGCGCTGGGGGCGCGGCTCGGGTTAAAGGTTCGACTGATCCTGCGCAGCGCCGATCAAAATCCGCCGCGCGATGGGAACCTCTTTCTCGATCACCTCTTCGGCGCGCAGATCAGCCTGCACGCGCCCGACGAATATAACGGCCGGCGGAAAGAACTGATCGACGAAGTGATGAACGCGGAGAAGCGCGCCGGGCGCAAGCCCTACTTTTTCCCGGTCGGCGCGTCGATCCCGCGCGGCTGCTGGGGATACATTCGCTGCGTGTACGAGATGGTTCAGCAGCTCGGGCGCGATACGAGAGTAGACGTCTTCAGCGCCGTCAGCTCCGCCGGCACGCAGGCCGGGCTCATGCTCGGAAAAGCGCTGTTCGGGCTCGACAACTGGCGAATAATCGGCGTGCCGGTGAGCGATTCGCTGGATTATTTCCAGCGCGAGATCCGCAACCTGATCGCCGGCACGGTCAGCGACTTCGGCCTCGACGTCAATGAATCGCAAACGCCGCTCGAGTTGATCGATGGCTTCATCGGCGAGGGCTACGCGATCCCGTACCCACAGGCGATCGAGACCACGACGCTGCTCGCGCGCAGCGAAGGCGTGCTGCTCGATCCGACCTACACTTCTAAGGCTATGACCGGCATGTTCGCGACCATCCGAAGGGGCGGCGTGCGCGACGGGGCCATCCCGCTGTTCGTGCACACCGGCGGCGCATTCGGCTTATTTGCGCGGAGAGACCTATTCCAATCATGAAATTCACCCGATCCGCTCTGATCCTGGCTTGTCTCTTCGCGCCCGCGCCCGCGTTCGCGCAGACGACGACCACCACGACCGCGCCCACCGAAATCCGTCGCGGCGTAGAGCTGTCCGGCGACCGCGAAGCGCGCGCGCGGCAGTTTTACGAGCGCGCCATCCGCAAGGTCGAACCCTCCCTCAAGGGCGACGTCTCGCGCATCCTCCTCTACCTCGAATTGTTCAAGCGCGAATTCATTGAAGACCCGCGCACCTTCGCCGTCGACATCACCGCCGACAGCAGCTCCGGCGGCGCGGCGACGCTTACCGGCCACCTCGAGTTCGCCGAGCACAAGAACGCGCTCGCCCAACTGTTCAAGCACCTCGCCCTGGAGGTGAAAGACGAAATCGAGCTGCTTCCGTCCGCCAGGCTTGGCGAGAACCGCTTTGGCGTCGTGACGGCCGAGCAGACGTTCCTCCGCAGCCGCCCCGGCGGTCGTGCCGAGACCCTCACCGACTGCGTGCGCGGCGACATCGTTTATCTTCTGAAGGAGGCGGAGAACGGCCAACTGCTCTGCCACGCCCCGGACGGTTACGTCGGCTACATCGACGGCGCCCAGGTCCGCCGCATCGATGAGAAGGCGCTGGCGGCGATCAACGCGTCCGCGGCGCCGCCGCGTTACCCGGAGCGCATCGAGCAGGTGGTCGAGGCGGCGCAGAAATACCTGGATACGCGTTACGTCTGGGGCGGCGCGACGCGCGAAGGCATCGACTGCTCCGGCCTCGTCCGCGTGTCCTTCAAAGCCGCCGGCGTCGTCATGCCGCGCGACGCGGACCAGCAGTATCTCGTCGGCCGGCTCGTCGGGACGCGCTGGCATCGCGCCGGCCTTCGTCGCGGCGACACGCTCTTCTTCCTCGGCCGACGCGGAACGATCAGCCACACCGGCATCTACCTCGGCGACGCCAAAATGATCGAAGCGACCGAGCCGGTGGTGACCATCAGCAGCTTCAACCCGTCCGATACGAATTATTCCGAGCGGCGCGACGATACATTCTGCTTCGCGAAGCGCGTGATCGAGTAACCAAAAACAATCCAAGAGAGAGAACGCCGAATGTCTAAGCTGAAAATTCTTCTCCCGTTACTCCTGATCGTCGCCGGCTGCTCGCCGCGTTCGTCGTCGTCGACATCGCGGCCGTCACTGTCGCCATCACCGTCACCAGCGGTGCAAGCGAAGCAACCTGAGGCGCCGAAAGCAGTGCCACGGCCCCCGAAATTCGTCACGCGCGAGGAATGGGGCTCCGAGCCGCAGCCGTTTCCCGATTCAAAGAAGCACACGCCGAAGTACGTCACCATTCACCACGCCGGCGTCGACTACAAGCCGGGCACCGACCCCGCGAAGTTCGTCAAGAACATGCAGGGCTGGGGCCAGCGCGACAAGGGTTGGCCGGACCTGCCCTACCACTTCCTCATCGCGCCGGACGGACGGATCTTCGAAGCGCGCGATCTCGCTTACGAGCCGGACACGAACACGAAGTATCCGCTCCAGGGCCACATCGGCGTCGAGATGATGGGCAACTTCGAGACGCAGCGCGTCAGCCCGCAGCAGCTCGAAAGCTGCGCGCGGCTGGTTGCGTGGCTCTGCGATCGGCAGAAGATCGACACGAGCCAGATCGCGACGCACCGGGACGTCGCGCCGAAGCAGACGACCTGCCCGGGGAAAGATTTTTACCGCTACATGCTCGACGGCCAGTTCAAGCAGTGGGTGCAGCGGATCATGGCGGGGCAGGATCCACAGATCGATCCCGGTCCGCCGCTGCCGGGCGGGCCGACGGTCGTCGTCGGCGCGACGACGCAGCCGGCGACGAAAGCGGCGACGAGACCGTAGGAGCCTCTGCGACGATATCCATTCGCTCGCGTCAGATTGACCGTCATGTGCCGACCTAAGATCGTGCCGCCGCGCGACGATTGCGGGGTTATGCAGGCGGCCTAATGTTCTGTTCGCTGGCACCGGCTTTGCCCGCCCGCGTGCAGAGCACGCTTGCGGACTATGCGTGAGACTTACAAAACGAAACGAGTGAACCGATGAGAGTTTGGCCGGGACGGCCTTACCCGCTTGGGGCGACCTGGGACGGGGCCGGTGTTAATTTTGGGATCTTCGCCGAGCACGCGACCAAGGTCGAGCTCTGCCTCTTCGACGACATCAACGACACGACGGCGAAGCTCTGCATCACCCTGCCCGAGCACACCGACATGGTCTGGCATGGCTACCTGCCGGACATCGAGCCGGGCCAACTGTACGGCTACCGCATTCACGGCCCGTACGAACCGGCGAAGGGTCACCGCTTCAACCCGAACAAGATCATCCTCGACCCGTACGCCAAGGCGATCGGGCGCGACGTCCGGTGGGACGATTCGCTCTTCGGCTATCGCGTCGGCGATCCGCAGGCGGATCTGTCATTCGACGACCGCGACAACGCCGCGTTCGCGCCGCTCGCCTCGGTGCTCGACACCGCCTTCACGTGGGGCGACGATCGCCCGCCGCGCACGCCGTGGCATAAGACGTTCATTTACGAGGGCCACGTCCGCGGCCTGACGATGCGTCATCCCGAAGTGCCGGAAGACAAGCGCGGCACGTACGCGGGCGTCGCGTCGGAAGCGATCGTGCAGCACCTGCTCGACCTGGGCGTCACCGCCGTCGAGCTGCTGCCGGTGCAACATCACCTGAACGACCGCCATCTCATCGAGCGCGGGCTGACGAACTACTGGGGCTACAACACGCTCAGCTACTTCGCGCCGCACCTCGATTACGCCTCGCGCAAGTCGCCGCGAAAAAGCGTGCAGGAATTCAAGACGATGGTGCGCTCGCTGCACGCCGCAGGGATCGAGGTGATCCTCGACGTCGTCTACAACCACACCGCCGAAGGCAACAACATGGGCCCGACGCTGTCGTGGCGCGGCGTCGACAACGCGGCGTACTACTCGCTTTCGCCCGAAGACGCGCGGCATTACATGGATTTTTCCGGCTGCGGGAACATGTTGAACATGCAGCACCCGCGCGTGCTCCAGCTCATCATGGATTCGCTGCGCTACTGGGTGCTCGAGATGCACGTCGACGGATTCCGCTTCGACCTCGCATCGACGCTGGCGCGCGAGCTGCACGAGGTGAACCGCCTCGGCACGTTCTTCGACATCATTCACCAGGACCCGGTGCTCTCGCAGGTCAAGCTGATCGCCGAGCCGTGGGATGTCGGCGAGGGCGGATATCAGGTGGGAAATTTCCCCGTGCTCTGGGCGGAATGGAATGGCAAGTATCGCGATTGCGTGCGCGGCTATTGGAAGGGCGACGAGCATATCTCG
>JAXDMN010000387.1:0-7083 GCA_034666045.1 Phycisphaerales bacterium | reverse complement strand
TGGGCTCGGCGATGCGCGCCCGCACGGCCGTCGCCCGGCGGCACGAGTTATTGCTTCGCGTGCTCACGCACAACATCATGCTGTTGGCGGAGGGTTGAGACAGAGCAGAAGTGACCCCTTTATGACCCATGACCCCTTTATGACCCATCTCAACGACCAAGGTTGCAAATATTCGCTAGTGTTGTGAGAGATTGGATGTTCCGTCGTTGCGCTCAATAGAACAAACGCAGGGGACGCCGTGCGCGAATCGAAATCGGAACCGAAAACCGGAATGTGAAAACGGAAACGGAAAACGTGACATCCGCCGGCAAGAAGAGAGGGGACGCAGCGGCGTGGGGCAATCCGCATCGCGCCTATTTTTTTGGAACTTAATCGAGACAAGTCGGTCGAATCGGGACGAAGGCCGGGTCATTGAAAAAATCAAAAGTGACCTGCGAACCGTGACGAACGAAACAGCGTGTGGCACACAGGCCGTCGGGCCTGCGGGAAAGGTGGATCCATGAATATCAAGGGGCATTTGTTGCTGCCGATCTTGTCGGTGCTGGGTGTCGTTGCGATGGGGGCTCCGGCAGCGGGGGAACAGGCTGGGCAGAAGATCATTTTGAACTGTACAGAGTGGAAGGACACCGCGGGGCGGCCGATCTCGGCGCACGAGCATTTCGTGGGGCGCTTCGACGGGGTTTTTTACTGGTATGGGACGAGTTACATCGGGAATCCGATGGGGCGATGCGGGCCGGACGGCGCGGCGCTGCGCAACGGGTTGAACGTGTATCGCTCAAAGAACCTGGTGGATTGGGAGTACGCGGGGGAGTGCTTGAAGCTTCCCAAGGCCAAACCGGGGGACGCCTCGGAAGGGACGGCGCACCGGCCGTGCGTGTTTTACAACAAGGCGACGAAGAAATACGTGATGTGGTATTTCTATTTTCGCAAGTACCCCGACGTGATGCTGACGGTGGCGACGGCGGATGACCCGGCGGGGCCGTTCGAGATCCAACCGGGGCTGAGGAAGAGCGCGGAGGAGCACGGGTGGGCGCAGGACCTGGGGGGTTTCCAGGACACCGACGGCAAGGCGTACATCGTGTATGACGATGGCCACCGGAATCTGCGCGTCGAGCTGCTGAGCGATGATTATTTGAACACGACCGGGAAGAGCGTGATCGCGCTGCAAGCGGGGCCCGGGCCGGGGCAGCAGTATGAAGGGTCGGCGATCGCGAAGTACCGGGGGAAGTACATCGTCGCGGGGTCGGGGGTGATGGGGTGGAATCCGTCGGACACGACCTACGCAGTCGCGGACACGCCCCTGGGGAAATATTCGCCGCCGCGGCGGTTGGGCAATCCGGGGACGTGGGGATCGCAGATCTCGAATTTCCTCTACATCGCGGAGACCGACGGGCTGGTGGCGCTGTGCGACCAGTGGTGGGCGGGGCCGGCGGGGCGGAATGATCTGGAGCAGTCGAGATACGTCTGGGTGCCGGTGGTGCTCGATCCGAAGACGCGGCAGGCGAAGGGGAATTTTCGATGGAAGTTTTCCCCGTTCCTGCGCAAGAGCTGGTCCTGGAACGGCGACGAAACGGGGACGCCGCAACCCGGCTAAGTTTTCGAGAACCTGCGTACCGCCAACTCTCTCGATAGCCGTTGCACCCGGTAGTTCGGCCGCTACTGGTCGATGCGCCACTTTGGGTAGGGCCAAGGGGAGAAGACGTTGAGGTCGGCGCCGTTGATCTGGGCTTGGGTCAGTGCGGGCGCCGGCTCGCCCGGGCCGCGGGGGAGGCGCTTGGTTTCGATGGTTTCGCCGTGGCCGTCGGCCATGAGGAAGTTGGTCTGTTTCTTGCGGCCGTGCCGGGCGTTGACCTTCTTGAAGTCGGCGTCGAGCAGGCGCAGTCCGTCGTACATCAGGGCGAGCTCGGACGCCTTCTTGAACTTGTTGAGCTTGGAGAACTCGCCGAGCGTCGACCCGTCGGGTCTGCGCACGAATTTGCGGAACGGCCAGGGCTTCTGCTTATCGATGAAGAGCTGGGGGTTGGTTGCCCCGCTCCCCTGATCGAAGGCGCTGATGCCGTACCAGGTGTCGACCATGATGCCGGTATTCAGGCCGGTGTCGAGCGACTGGCGGCGCCAGAACGCGCCGCCGCGAGTGTCTTCCTTGGAGGTTGGGTTGCCCAACCCGCCGGCGGTGGCGCCGGTCTCGTGCTTGAAGTCCGTGCCGCTGGGGCAGCGGAAGATGGAGTCGCCCTGCGATTGCAGATCGTCAAAGTCGAACTGCTTGGGCGCGGGCAGGTACTTCAGGCCGACCAGGATGGTGGCGTAGTGCTCGACGCCTGCCCCGTTGCTCTTGTCGTTGGCGATCCAGCCGGGCACGAGGGTGCCGTTGTGGGCGTTGGCGTACATGTGGATGGCGCCGGCGATCTGGCGCAGGTTGGAGAGGCATTGTGCGGTCTTCGCCGCCTCGCGGGCGCTGGCGAGCGTGGGGAGGAGAACGCCGATGAGGATGGCGATGATCCCAATGACGACCAGCAACTCGACGAGCGTAAATCCTCGACGCAATTGACGTAACATACGCGTCCTCTCGAAGAAGTGTCGTCTGCAAGGTACCTCAAGGGGCGCCGCCAGGGAATGGTATTTTACTAACAGTCAGCAGTTACTTTATCGCGCCTGGCGTTGCTGGATCGACTGGTACGCCGATTCGATGGCACGTGCCAGGCGGTTGGCGTCGGTGAGGGGTGAGCGGGACATCGTCTCGCGCAGGCTGGCGCGGAGCTCGCGCAGTCGAATGGTATCGCCCGCCAGCGCGACGGCCGTCGTCACGTAATCATCCTCACTCGGCGCGGCCAGAGCGCTCAGGCCGACGCTGTTGAGCAGTGTCAGCCCGACGCGCGAGACGTGCGTGTTGCCCACGAGGCTTATCACCGGCACGCCCATCCATAACGCTTCGCAGGTGGTGGTGGTTCCGCAATAGGGGAATGTGTCGAGCGCGATATCGCAGTTGGTCACGGTGGAGAGATGCTCGGCGTGGTCGAGGTAGGCGCGAAAGTCGATCCGGTCGGCGGCGACGCCATGCTCGGCGAAGCGCGTCAGCCAGAGGGTGCGGGTTTGCGCTTCGCCGAGGCTGAGGTGTTTCATGAGGAGTCGGGACTGCGGGACGCTGCGCAGGATCGTCGCCCACGCGCGGATGGTGGAGGAGGTGATCTTGGCGGTGGTGCTGGAGGAAACGAATGTGACGTGGCCGTTTGAATCAAGCGGCAGCGGCGCGACGGCGGGGGCGTGGGGCGGCGGGGCGTAGCAGAGAAAGGGCGCGGGAACGCGGAAGAGGCGCTCGGTGTGCAGAGGCTCGGTCATGCCTGGCGGATCGCAAATCTCGTCGGTGATCCGATAGTCGATCGCTTGCACGCCGGTCGTGGCGGGGTAGCCGAGGTAGGTCACCTGCACGGGGGCGGGCTTGTGGGCGAAGAGTTGCAGGCGGTTGTGCTCGGAATGGCCCGAGAGGTCGACGAGGATGTCGATCTCGTCGGCGCGGATTTGGTCGGCGGCGCTGGAGTCGGCGAGCGAGGTGATGTTTCGCCAGCGATCGCCGAGGGCGCGAAAACGTTCGGTGACATCGTCGCGCTTGTCGCTGGTCGCATAGCAGGTGATCTCGATGCGCTGGCGATCGTGCGCGGCGAGCAGCGGGAGTAGAAACGTCGCGACGGCGTGGGCGTTGAAGTCGCCGCTGAGGTAGCCGACGCGGATTTTCGGCGCGGAATTTCTCGGGGGGGAAGGGGCTGCGTGGGTTGCGATGGTCGCGGCGAAGCGGTTGCCCCAGTGGCGATGTTCATCGGCGATTTCGGCGGGCGCGAGCCCGTCGCTGCGGAGCAACGTCATGAGGGACAGGCTGGCCGGTTGCGGGTCATCGGGGGCGAGTCGAATCGCGTGGCGATGAGCGCTGATCGCTTCCTGGTGGAATCCCAGATCGTCCAGAGCGATCGCGAGATTCGTCCACGCGGTTGCGAAGTTCGGATCAATCGTGACGGCGGTCCGCAGCAGTTCGGCGGCCTGGGACGGCCTGCCGGACCTTTCCAGCGCGGCGGCGGCGGCAGTCAGCGCGGGGGCGTTGTCCGGTTGGATGCGCAGCGCTTCGGCCGCGGCGGCGTAGGCGCCGGCGTAGTCGCCCGATCGTCCCAGGGTCGTCGCGAGCGTCAGGCGCGCATCGAGGGAAGCGGGATTGATCTGAATTGCGGTGCGTAGTTCGGCCAGAGCTTCTGGTGCACGTCCGCCGTCGAGCAGGACGAGCGCGAGGTTGTAATGCGCTGGCGCATTCGCGGGCTCCAGCCGAATCGCCTCGCGCAGCGCGGTCTCGGCGCGATCCAATTCCTTCTGGTCGCGCAAAACGGTGCCGAGATTCGCATGAAAATGTGCTGCTTGAGGGAGCAGTGCGATGGCCCGCGAGATGAGTTCGATCGCTTCCCGATTGCGGCCAACGCGGTGTTCAATCAGTCCCAGCAGATGAAGCGCTTCCGGATGCTGCGGGTGCAGTTGCAGCACTTGCAGGTAAATTCGCCGCGCCTCTTCGAGCCGCCCGGACTGCTGGTACTGGACCGCAAGATCGATCGCTTCCGGAATGGAGAGTGAACGCTGCACGGTGGGCAAAAGTATCGGGGGCGAGCCGGCTTGGAGCAATCCGCGCCGGATGACCAAGCGGCGCGCCGCGCCAGATCCTTCGGAGCACCTCAGGATGACATCGCGGGCATTTTTGCGTTTTGGCGCTTCTTGGAAACGCCCTCAGATGCTGCTCATCGCGGATGACTTACTGCTTCGGCGTCGCCGGCTTCGCCGCGCCGGTCGTCGTCGTCGCGGACTTTTCCGGCGTGGTCTTCATCGCGCGCCAGCGGAAGGGTTTGGGTTCGAACTTTTTGAACTTGCTCGTGCCGGCGAACTGGTCGCTGATTTGTTGGACGCGCGCGACGTAGGCGTCGTACTCCGGGACGTCCTTGACGCGGGCGAAGCCGGTGATGCCGACGACGCTGTACCAGGTTGGGGCGTAGGGGAGGCCGCGCACGACGGTGCAGAGGACGCCGTGCTGATTGAGCATTTGCTTGGCGGCCTCGGCGAGTTCGCGCTCTTCTTCGGGGTAGCTTTGGATGATGACGTACTGCATGCCGGCGGTGCGGTTTTCGTCGCTGACGGACAAGGTTTCGGGGATTCGGGGTTCCCACTGGCTGGGGCGAACGCCGTGCAGCGCGGGTTGTGCCTGCGGCGGGGCGTTGGCGATGGCGGTGGCGCCGCTGGGGGATTGACGGGCGCCGGATGCGACCGTTGGAGACGCGGGTTGCTGCCTGGCGGCGGCGGGGGCGGCGATGCCTGTCGCCGTGCGACCGGTTGGTGTCGCGCCGACGGCCATGGCGGGGGGCGCGTCGTTGTCATTGTTGATATTGAGGACGTCGGCGTAGGCGGGGCCGTTGCGCAGTTCTTCGGTGGTCTGCTCGGCCAGCGCAGGCATCGGGCGGTGCGAGGTTTGTCGGCCGACCAGATACGCGAGGGCGATCGCGACGACCAGCGAGAAGGCGGTCACCATCGCGCCGGTGTAGCTGAGCTGCACGCGGACGACTTGCCGCTCCGGGTCGAGCGACATGCCGATGCGCGGCATCGCGGGGATCATCGACATCGCCCGCGCGAAGAACGACGGCCCGCGCGGCTCGGCGGGTTGATAATCGATCGTCTCCGGCGCTGCGGGCATGGACGCCGCCGCGGGCGCCGATGCGTCATCGGACGACTTGCGCCCGAACCACGGCAGCCGCGGCGCGCGCAGCGACCACCGCGAGACGTGCCGTTTCGGGAATCGATTGTCCGCGTGAATGACTTCGAAGAGAGCTGCCGCGTTCTTGCGCCTGGCCATCCTTGACCTCGCAGTGAAAGTACTGTCGCCCGACTGATTACCCCGGCCGATGGTACGGACGCGCATCCAAGCACGTTCGTTCGCCCCCGGCCATGCGCTGGTTTATGGGACGGCGCGCACCGCGCGAATTGAAAAGGCACGGGAGCCCGGCGCCGTCAACGACCGCAAAACTACGGCCATCCGGATCTTTTATCAAGCTTGTGGGCGTCTGCGCAAAATGTATCGGGAATCCGACTCAAGCCGCCGGCTTAGTTGTACGACGGTAGTGATATGCAGCGCCCGGTCATGAACCCGTCGTTTACGCTCGAGCCGTCGTCAAAGAACGCGCGGAAATCGCGCTTCGCCTGGCTGTGGGCCATCTTCCGATTTGTCGGGCGGATGCTGGTCTTCAGCCCGTTCCGGCGAAAGGTGCCGTTCCGCAACGAAGAGGGCACCGCCTTCAGCCGCTTCGTGCGATCGATTACGTACCGCCTGGCGTTCGTGCCGGTCATTCTGGTCGCGTTCCTGAGCGCGCTCGTCTTCGGGGCGACCCACCCGGGCCGCGACGTGACCGCGTCCGATCCGCTCAAGGTCGGCATCTATTATGAGCCGGTCAGCTTCATGAGCGAGGACGGCGTCAACCTCGAAGGGTGGCTCATCCCGGTGATCGACGCCAAGCGCGTCCTCGCCGAGGGACAGGGCATCCTCAACAAGCGTTACCCGGCGGTCGTGCTCGTGCATGACTTCGCGGCGACACGCGACCAGCTCGTTCCGTTGGCTGAGCCGCTGCACAAGGCGGGCTTTGTCGTGCTGGCGATGAACCTGCGCGGGACGGCGTCGATGTCGACCGACGCGCAGACGTTCGGCATCCGCGAATCGATGGACGTCCGGGCGGCCGTCGAGACGCTCCGCCGCCGGCCGTCGGTTGACGGCGCCCGCATCGCGCTGATCGGCATCGGCACCGGCGCGAATGCGTCGATGATCGCGGCGAAGAACGATCCGAGCCTGAATACGCTCGTCCTCTCGGCGCCGGTCGAAGGATTCGATCAGGCGCTGGCGAACCGGATCGGCAGCGACAGTCGCTGGCAGCCGACCCTGCGGCCGCTGCTCCGCTGGACATTCCAGGTGATGTACGGCATCGAAGCCTCTGAGCTGGACCTGAAGAACTACGCGAAGATGCTCGAATCGCGCCACGTGTACATGACGGACGGGCGGCACGGGCTGATGGAGCCGGC
>JAXDMN010000386.1:0-6955 GCA_034666045.1 Phycisphaerales bacterium | reverse complement strand
TGTCACCTGTCACCTGTCACCTGTCACCTGTCACCTGTCACCTGTCACCTGTCACCTGTCACCTGTCACCTGTCACCTGTCACCTGTCACCTGTCACCTGTCATCCCCTTCACCGCCGCAATCGCGTAGAACGGTCGGCCTTCGCGCGCGTATTTGCGTTCAAAATTCGTGCCGACGAATTCCCCTTCACCGGCCGAGCCGGGGCGGTTGTAGTCGACGACGGTGAAGCCGGCGGCGGCGCGGACGGCGGGTTCGATGTTCTCTTCCCAGTATCCCTGGTGGTCCGTCACGATCTGCAAGCGCGCCCCGGGCGCGAGCACGCGGTGAATGACCGGCAAAAACTTCGGTTGGATGAGTCGGCGTTTTTTGTGCCGCTCCTTCGGCCAGGGGTCCGGGAAATAGATGTGCAGGACGGCGAGGCTGTCGGCCGGGACGAATTCCTGGAGGAAAAAGCTGGCCTCGGCGCGGACCGTGCGCGCGTTCGTGCAGCCGTTGCGTCGCATGCGGTCGCTCGCGTAACGCCAGAACCATCGCGCCCATTCGATGCCGAAGAAGTTGACGTCCGGCCGGGCTTTCGCCTGCTCGGTGAGGAAAGTCCCCTTGCCCATGCCGATCTCGAGCTCGACGGGGTTGGCATTGCCGTACAGTTCCGACCAGTTCAGCGGGCGCGCAATCGTGTCGACGTCGAGGCCGATCGGTTCGGGGATCAGTTCATTTTTCGTTTGCATCTGGGGGCGATTCTACGCGCGAGCGCGGGTCTCGGCGCGTGCCGCCGCGATGGCGGAGGACGAGCGGTAGCCCGCCGGCCCAAAGCAGCAGGCCGAGCGCGAAAGGGACGAAGGGCGTGATCGCGCTCGGCATCGGCGCGACATACGCGGGCGACGCGGGATGGGCGATGACGTCCGGCAGATTGCCGCGCGCGCGGTTCGGCGAAAAATTGCGGAATCCGCCGCCGCCGTTGGTCTTCATGTCGTCGATCGCCGCAAGCACGTCGATGGCCCGCTGCGGCACGGTCGAGTCGGCGACGCCGTTGGCGTTGAGCCAGGCCGCAATGAAGGAAGCGTCGAACGCGCCGGTGATGGTTTTTCCAGCGGTGTCGGCGTAACGGGCCGCGCCAGTCGCGAGATCGACGGTCATGTCATCGCTCGTTCGCGGGCTGCGCAGGCTGAGCGTCATCGTCTGCAACGGCACCGGTTCGTTGTATCGCGGCCGCCCGATCATTTTTCGCCGACCTTGCTGCTGGACCTGGATCGTTTCCATGATGGTCGGCGACTGGATGAAGATCGCGCGGTTGCGCGTGGCGACGGCCTGCCAGGGGGCGAGGTAACTCGCGCCGACGAGCGCGAAAACAAGCGCCGGCCCCGCAGCCAGCGCGGTCCAGGCGAACAGTCGCATGGGCGTGCTCGTCGGCTTGCGCAGTCCGGGCGCGAGGATGCCGACCTCGCGCAGATCGCTGCCGCACTCCGGGCAGGTCAGTTCCGCCAGGCCGCGCACGCAGTAGCCGCATTTGCCGCACGCCGGGTCGGCGTTGGGCGGTTTTGCGGTCTTTCGGGCGATGCGCGCAAGAATCAGCACGATCACGAAGAGCACGAACGGAAACAGGGCGATTAGGATCGCGGACATTCGCGGACATCCTAACGTAGAATCGCGGCCGCGATGCCGACGCTGGAATTCGACTCGACGATCGCCGCGCCGCTCGAGGAGGTGTGGGCGTTTTATTCTGATCCCACCGCCGCGCTGACCGCGGTGACGCCGCCGGACATCACGGCGACGATCGAGTCGGCGGATGTTCCGGTGAAGGTCGGCTCGCGGGTGATCCTCCACATCGAACAGATGGGCCGGCGGATGCGTTGGGTTGCGCGGATCGATGAGCATCGTCCGCCGCACGCGGTGGCGTTCGGCGAAGAGGCGCGCTTCGTCGATGTTCAGGAATCCGGGCCGTTCAAATTATGGCGGCACGAGCACGATTTCGAGCGGATTGACGCGGAAAACACGCGGATGCTCGACCGGATCACGTATCGCGTGCCGTTCGGCCCGATCGGCTGGATTTTCGACCTGCTTTTCGTCCGGCGGCGGGTGAACGCGATGTTCCGTTACCGCCATGCGCAGACGAAGCGGCTGCTCGAGCGGGGCGAGATTCGGTGTTAGGGAGAGCCGGCCCGTCCTCGGGCCGGAGACCCAGCGGCCGCAGACCGACCGGCCGCAGACCGACCGGCCCGGGGACGGGCCTGCTCCCCTGGCGCGACGCGACCTTGCGCGGGCTGTAGTAGCGCTTGAGGACGCGGCTCAAGCCGTCGAGGCCGGGGAAGAGCACGCGCTCGGTGATGTTCGCCTGGTCGAGCTTGTCGCGCACTTCCCATTTCATCTTGGCGGGGATGACGATCTTCTGCGCGAAGGGCTTGTGCGCGCGAATCCAGTCGTCCATCTGCGCGGTCGGGCTGCTGATCATCGAGAAGAGCGCGAATTGGTTGACGATCCGGTCATCGAGGCTCGGCGGCTCGAGGAAAAGGACGAACGGCTTCTTTGGCGCGAGCCGGTCGAGGGCTTGGAGCGACTGGGCGTCGCGCTCGAGCAGCTCGGCGGTAAAGACGTCCGCCTGCTCGCGGCGGAGGAGTTTGCGCAGCCGCGCGGGGAGCATTTTGTTGGCGCTGACGTAATCGACGCACCAGACGACGCCGTCCGTGTCGAAATTCTCGAAGTCGTGCGTCGCGAAGTGCAGCGCGACGAACGGCGAAAAGCTCCAGTCGAGCAGGCGCGTCGGCAGGCCGTGATGCTGCGCCAGCGAGAGCCAGTTCCATGTCGAATCGCCCGGCACGGCGTCGCGGTGCGCGTACTTGCGGAAATTCCGCAGGAGATGGTTCTCCTGCCGCGCGTACGGCCCGCCGAGGCGCGACAGCGACGTCGACAAATCCGCCGCGGCGTCCTGCATGCCGCGGAAGGCGTACTTCGATCGAAACCGCCCGAGCGGCGCCCGCCACGAGTCGGCGTAAAGCCGATCGGTCAGCTCGTTCCACGATTGCACGACGTGCGTCGCCACGATTGTCTCAACATACCTCGACTTGAACCGTCCCGCCCACTACCTTCCGCGGCATGACTGACGCAACCCTGATCCTCGCGGCGAAAGAAATCCGCGGCAAAACGTTAAAACTACTCGATGGGCTCACTGACGAGCAGGCCCGCTTTGCCGCTCCCGGTTTGACGAACTCGATCCTCTGGCACGCCGGCCACGGCGTCATGTTGATGGAGCACCTCGGCATCATGCCGCTGACCGGCTCGCAGCAGACCGGCTATCCGGCCGGATGGTTCGAAAAGTTCAGTTGGAAGAGCACGCCGGCGACGGTCACGAACTGGCCGACGCTGGAAAAAGTGCGATCACAGCTCATGCAGCAACTCCCGCGGCTGCTGATCCTTCTCGAGTCCGCCGACGAGGCGACGCTATCCAAGCCGGACGCAAAGGGCCGGCCGACGCGCTATCTCATCCTGCACGGGCTGCATGATGAGGCGATTCATCAGGGGGAGATTTATCTGTTGAAGAAGATGGGCGCGAAAAAATCCGAATGACGAAACCAGAAATCCGAATCAATGACGAAACCCGAATGACGAATGAAGAACCTACGGGCTTCGTCATTCGTCATTCGGATTTGATGTCCTGCGGGTACGCAGGCTCAACAGAGCGTCATTCTGATTTCGTCATTCTGGTTTTCCCCGTTACTTCTTGCTCTCAATCACGCCGGCTGCAATGCGCGCACCGGAATTCCCGCTCGGATCGGTCTTCATATCGTCCGCCTTTTCGTGGACGACGATCGATCGGCCGACGATGTCGGTCGCGGCGCCGCTGCCGATGGTGAGGCCTTCGACGGTGACGTTGCCTTTGGCGTTGCCGGACGTGTCGGCGTCGACGTTGCCGAGGTCGCCGGCGTGGCGTTCGTCGCCGGTCGTGCCGTCGTGCTTGTGCTTCGTCGGGTTGAAGTGCGGGCCGGCGCTGCTGAAGTCGGCGGCGCTGAGATCGCCCTTGTCGTGAATGTGGAAGCCGTGCTTGCCGGGCGCGAGGCCCTTGATGTCGTAGGCGGCCTTCACCTTATTGTCGCCCACTTGGGTGAACGTAACGGTTCCGGTCGGCTTGCCCCACGCGGGCTGGGTCGAGGCGGCTTTTGCAGTCTCGAGATGCGCGACTGCCGTCGGCTTGCCGCTGGCGTCCATCTTCTTCGAGCCCGCGCTGTCCTTCTTCATGTTTTCACAGCCCGCGACGAGCGCGAACGCGACGGCGGCGGGGAGAGCGATTTTTTTCCACGATCGATGCATGCGAGGCCTCCGAGAGTTTGGGTCGAGAGTTTGGGTTACCGAGCCGCGCATCGTAAAAGTCGTCTGTCTGAGATGCAACGTGCAATCCGTGCCCGCGCGCTCGCGCCCCTGACGCATCGACTTTCCTCGCCTATGCTGAGCGGCGTGGAGCACGAGCCCGCTCACATCGCCGCCGATCACGCCGCGGGGCACGCGCCCGCGCGTAAAGGCCTTGGCCGCGCTACACCGGTGGCGATTGTTGCGATCGCGCTGCCGGTCATGGGCTCGCTGGCGGTCATGGCGATCGGCCTGCCGCTGGCATATTGGCTGCGCGCGCAGGGCGGGTGGGGCGTCGTCATTTTCACCGTCGCGTTCGCCATACTCGGCGCGCTGGCGCTGGCGCCGACGTATTCGACCGCGCTCATCGCCGGCTGGACCTTCGGCTTTGCGCTCGGTTTCCCGGCCGTCGTGATCGGCACGGTCGGCGGGGCGCTTCTCTGCTATGCCTTCGCGCGCAAATACGCGGCCGATCGGGTTCACGATACATTCGCGGCGCACCCGAAGTGGGAGCTCATCCGCCGCGCGCTGGCGGAAGAAACCTGGGGCAAGACGCTCTGGATCGTCTTCCTCATGCGCCTCTCGCCGATCCTGCCGTTCGGCACGACCAACGTTCTCATGGCGACGACCGGCGTGCCGCTGGCGATCTACGTTCTGGGCACGATCCTGGGCCTGATGCCGCGTCTCGGCCTCGTCGCCCTCGCCGCCACCGGCGCGGAACGCCTTGATCTGACCAAGGGCGAAAGCTGGTGGCTGCTCGGGCTGGGGCTCGGCGCGACCGGCATCTGCATCGCCGTCATCGCGCTGATGGGGAAGCATGCGCTGGAACGCGCGACGCGGCAGCAGCCGGGTGGCGTGTCGGCAACCTGACGGCGCCATCAATCCCACCAGAAGAAAAACTTCCCTTCCTTCGTCATCTCATCCGCCAGCTTGTCGACGTCGCCCGTCCCCTGATCGACGATGTCCGGGCAGAACGCGTACATGCGCTGGGCCAGGCCCATCGCGTCCTTCAGCGGCGTCTTGAAGTTGCCGGCGCAGTAATCGACGCCCGCCTCGGTCAGCTCGATGGGCTGGTCCTTCTCCATGTCCTTCAGCCAGTCGATGATGTCGCCGGTCATGATTTCGAAGCTCGCGCCGTCGGTCTGCATGATGGCGAGGGCGACGTATTTGTCGGTGGTGGGAATGAGTGCCAGATCGTCCGGGCTGTTTGGCCCGTCGAAGCCAAAGTGATTCTCCGAGCGGACGAGGTACGCGCCCTGGGCGAGCAACTGGCGGTGCCAGCGCGTCAGCTCCTGCTCGACCTTCGCGTGCGGCGCTTTGAAGGTGACCGCGCCGGTCGGTTGCTCGTCCTCATTCATGAGCGGCGCGGCGGCGCTGCCGGTGAGCTTCTGCACGCTGGCGATCGCGGCCTTGAACTGCGGCGTCGCGCCGGCCGCACGCAGGTCCGGCTGCTTCACGAGACGTCCGGCGGGTTTGTAGGTTTGTCCTGCGCGAGCACTGCCGCCCGGGCCTGCGCCGCCTGCGGCGGTGCTGCCGCTTTGTTTGCGATCGCACGCAGCATTACCCGCAATGAAGGTCGCGGCGACGGCGCAGAGGATGACGATCCGCAACGATGGCATGGCCATTCACGTTATCAAGCTTGCTCGCGCGCGGCAAAATCGCGCAGGGCGCGCAGGGTGGTCGCCGTCTCGCCTTCCGGCCGCGTCAATGCGCGGTAAAGCTCGTACAGTCGGTCATATTCCTTCCGCGCCTGGAGATCGGGACGATAAACGAGGTCCTCCCGCTGCCGGGCCATCGCGTGAATCGCCTGGCTCACCTGCGCATAGCCGGTGACCGCTTCCCCCGCGGCCAGGCAGCCGAGGATCGCGGCGCCGAGCGCGACGGATTGATCGCTCTCCGCGAGATTGATCTTTTCGCCGATCACGTCCGTGTAGATCTGCATGAGCAGCGGATTTTTATTCGCCAAACCGCCGCTGGCGACGAAGCGGCGGACGGGGACGCCGCTTTCGCGGAGCGTCTCGACGATCCAGCGTGCGCCGAACGCCGTTGCTTCGATGAGCGCGCGATAGAGTTGCTCCGGCTTCGTCGCGAGCGTGAGCCCTAGGAACGCGCCGGAGACGTTCGGGTCCATCAACGGCGTGCGGCAGCCGTTGAACCAGTCGATCGCGATCACGCCGCCGCTGCCGGGCAAAAGTCCAGCGGCCGCGCGAGTCAGCACGTCGTGCGGTTGTTTCGTGGTCTCGACAAGCCACGCGAAGGCGTCGCCGACACTCGCCTGGCCGGTTTCGTATCCGAAATAGCCGGGGAGGATTCCGTCCTCGACGACGCCGGCGATGCCGGGGGCGAATTGTTCGATGCGACTGTTGAGCATGTGGCAACTGCTGGTGCCGAGGACCATCACCATCGTTGAGGGGGATGCGACACCAGCGCCGGGGACACCTGCGTGCGCGTCGATGATCGCAGCGGAGATGGGGATGGACTCTCGTAGTCCGAGCAGGTTTGCGGATGGGGCGGAAAGACCCCCGGACTTCCGTCCGGGGCTACGAAGGTCTCCGCGGACTTTTTCCGCGACGACGTTTTCGAGTCGGGGATCGATTGCACGAAAATATTCGCGCGA
>JAXDMN010000385.1:0-7945 GCA_034666045.1 Phycisphaerales bacterium | reverse complement strand
GCGTGCCGTACTTCCCGGTGAAGAACGATGCACGGCTCGGCGAGCAGACCGGCGTGACGACGAAGGCGTTAGTAAAACGCGCGCCATCGCGTGCGAGACGATCCATGTTGGGCGTCTGGCACTCGCGGTTGCCGTAACAGCCAAGCGCCCACTGCGCCTGGTCGTCGGTCATGATGATCACAAGGTTCGGTCTCGCACTCGCCCGCGTGGGGGCGGCGACGCTGAGAAGAGAAACGAGAGCCAGAAAGATGGCGACGCAGACGTGAATGGATTTTTTCATCGAGCTCTTTCCCCAAGTTTGGCGGCCGCGAACGAGACGTTGACGACGACTAAGCGTTTCAAAGTGCCCATCCCCGCGCGGCCGGAATGGTTTTCAGTAAGAAATGACTCCCGCTCGCCTGCGTCTTGCGACGATGATGCCACCAACACGCGCGCGAGAGCAAACATGTTTTCGCGTTTTTCGCCGTCGGCAGCGCGGCGGCGGCAACAGTGCGCTAGCGCGATGCAGCGCGGCGGAGAAATCGTCCGGAACGTAACGAAGCGCAGCGCCGCCAGTAGCAATGCCAGTCGACTCGACGATTTTACCGACGCGCGAATTTAACCGCGTCCGCAAGTTGTTTACAACGCGCGCCGCACCGCCAACGCGCATCACGGTCGCGGCGGCGCGGTACTGACGGCCGTTGCAACGCAATTCGAACGATCGGGCTGTAAGGGACAACTCATGGCCGGGGGCGCGAATGGGACTGAGAAGCGCTTGGTCAGACCGCAGCGAAAACGTGTGACGCTCGCCGACGTGGCCGCCAAGGCGGGTGTGTCGGTTGCGACGGCGTCGGTGGCGATCACCGGTCGGCCCAGCGGCAACTGCCGCGTCAGCGCCGAGGTCGCCGAGCGAATCCGCGCCGCCGCCCGCGCGCTCAACTACCGCCCGAACATCCAGGCGCGCAGCCTCTCCACGCAGCGCACGCACACGATCGCCATGCTGATCAAGCGGGCCGCGTGGCACAACGCGATGTCGTACGTCTCGGCGATGCAGCGCCTGCTGCGCAAGGCCGGCTACACCGAGATGTTCATGCTCCACCCGGACAACCTGCTGGAAACCGAGCGCGAGCAGCTCGAGATGTGCATCCAGCGCCGCGTCGAGGGGATCGTGACGCTCCCGCTCATCGACCTCGACGGCCGCGCCAACGTCGAGCTGCTCAACCAGATCCAGCAGGAAGAGGGCATCCCGATCGTGCAGCTCGGGCTCGCGCTGGACGGCTGCGTCGCGCCGTCGATCGTCGCCGACGACGTCGAAGGGATGCGCAGCGCCGTCCGCCTGCTGCACGCAATGGGACATCGCAACATCGCCTACGTGACGATCGCCGGCTTCGACAACACGAACGCGTTCAATCCATTTCGCCAGGCGCACCTGCGCTACCTCGGCTATCGCAAGGGACTCGACGAGCTCGGGCTCGCGGAGGCCGTCTTCTGCGGACGCGGCGACTGCACCGAGGTGGAGTTTTTGTACGACCGCGGGTTCGAGGTCGCGAAAGCATTCGCGGCCGCGGTGAACGGCGCGGGCAACACGCGGCGGCCGACGGCGGCGATCACGTTTTCGGATTTCACCGCCGCCGGGCTCGTCGCCGGGTTGCTCGATGCGGGGATCAAAGTGCCCGATCAGGTTTCCGTGCTCGGCGTCGGGGACCAGCCGTTCGCCCGGATGCTGCGGCCCGCGCTGTCGACGCTCGCCCCTCCGTTCGAGCGCATGGGCGAGCTGGCGACGCAGACGCTGCTGAAAATGATCGACGGCGGCGGCGCTGGCGAATCCGCCGCGATCCCGCCGTCGCTGGTCATGCGCGATACGGTTCGCGCGATCGAGGCAGGGACGTAATCGCACTTCGCAGATAAAAAACCCGCCGCGCGGGTTCCCACCTGGATACAGTGGCGATCCCTCCCCTGTCGGTTAAAGTTAACCGACGCGCATGAGTTTTCACTTGGGCAAACCGATCCTGGTGATGCTGATCATCGCGCTGGTCGCCGGCGCGGTGGTCGCGGTCCGCCCGAACGAGCGGAAGGCGGACCTGACGCTCTGGGTCTTCGCCGACTCGCACTACAAAGCGTACAAGCCGCTGATCCCCGAATTTGAGCGCAAGCACAACTGCACGGTGAACCTCAACGTGCTCAGCGCCCGCGCGCTGGCGATCCGGCTGACTTCGCTGTTCATGTCCGGCGAGAAAAACGAGGAGACGCCGGACCTGGTCGAGATGGAGATTGGTCTGATCGGCCGCTTCTTCCGCCCGCCGGTGGCGGACATCGGCTTTCGCCCGTTGAACGACCGGCTGGCGGAATCGGGACTCGATCAGCGCATCGTGAAAACGCGCTTCGCGCCGTGGAGCAAGGAGGGCCAAATCTTCGGCGTTCCACACGACCTGCACCCGTGCGTCATCGTCTACCGCGAAGACCTCTTCCACGAAGCGGGCGTCGACCTCACGCAGGCGAAGACCTGGCCGCAGTATCACGCGGCGTGCCTGAAATTCCGCGACTACTGGGTAGCGCGCGGCTACAAGACGCGGCACGCGCTGGAGCTGCCGGAATCGTCCAGCGATTATCTCCAGGTGATGCTGCTTCAGCGCGGCATCAACCCGATCGACAGCTACGGCAACATTTATCTGGAAGACCCGCGCGTCGCCGAGACACTGGCGTTTTATGCGCAGCTCGTCGCGGGGAATAAGAAGGTGACTGCGCAGTCGAGCCAGGGCATCGGCGCATTCATGAAGGACGTGACCGAAGGGAGCCTGTGCAGCTTCGTCACGCCGGACTGGCGCGTCACCTACATCAAGCGTTACGGCGCGGCCGTCAGCGGAAAGATGCGCCTGATGCCGATGCCAGTCTTCGATCCGTCCGACGCGCCCACGAGCACGTGGGGCGGGACGATGATGGGGATCACCAAGGCGTGCGAGAACCCGGACCTGGCGTGGAAGCTGATGGAGCACCTCTACTTCAGCAAGCCGGGGATGAAGGCGCGGCAGGAGAGCAGCGAGATCCTCCCGCCGATCACGACGATGTGGAACGAGCCGGTTTATCACGCCCCCGATCCGTACTTCGGCAACCAGAAGGCGAGCGAGTTGTATATCGAGCTCGCGCCGAAGATTCCGGCGCGCTACGTCACGTTCGCCTCGCAGGTCGCGACGCTGGAGCTCAATCAAGCGCTCGTTCGCGCCACGGAATACGTCAAGGCGCACAAAGACGACCTTGACGAGCGCGAGCTCGAGGGCAACTGCCGCAAGTGGCTCGCCACCAGCGCGGCGGACCTGCGGCGGCGAATGGATCAGTGGAGGTTTGACTGATGCCCCCGCGCCCGCGCAGCGGCCAGAGCTCAGACTCCGCGACGCTCGACTCTGCGCGGCCGCGCGATCTCGGACTGCTATCCGGCGAACGCTTCTGGCGCTACCAACACAAACTCGCGCCGTACCTCTTTCTCTCGCCATTCATCGTTCTGTTCTGTTGCTTCATGCTCTACCCGCTCGGGCGCAGCATGGTGCTGAGCCTGTACAAATCGGTCGGGCCGGGGCAATTGAAATTCGTCGGGCTCGGGAATTTTCGTTATCTGCTGAGCGACAAGATTTTCTGGGCGTCCGTCGGCAACACGACTTACTTCACCACGCTCTTCCTCATCCTTCAGGTGCCGATCGCGCTCGGCCTGGCGGTGATGCTCAACAGCAAGCTGCTGCGCTGGCGGAATTTTTTCCGCTTCGCGTTCTTCTCCTCCCACCTCGTCGGCATGGTCTTCGTCGCGATCATCTTCAGCATGATGCTGGCCCAGCGGCACGGGCTGATCAACAAGATGATCGGCCTGTTTTTCCCGTTCATCGGCACGGAGCTGAACTGGTTCGCCAACCCCAGGCTGGCGATGCCGGCCGTCGTGATGGCGGCGCTGTGGATCAGCGTCGGCTACGCGATGGTGTATCTGCTCGCGGCGCTTCAGTCGGTCGATCAGGAACTGTACGAAGCGGCGGAAGTCGACGGCGCCAGCCGATGGCAGCAGTTCCGCCACGTCACGCTTCCCGGCATCCGCCCGGTGCTGATTTTTCTGATCCTGGTCGGCACGATCGGCGGGTACCAGCTCTTTGAATTGCCGTACGTGCTGTTCCACGGCGTCTGGACGAACTACGCAATCACGATCGTCACCTATCTTTTCCAGATGGGCTTCGAAGCGGGCGACATCGGCTATGCCAGCGCGATCGGCTGGGCGCTGGTTGTCATCATCTTCCTCGTCTCGCTCGTACAACTAAAAGTCGCGCGGGCGCGGGAGGACGTGGCGTGACCTCTCCCGTGGCCACGACGACGACCACGCCCGCTCTCCCGACGCTCGCCGCGCGCGACGGAGAAGTACTTTCCTATCGCCCGCATCCCCCGCCGTCGCCGCGTCCGCCATTTGACCGCCGAAAATTCTTCGCCGCGCTGGGCCTGCACGCGATCGTCATCCCGCTCGCGATTTTGAGCCTGTTGCCGTTCTTCTGGCTGATTTGCGCGACGCTGAAAACGCACGATGATTTTTTTCAATACACCTTCATCCCCTGGACCGAGCCCTGGCGGATGACGGTGAGCAATTACACCTGGCTCTTCGAGAAAGAGCCGTTCCTTACGTGGATGTTCAACTCCCTCTTCGTCGCCTCCGCGCACACCTGCCTGGTCGTCACCCTCTCCAGCCTGGGCGGGTTCGCTCTCGCCAAATACAAATTCGCCGGCAGAAAACCGCTCATGCTGATCATGCTGACCACGATGATGCTCCCCGGTCAGGTTTTGTTGCCGAGCAGTTATGAGCTGATGTACCGCATCGGCTGGCTCGATTCGTATGCCGCGATCATCGTCCCCAGCGCGGTGAGCGTGTTCGGGATTTTTCTTTTCATGCAGGCGATGAAGGCGGTGCCGGACGAGCTGTTGCAAGCCGCCCGCGTCGACGGCTGCTCCGAGCTGCGTCTTTGGTGGGAGATCGCGCTGCCGATCGTGCGCCCGATGATCGGCGCGTTCACGCTGCTGAGTTTCATGTCGGCTTGGAACTCTTTCCTCTGGCCGCAGATCGTCCTGCAAACCCGCAACAACTACACGCTGCCGGTCGCCCTGACCAACATGCTCGGCCTGCCGGAATACCACACGCCCTATGGCGTCCTCATGGCCGGCACGCTTTTATCCATCGTGCCGGTGGCGATTTTGTTCTTCGTGTTGCAGCGCGATTTTATTTCGGGGCTGGCGACGGGAGCGGTCAAAGGGTGATCGGGGCATTGGTCATTGGTCATTCGTCATTGGTCATTCCAGACACAAATCGCGCACCGATTCGAAGATGGCGCGAGGGCGCGCGGACAATGCGAAAAAACGCGAATGGCTATTGCCGCCACGCCCGTTCGATTGGCCGCGTTTTGGGTCGGCGACGACTTTGGAGTCGTCCGAGGGTCGCCTCGTTCGCCGGCCGGTCCGGGCCGAGGCGTTTTTTATTCGCGGCCCGGCCAAGGGTTAGGCGAAGAATTTTCGACCTCCGCTTGAAAAATAACGAGTTACAAACGTCGGCCGGAGTACTAGGAATTGCCGATTTTGACCGCCGAACCCGTTGATTTAACCGGTTAACTTTCCGGTGAACACCCGGCCGAGCACGCGGCGACGCTGAAAACACCCCGAACCGCTCCGCCCGCCTCTCGCCCGCCGACGCGTTTTCGCTGCGCCGCGCCGTTTTGCGACGCGGATTGCTGAGACCTTGCGGTTGGTTAACAAAGTGCATCATCGCCGCGCGAATAAGCAAGCTCGCCCCCGACTGACCCGAACTGAGATGCCGGAGTCGTTTTGGGTCATAAACCGGTCACTCCTGCTCCGATGCGGTCATAATGGGAAGTGACCTGCTCTGTCTCGATCCCCCGGGCGGCGGAGTCTTCGTAGGGGCGACGCCTGCGTCGCCCTCTGTGTTTTCGTAGAAATCTCGCGTCCATGCCAATCGGGCGAGGCAGGCCTCGCCCCTACAAAGCAGGGTCGAGACAGAGCAGAAGTGACCCCTTTGTGACCGCTGATAGGTTTTCCAGCCGCCACGGTACAATCAGGCCGAATCGAAAGCGTCACTTTCGGGGGCATCGTTGGAGGGATGGGAATGAACTCGCGCCAAAGACTCGGACATTCTTGCGTCGTCGGGCTTGCGTTCCTCTGTTTCGCAGGTCATACGCATGCCCAATACGTTCATGAATCGATAAATGAGTTTCTCGCACCAGACGCGGTCGTGTGGAATTTTAGTGATGTTGGCTGGTTTTATACACCGCAGTCGACCTTTACATTAACCGGCGTTTCCACAAATTTCTCAATCACTGATGGGCGAAGTGTTAGCGTTGAGATCTATGACCAGTTCCCTGCTGCCGGCGGGACGCGGCTGCGGAATGCCTCATTCTTTCCCTCTGCGAACGTCTTTTCCGGTGGAAGCTTTTCGCCCCTCACGTTCACTGCGGGAGAGGAATACTTCCTGGGTTTTAGAAACGTCAAGAATCTGGGGACAAACGTGACGTCCCAACCCGGTGCCGCAAGTTTGGGAACGGCGTACGTGAGTGATGATGGCAGCTACTCGGCGGGCGCGGAGTCAGGAACCCGAGCTTCAAACCCGATCCTCAGATTTCTGTCGTCAGATCAAGCGCCTGCGCAGAAGGTGGTGCTGGTGTTCGGGCATGATGCGCCCTGGAATCTCGTAGGACGAAGTTTTGGCGATAATTCACTCTATATCGAAGTACCGACGGGCACGCCTTTGTCCCACTCGTTGGACGCACTTGCTGTCACCGAACCTTACAAGGCGGACGTCCTTGATCGAGTGCGTGCGATGTTTTCATCGTCGGGAGTGACTAATGTGGACATCGCCGTCGGATCAGCGGCCCCGGACGCTACAAACGTATATTTCTGCGATTCATTTGATGCGAATCTGCTTGGGAAAGCGAAAGGCGGCAATGACCGTTTCAATTGCGATCCATACGGAAACGTGGTGGTTTTCGCCGGCGGGTTGACCACGCCGAATCTCGTTGCTGAAACCGCGGCGCATGAAGTTGGGCACACTCTCGGACTGCGGCACGTCAATCCATCTTCAAGCGTCGACCCTGATAATCTGGAGATCATGGATTACGACGGGGACGCTCCACCAGCACCAAGATTCATCAATGCAGTGTCGCAGGTTTTCGACTTCCAATCACCCTATAACCACAATCCCGTCTATCACTTAAAGCGATATGTAGACGGAGAGACGCCCGAGCAGCTCGCAGCCGCAGGGATTACTCCTGGCACTTGGGATACAGGGCTGATTCACGCGCTGCGAACCGGTCTGACAACGGAAGCGCCTGATCGAATGCTTTACGATGTAGACGTGCTCGCGCGTGAAGGGGACGCGGCTTCCGCCATGCGCCTAGCCCACTTCGATCAGATCTTGTTGTCAGAACTGGGGACGCTTCAATTCGATCTGAACGCGGATGCGATGCTTGGGCTGCTCGCCTCATCGGCTCCGGGAGGTCCGACCGACATTTCTCTCGCGAGCGCCGCTCCTTCAAGCATCGACAACCTCTTCGTAAGACCAGTGGACGGCCAGGTATTGGCGCAGTTGTTACTCGACGCGGGACCGGGAGGGTATACGCCAATCGCCGATGTCACGGTTACTGCTTCTCCGGTTCCCGAACCTGGCACGCTCTTTCTCGCGCTCCTGTGTGCGTTGCCGGTGACTCGCCGGCGACGTCGGGGAGCGGCGTAACGCCTGCTCTTCGCGCGTCACCAGGATTCGCATTGCTGGCACCAAGAGGACGCAAAGCGGTCAGGAACCTATTCGTGAATGACGTGCTGATCGCGCGCGACTGCGGGGGGCGGGCGATGAAGAATGCAAAGGGGCATTCCTGAATAGTCGCGCGACGGCGGGGGGCGGGCGACGGAACCATACGGCCCCAAGGTTCCTTCGCCCGCCCCC
>JAXDMN010000384.1:0-12100 GCA_034666045.1 Phycisphaerales bacterium | reverse complement strand
GGCTTGATGTTCATCGCCCCGCCGGGGACTTTTCCGTTCAGCCGCCAGGAAATCCCTTCGTCCGGCTGCACGCGGATGATGAGATCGTTCGGATACACCGGCGATTCGCACTGCTTCTGAAACAGCGTCATCGGCGGCGAACGAAAACGCACGACGACCTCGCTGATCTTTTCCGGCAGGAATTTTCCGGTGCGCAAATAGAACGGCGTGCCGCTCCAGCGCCAGTTGTCGATGAACAGTTTGACCGCCGCGAAGGTCTCGGTCTTGGAATCCGCCGGGACGTCCTTCTCGTTGCGATAGCCGTTCGTCTTCTCCCCATTGGCTTCGCCCGGGCCGTATTGCGCGCGCACGGCGAACACGTCCACCTGGTCCGGCCGGATCGGGCGGATCGACTTGAACACTTTGACCTTCTCATCGCGAATCGAGACCGCATCCAGCGACGCCGGCGGCTCCATCGCGACCAGCGACATGAGCTGGAACAGGTGATTCTGCACCATGTCGCGCAGCGCGCCGCTCTGGTCGTAATATCCGCCGCGCGTGCCGACGCCCAGCGTCTCGGCCACCGTGATCTGCACGTGGTCGATGTACTTGTAGCTCCAGATCGGCTCGAACACCGCGTTGGCGAAGCGCAGCACCATGAGGTTCTGCACCGTCTCCTTGCCGAGATAATGATCGATGCGGAAGACCTGCTCTTCGGTGAAATACTTGTGCAGCAGCTCGTTCAGCTCGCGCGCGCTTTGCAGGTCGTGCCCGAACGGTTTTTCCAGAATGATCCGGTGCCAGATCTTCGGGTCGCGGTTCTGGCCCTTTTCGATCAGCTCGCGCTCGCCGAGGCGAGAAATGATCGGCTTGAATGTCTCGGGCGGCGTGGCGAGATAGAACAGGCGGTTGCCGCTGGCGTCGAACTTTTTGTCCAGCCGGGTCAGCGTCGAGCAGACGCGCGCGTGGTCCTCCGCCGAGCCGTATTCCGCCTGCGTGTAATAAAAGCGCGGCTCGAGCGACTTCCACACCTGCTCGTCGAACGGTTTCGTGCGCGCGTGCTTCTCGATCGACTCGCGCGCGACCTTGCGGAACTGCTCATCGCTCATCGGCGAACGCGAGTAGCCGACGATGTAGGTTTTCTCGTCGAGCAGCTTCTCGCGCGCCAGCTCGTAGATGGCCGGGATCAGCTTGCGCCGCGCGAGATCGCCGCTGGCGCCGAAGATGACGATCGCACACGAAGGGGCGGTGGGCATGAACTTGTTCCTTCCGTCTCACACACTTCCCGCGCAGGCGCTCGTGGGCGCGGGCGCGGGGGATTCTACGGCCGAACCGGGTTGCGGGTACACTGCCCGGCGGAGGATCTGTAATGAGTAAACGCCCCCGCTTCCCGCTGCGCCGCTTTGTTCCCTGTGCAGCGCTCGCCTTCGCCGCCGTCGCCGCACCCGCATCGGCGCAAGTGCAGGGGCCGAGCAGTTCACAGACGCCGTACATGACGCCGGTCGCGCCCGGCGTGATCACGAAATCAATTTTCACCGCGGGCGACACGGTCGGCGGCGTGAAGTTGGCCGGCTCATCGGACGGGCTCGGGTGGTTCGACAACGGCAACGGCACGTTCACGCTGCTGGCGAATCACGAGATCGCCGCCGGCAGCGGCGCGGTCCGCGCCCACGGCAGCAACGGCGCATTCGTCTCGAAGTGGACGATCGACAAGACCACGCTCGCGGTGCAGTCTGGCGCGGACCTCGTTCAGAGCGTCAACCTCTGGAACACCACGACGAGCGCCTACAACGCGCCCGGCACGACGCCCTTCAGCCGCTTCTGTTCCGCCGACCTCCCGGCCGTCAGCGCGTTCTACAACCCGGCCAGCGGACTCGGTACGCAGAACCGCATTTTCCTCAACGGCGAAGAGAGCGGCGCCGAAGGACGCCCGTGGGGCCACGTCGCCACCGGCCCGGACGCCGGCAAGACCTGGGAGTTGCCGCACACCGGCCGGTTTTCGCGCGAGAACGCGCTGGCCAATCCGTTCGCGCAGGACAAGACCATCGTCATCGGCACGAACGACTCCGCCACCGACGTCGGCGTCTACATGTACGTCGGGACCAAGACCAGCAGCGGCACCGACGTGCAGCGGGCCGGCCTGGTCGGCGGCACGTCGTACGCGCTGGCGGTCCCGTCGGTGCTGACCGAATCGCGCACCACTGCGATCGGCGCGGCGACGACGTTCAGCATGGCCAGTCTCGGCAACGTCGCCAACACCACCGGCGTCGCGCTCAACACCGCCGCCAAAGCCGCCGGCGGAACCACCTTCCTCCGCCCCGAGGACGGCGCGTGGGACCCGGTCCACCCGGACCATTTTTATTTCGTCACCACCGACCGCTACGACCAGGTGAAGGACGGCGTCGGCGCGCAGGTCGGCCGCAGCCGGCTCTGGCGCCTTCGCTTCAACGACATCGCCAACCCGCAGACCGGCGGAATGATCGACATGCTCCTCAGCGGCACCGAAGCGCACCAGATGCTCGACAATCTCACCGTTTCAAACGGCGCGGACGGCGTCACGCGCTTGCTGATGACCGAAGATGTCGGCAACCAGGCGCACAACGGCAAGGTTTTCCTGTACGACACGTCAACCGACGGGCTCACGACCGTCGCGATGCACGACCCGTCGCGCTTCGGCAACATCGGCCAGCCCGCGACGTCGCCGTTCTCGCAGGACGAGGAATTCAGCGGCATCATCGACGCCCAATCCCTCCTCGGCCCCGGCTGGTTCCTCGTCGACGACATGGCCCACTACGCTATCTCCGATCCGCAGGTCCTGGAGGGCGGGCAGTTGATCGCGCTCTACGTCCCGCAGGCGGTCCCCGAGCCGACTGGGACGCTGGCGGTGATGTGCATCGGTGCGCTGGCGCTACGCCGCCGCGGCCGGCGTCACGTCGCCGTGGTATGATGTGGACATGTCGACGCTCGCCTATCCCCACATCGAGATTTCTGACGACGGACACGTGCGGATCGCCGGCACCGCGACCAAGGTCGTGATGCTCGTCATGCAGCAGCTCGCGCATCACTGGGACGCGGAGGAGCTCCGACGGCAGCACCCGCATCTGACAATGGCGCAGATCCACAGCGCGCTCGCGTACTACTACGATCATCAGGAGGAGATGAACGCGCTGATTCAGCAGAGGATTGAGCAGGAACGCGATCTAATCGAGCAACTCGGTCCGTCTGCGATCCGCGTGAAGCTTCAGACGATCAGGAAAGTGCGTTGAGCCTCCGCTTCTACATGGACCACAACGTTGTCGGAGCGATCACGACCGGCCTGCGCGCTCGCGGCGTCGACTGCCTGACCGCGCGCGAAGATGGCGCCGATACCGTCGCAGACGAACTCGTATTTCAACGTGCGGTTGATTTGGATCGCGTTGTGTTCACCGAGGACGTTGATTTCTTTGCCATCGCTTCACATTGGATCAAAGAGGGTCGTCCCTTTCCCGGGCTGGTCTTCGGCGCGCAGATGGGTATCACGATTGGTCAGGCGTTGTTCGATCTGGAACTGGTCGCAGAGGTGTTTCAGTCGGAGGAGATGCGAAGCCAGATCATCTGGCTGCCCATCTAGGACTCGGCATTGCGGTCGACCTTCCCATCAGTCGAGAGCGAGCGCTCCTCTGGCTGGGTCTTAACCGTCACTTCCTTGCGCACCACGTCATGCCCGCCGAACTGTTTTCGCAGCGCGGCGGCGAAGCGGGCGGAGAAATTTTCCTTGTCGCGCGATTCGAAACGTGCAAATAAACTCGCGGCGATGACCGGAACCGGGACGTTTTCCTCGATCGCGGCGGCGACGGTCCAGCGCCCTTCGCCGCTGTCTTCGACATACGGTTGGATCGTCTCGAGCGTGCTGTCCTCGCCGAGCATCTGCTCGGCCAACTCCAGTAACCAGGAGCGGACGACGCTGCCGCGGTTCCAGACGTGCGCGACCTTATGCAGATCGACGCCGAACTCGCTGTGACGGAGGATGTCGAAGCCCTCCGCATACGCTTCCATCAGCCCGTACTCGATGCCGTTGTGCACCATCTTGACGAAGTGCCCGGCGCCGCTCGGGCCGCATCGGATCCAGCCGTCGGGCGGGGCGAGCGTGTCAAAGATCGGGCGGATGCGGCCGACGTATTTTTCCGCGCCGCCCACCATCAGGCAGTACCCTTCGCTGCGTCCCCAGATTCCGCCGGAAGTGCCGACGTCGAGGAAGCCGATGCCGCGGCTCGCGAGACCTTCCGCGCGCCGCATCGTGTCTTTGTAGTAGCTGTTGCCGCCGTCGATGATCAGATCGTCCGGCTGCAAGCGTTCGGCGAGCTCGGTGATGACCGCTTCGGTCGGCTTGCCGGCGGGCACCATGACCCACACCGCCCGCGGCGGGGTGAGCTTGCGGATCATCGCATCGAGCGAGTCGACGACTTCGATCCCCGCGACGCCGACCAGATCCGGATTCGGATCGTGCGCATACCCGACGACAACGTGGCCGCCCTGCACTTGGCCATCGGTCGAGCCGACGGACAGGCGCAGGGCCATGTTGCCGCCCATCTTGCCGAGACCAACGAAGCCGATTTGCATCACGCCTGCCGCGCCGCGCGCTGCTGCGATGAGGCCGCCAAGACAAAGCGGGGTGACTAGGTGGAGACCACGCCGCGGCCGACCTTGTGGCGGACCGAGCCGCCGTCGCTGTCGAGCGTTTCTTCCGCGCGACCCATCCCGGGGCCGGTCAGGTTCTGCCCGGCATCACCGAACGCCGAGCTCTCCGCTCGCTCGCGTCCGCCGCCGAACGCTCCGCGGCCTCCGCCGCCCTGCTGCTGTTGGGACACCATGCCCTGGTAGAGCTGGTAAAGCGCATAGCCGACGAGTCCGTACAGGGCCAACTTGATCAGACGAAACATAAGACCTCCATCTTCGGTTGCGTTGCGATTGTTTTCAGTGCGAGTCCCGCGCGCGATCCGCCGCGCGCACGACGAACCCGCGATGATAAGACGTGTGCAAAGCCCGCGCCATCGCCGAAAATCATCGGCACCGCTAGAATCCCGCCGATCATGCGCGACTCCAGACTCGAAAAACTGGCCGATGTGCTGGTGAATTACAGCGTCGGCGTCAAGCCGGATCAGCTCGTGCGGATCAGCGGGCCGCCGCTTGCGCAGCCGCTGATGGTCGAGCTGTACCGCAAGGTCGTCGCGGCAGGCGGCAATCCCGTCGTGCGCATGGCCCCGGAAGAGCTCAGTGAAATCCTCTTCAAGCAGGGCAGCGACGAGCAGCTCAAGTACGTCAATCCGCTCGCCATCTTCGAATACGAAAAGATCGACTGCTCGATCGGCATCTGGGGCGAGGAAAACACCAAGGCGCTGTCGAACTGTGATTCGAAGCGCATCGGCATGTCGCAAGCGGCGCGCAAGCCGCTCATGGACATTTTCATGAAGCGCGCCGCCGAGGGGGCGCTCCGCTGGACCGGCACGCAGTTTCCCACGCAAGCCTCCGCGCAGGACGCGGAGATGAGCCTGGCCGAGTACGAAGACTTCGTCTTCCACGCCGGCCTGCTCGATCGGCCCGATCCGGTCGCGGCATGGAAGCAAGTCAGCGAGCGGCAGCAGCGGCTGGTCGATTTTCTCAATGGCAAGCGCGATTACCACGTTGTCGCCGCCAATGGCACCGATGTGAAAATGTCCGTCGCCGATCACACTTGGATCAACTGTGACGGGCACGAAAATTTCCCGGACGGCGAGGTGTTTACCGGGCCGGTGGTCGAAAGCGTGGAAGGCCAGATCAATTTCAGCTTCCCCGCCGTCCATCATGGCCGCGAGTGCGGTGGCGTGAAGCTCACCTTCAAGAACGGCAAAGTCGTCGATGCCAGCGCGGACAAAGGCGAGGATTTTCTCCTCTCGATGCTCGACATGGACGCCGGCAGCCGCTTTCTGGGCGAGTGCGCGATCGGCACGAACTACCAGATCCAGCGCTACACGCGCAACACGCTCTTCGACGAAAAAATCGGCGGCACCGTGCATTTCGCGCTCGGCGCCGGCTACCCGGAAACCGGCAACAAGAACCAATCGGGCCTGCACTGGGACATGGTCGTCGACCTGCGCGGCGGCGGGTATGTCGAGATCGACGGAACGAAGGTCAACGTCGACGGAAAGTTCACGCGCGAAGGATTTCCCGCGTCCGCGTCAACGTAACGGGTTGGAGAGCGTGTCAACCTGAGCGTATTCGCGAAGGATCCGGCAGCCATTGACGAACGACGCAGATCCTTCGCGAGTACGCTCAGGATGACAATGCTGATGTCATGCGAGAAGGGTACCCATGCCCGCCACGATTCCGCCCGTCCACATCCGATGCGCCGCCGCCGAGGACTTGCCGGCGATCAACGACATCTACAACCACTACGTCCTGAACTCGACCTGCACCTACCAGGAGCAGCCCGAGACGATGCACGACCGCCACGCATGGTTCACCGCGCATGGGCCGGCGCATCCGATCACGGTGGCGCTGCTGGCCGATGAAGTCGTCGGGTGGGGTTCGCTGTCGCCCTATCACAAGCGGGCGGCGTATCGGAACACAGCGGAGAATTCCGTCTACGTCGCCCACACGCACCACGGCCGCGGCATCGGGCAACTGCTGTTGCAGGACCTCATCGACCGCGCGAAAGCGATCGGCCATCACACGATCATCGCCGCCATCGATGGCGAGCAGACCCGTAGCATCGCGATCCATTCGAAGATGGGTTTTACGGAAGTCGGCCGGATGCGCGAGCTGGGTTTCAAGTTCGGCCGGTGGCTGGACGTGCATTACCTTCAGCTCATGCTGTGACAGACGTGGCATGGGCGCCTCGCCCATGAACTCGCGGCGGCCAGCCGCTGGCGCGGCGAGCAGCACGGGCGAGGCGGATCGTGCCACGATAAGGCTTTCGTGGTACACCTTTCTTCATGGCCAGCACCGTGGAAAAACCCCTCGTCGCCGTGATCATGGGCTCGAAGTCCGACTGGGACACGATGCAGCACGCCGACCGCGTTTTGAGCGACTTCGCCGTCGCGCACGAATGCGAGATCGTCTCTGCGCACCGCACGCCCGCGTGGCTGACGGAATTCGCGACATCCGCCGAAATGCGCGGGCTGCAAGTCATCATCGCCGGCGCGGGCGGCGCGGCCCACCTGCCCGGCATGGTCGCGGCACAGACGACGCTTCCCGTCCTGGGCGTGCCGGTCGAATCGCAGGCGTTCAAGGGACTCGATTCGCTCCTGTCGATCGTGCAAATGCCGGGCGGCATTCCGGTCGGCACGCTCGCCATCGGGAAAGCTGGCGCGACGAACGCGGCGTTGCTGGCGATTGCGATCCTGGCGACGTCGCGACCGGAGCTGCGCGACAAGCTCAAAAAATATCGCGACGAGCAAACCGCCCGCGTGCGCGCCGAGACGCTCGGCTGAGCCGCTATGAACGTCGAGCAACTCTACGATCCCGCCAAATTCGCCGCGATCGCGACGCCGCTGCTCATGCGCAACGAGGCGGAGAATTGCTTCTGGCTCGGGCTGATCTCCAGCCCCGCCGACCTCGCCAAAAACATGATGTGCATCGTGCGTGACGATCGGGGCGAGTGCGTCGCCATCGCGACGATGACGCCCGGGCAGCAGATGGTCATGCCGCGCACGCCGGTCGAAATCGTGCACGCGCTGGCGCGCTGGCTGCATGAGCAGACCGTCGCGCTCCCGGGCATCGGCGGTCCGCGCGAGACCGCCGAGACCTTCGCGCGCGAGTGGGTCCGCCTCACCGGCGCGCCGACGCGGATCCACGTCGAGACGATCGTTCATCGGCTGACCCGAGTCATCCCGCCGCGCCCCACCACCGGCCAGATGCGCGTCGCCGAACGGCGCGACATCGATCTCGTCGCTCAGTGGATCACCGATTTCCACATCGAGATCCGCGCGGGCCAAGTCAGCAACGGACGCGACATCGCCGAACGCCGCGTGCCGACTGGCAACATCTTCCTCTGGGAAAACGCGGGCCAGCCCGTGGCGATGGCCGCGTTCGCCGGCCCGACGCCCAACGGCGTCCGCGTGAACCTCGTCTACACGCTTCCGCCCTTCCGCGGCCGGGGCTATGCGTCCAACCTCGTCGCCGCGCTGTCGCAGCACCTGCTCGACCCGGGACGAAAGTTCTGCTTCCTCTACACCGACCTCGCGAATCCGACGTCGAACAAGATCTATCGCGCGCTCGGCTACGAGCCGCTAAGCGAGAGCGTGCACATCATGTTCGACGGCGCTCCCGCCTCACATTAGACTCGCCGCCGCTATGTCACGATCGGTTTCCGACAATGCTGCAGTGCTTCCCGGCGCCGCCGTCGGCGTGCTTGGTTCCGGGCAGCTTGGGCGGATGTTCGCCATCGCCGCCCGGCGGATGGGGTATCGCGTGCACACGCTGTCGCCCGACGAGGACACCCCGACCGGGCAAGTCGCCGACGAAGAGGTGATGGCGAGCTACGACGACCTGGAGGCCGTCCGCTACTTTGCGCGGCGTGTCGCGGTGGTGACGTTCGAGTTCGAGAACGTTCCCGCCGCGACCGCCGAAGCTGCCGCCGAGTTCGCGCGCGTCCGCCCCGCCGGCAGCGTGCTGCACATCACGCAGAATCGCCTGCGCGAGAAGACGTTTCTGGCCGAAAAAGGATTCCCCGTCACGCCGTTCCGCGCCGTGCGCACTCAGCAGGAGCTGGATCGCGCCGTCGTGGAGCTCGGACTTCCCGGCGTGCTGAAAACCGCTGGATTCGGCTACGACGGCAAGGGGCAGACCAGGATCGCAAATGCGCAGCAGGCCGCGAGCGCATTCGCCGCCGCGGGGTCGGCCGATCTGATCTATGAAAAGTTTATCGACTTCGAGCGTGAAGTTTCCGTCGTCGCCGCGCGCGGCGTCGACGGCACGTTCGCGCACTGGGGCGTCGTCGACAACACGCACAAGAATCACATCCTCGATCTCTCCATCTCCCCCGCAAATGTCCCTCCGTCCATCCAAAGCCGGGCGATTGAAATCGCCCGGGGAGTTTTAGAGGCGCTCAATGTCGTCGGCGTCCTCACCGTCGAATTCTTCCTGACAAAATCCGGCGATCTCATGATCAACGAGCTCGCCCCGCGCCCGCACAATTCCGGCCACTTCTCCTTCGACGCCAGCGTCACCAGCCAGTTCGAGCAGCAACTCCGCGCCGTCTGCGCCCTTCCGCTCGGTTCGACGCAGCTTCTTCGCCCCGCCGCGATGGTGAATCTGCTCGGCGACCTGTGGGAGCACGGCGAACCGGATTGGGCCGCCGCGTGCGCGTTCGCGGACGTAAAGCTTCACCTCTACGGCAAGCAGGACGCGCGCCCCGGCCGCAAGATGGGACACATGACCGCGCTCGCCGACACGCCGCATGAGGCGGCGCGACTCGCGCTCGCCGCGCGCGATGCGCTCGTTGGAAAGGAAACGAAAACGTGAACCGCCGACAATTCCTCGTTACCGCCGCCGCGATTTCTGCGACCGCCGCGCTCGGCGCATCGCCCGGCAGCAAACCCGCATCGACGAAAGCATCGGACGTTCCGGACGACGTCGACTGGCACGACGTCCGCGACTGGGGAGTCGAGGGCCGCGGCTTTGACGACACCGAGAGCTACTTCGACCGTTTTCCGGCGCGGGCGAAGGACGTGGTGCGCCCCGCCGTCTGGAATCTCTCGCGTCACACGAGCGGCATGTCCGCCCGCTTCGAGACCGACGCGCCGAACATCTACCTGCGCTACGCCGTCACAAAATCCGAGCTCGCGATGGCGCACATGCCGGCGACCGGCGTCTCCGGCGTTGACATCTACGGACGCCTCGACGGCGGGCGATGGCGCTGGCTCCAGACGCACCTTCCGACGAAGCCGGCGTTCGAAGGACTGCTGCAAAAAGACATCGCGCGCGGCCGGCGGATGTACCAGCTCAACCTGCCGCTCTACAACGGCGTGAAATCACTCGAGATCGGGGTCGCGAAGTCGGCTAAGTTCGATCCGGTCGCGCCGCGCAAGGACAAGCCGATCCTTTTCTACGGCACCAGCATCACGCAGGGCGGCTGCGCGTCGAGGCCCGGCATGAGCTTCGTCAACATCCTCGGCCGGCGGCTCGATCGGCCGATCCTGAACTTCGGCTTCTCCGGGAACGGGCAGACCGAGCTGGAAGTCGGCCGCCTCCTCGCCGAGCTCGACCCGGCCATCTTCGTCATCGACTGCGTCGCCAACACGTCTCCCGCGCAGATCGCCCAGCGCACCGCGCCGCTCGTTAAGCTGCTCCGCGCCGCGCGCGGCAAGACGCCGATCCTGCTGCTCGACGAGCGCCTCTGGGACAACGCCCCGCTGTTGCCGTACCTGGCCAACTATCACAGGGAGAAGACTGAGCCGCTGAAGAAGGCGTACGAATCGCTCCTCGCCGACGGCGTGGAGAACGTGCATTTCCGCAAAGGTGATGACCTGCTCGGCGCCGACGGCGAAGCAACCGTCGATGGCTCGCACCCGAACGATCTCGGCATGATGCGCTACGCCGACGCGCTGGAGCCGGACCTGCGCAAGCTGCTCTCTTAATCGTGGCTTGGGCGTCTCGCCCGAGTGCATTTCGGATCTAACAGATCGCGCTCGGGCGGGACGCCCAAGCCACTTTAGTCCTGCAATTCAATGAAGAGAATCGACGAGTGCGGCACGACCACCCGCTTGGTCGTCGCTTGCACGATCAGCCAGTCATCGCTGATCTCGAGGATCATCCCTTCGACCGACGACAACGCCGACCAGCGGCCGGTCATCTCCGGGATCGTATTGCCGGCCAGCCCCAGCGCATCACGACGGAGCTGCACGCGGCACTTCCGCCCGACCAGTGACTCGGACAACTGACCCGAAGAGCTTCGAATCACCTCCACCCGATGTAGCGGCTCGCGCGACGATTTCGGCTGACATCCGGCCGCGAGACACAGCATCGCCGCAAAAAGCATTTTCGTCTTCATGCGCGCCATCACGCCGCCTTCACCGCGGCCACTACCTTCTTCGCCGCGTCGTTCATGTCGGTCGCCGTCTGAAGCGTCGGCAGCTCGTTCTTCGCGCCGGCGAGGATTTCGCGGGCCTTTTCGACGTTTGTGCCTTCGAGGCGAACCACCACCGGCACCTTGAAACCGATCTTCCGCCCCGCCTGCACGAGCGCGTCGGCGATCAGGTCGCACTTGGCGATACCGCCGAAGATGTTGACGAGGATGCCTTTCACCTTGTCATCCGACAGGATGATGTTGAACGCTTCGACCGCGCCTTCACTCGTCACGCTGCCGCCGACGTCGAGAAAATTCGCCGGCTCGGCGCCGTGCAGCTTGATGATGTCCATCGTCGCCATCGCGAGCCCCGCGCCGTTGACGAGGCAGCCGATGTTGCCGTCCAGCGCGATGTAGTTGAGGTTCGCCTTCTTGGCGCGGACGTCGAGCGGCTTCTCCTGCGTTTCATCTTCCATGGCGACGAGATCGTTATGGCGGAAGAGCGCGTTGTCATCGAAATTGAACTTCGCGTCGAGCGCGACGAGCTTGCCGTCCTTCGTGATGACCAGCGGATTGATCTCGGCCAGCGAAGCGTCGGTTTTCACGAAAACCTTCGACAGATCGAGCATCATCTTCGCCGCCTGGCTTGCCATCTTGTCGCGAAAGCCGAGCTTGAACGCGAGTTCGCGCGCCTGGTAACCCTGGAGCCCGAGCAGCGGATGCAGCGGCTCTTTCAAAACTTTCTCCGGCGATTTTTTGGCGACTTCTTCGATCTCCACGCCGCCCTCGGCGGACGCGATCATCGTGATCGTGTTGCGCGCGCGATCGACGGTGATGCCGAGGTAAAATTCCTTGTCGATGTCGACGCCCGGCGCCACGATCAGCACGTTCACCGGCACGCCCTCCGGCCCGGTCTGGTAGCTGACCATGCGATGCGTCAGCATCCACTTCGCCGCGTCGCGCGCTTCGTCGGCGGACTTCACCAGCTTGACGAACCCCGCCTTGCCGCGCCCGCCGGCATAGACCTGCGCCTTCACCACGCACATCGGCGCGTTGAACTTCATAAACGCCTCGGCGGCGGATTCGGGCGATCGGACG
>JAXDMN010000383.1:0-13062 GCA_034666045.1 Phycisphaerales bacterium | reverse complement strand
ACATTAGCGATTCATTACTCACCCGTTCGCCACTGTGTATTGCTACACCGTGCGACTTGCATGTCTTAGCCACGCCGCCAGCGTTCAGGCTGAGCCAGGATCAAACTCTTCAATTGAATTTCTTGGCACGAGTCGTTCCTGATGCCCGGTGTGACCATTGCTGGCTGACCAGGACTGACACTTTCACGACTCGCGTTTATCCACGAAACGAGTTTGTCCAAACCAATCGAATTAAGACAATCCGATCGGCTGTTACTGCCCCGCCACCGGCTAGGGTGGACAGGGTCAGTCAACTCGATCCCGTCCGCTCTCAACTTGTGGTCAAGAGCTTCCGAAATCGAAGCTGATTGCAAGGCTCAATACATCTTCTAACTGGCGCCTCCGGGTGCGACCCCGGAGGACTCAAAATTGATCAAGGAAGATCACTTTTTGCATTTGCATGCACCACGAAGATGTTTGAGACAGTTTGGTGGATCGGAGGGTTTATGTCCGTTCCACCGGGATCTCGACCAGACCATTTGAGTACACCCAAACGTCTGGCCACACATCCTCGCGGCTATCCGACTATTCACTTGTCAAAGAGCGTTTACTTCTTACGCCGCCAAATCTTATAGACTCGCCGGCGTCTTCGTTTTCCGTTGCCTCTTGGCGTCGGGGAGGCGGATAATAGCGTCGCCGTCCCGGCTGTCAATCCAGTGTCGTGAAAAATTCTTCAGTGACTCCGAATCGACTTTTCAGCCCGCATCCGACCACCCTTACGGGACGTTTTGTATCGGCAGATGCCCCAACAAAACTCCGAAGGAAAACTTCGGTCGCGGCCTCTTCGGTTGTTCGTTGCTAACGTGCAACTTGCAGTCGAGCGCCTTCATCAACGCCGCAGTTCAAGCACCGCAGCAAAGGCGTTCAACCATTTGGTAGGTGAACCAACCGGGGGGTACTGTAACGGACGCATGCCGCCCGCGTCAAGCCTCACGTCTTTTTCAATCGGTGAGGTGACAATAGGTTTACGAATCATGGCGGTCCCGGTTCGGCGTTCGCTGGAGATTTTTCGTCGGCAGGACCGCAGCATTTGCGGCCACGCCACCGATAGAATCGCTCGATGACAGCGCTGGATTCACACCACGAGACCGGGGGGCGGGCATGACAGTGGAATGTCCGGCATGCGGGCAGCGGATGGAGATGACGGCCCGCATGACGCCGTGCCCCAACTGCGGGCAGATCGTTTCGGCAACGTATCAGCCACCCCTGCCGCCGAGGCCGGCAGGTGCCCCGCTGCTTGCCCCTGAGGACCTGCGCCCGTCCGATCGGGCCGCCGCTTATCGCCCGCCCGAGCCCGCCGTCCGCACCCCGAGCTGGCTGCCGGCGACGCTGATCATCCTCGGGGTCTTCATTGGGATCTTCTTCCTCATCTACCTGGCGACGCTGAAGCTCTCGTCGTACGCGGTGAACCCTGCGCCTCCGCCCGCGCCGGCTCCTGCGCCTGCGCCGCCGCCCGCGGTTGAGGACGAACGTCAGTCGAAGTTGTTCTCGTTCAACAACCAGCCGCCGTCGTCTGCGCCGGTGAAAGTCGCGCCCGCGCCTGCAGTGCCGGTTGACCCCTTAATGGAACCGACAACCGCGCCGGCGGAGGAACGCGCGACGCGTGGTGTCGCGGCTGCGAGCAAACCGACGCCGGTCGCCTTCGCAGTTGTTCCGGAACCGGTCTCAGTCGATGAAGTCGTCACCGACGACAAGATCAACGCCGCCATCGTCAAGGGCGTCAACCATCTCGTCTCGCGCTTCGACGCGAAGCAGAAGCTGAAATCCGATCGCGGCGCCCAGGCGGGCGGCGCGCACGCGCTCGCCGTCCTCGCGCTGCTTCACGCCGGCGAAGCCATCAGCGACGAGCGGCTCAACATTCACAATCCGTTCATGATCGGTCTGCTCGAGCAACTCAGGAAGTATGAGATGCCGGACGGCATGGCGACGTACTCACGATCGTTGCGCGCCCAGGCGCTGGCGTTTCACAATCGTCCGGAAGATCGCAGCGTGCTCGCGTCCGACACGCGCTGGCTGATCAATTCATCGGTCGTCGGCGCGTACGGCTACGGCCCGCCGCCCGCCGGCGCGACCAACCCGAGCCAGTTGCACGGGTGGGACAATTCCAACTCGCAGTACGGCGTGCTCGGCGTCTGGGCCGCCGCCGAGGCGGGGCTCGCCATCCCGGGCAGCTACTGGCAAGGCGTGCAGACGCACTGGGAGCGGACGCAGCTCGATTCCGGCGGCTGGGGTTACTCCGCCGGCGACGGAAAGGAGCCGGGATCGCTTTCGATGACCGCGGCCGGCGTGAACATGCTCTTCGTCGCCAACGAGCAACTCAGCGCGCTGCGGCCCGACACGCAACTCGCGCGGCCCCCCTTCTCGCCGAGCCTCCAGCTCGCGCTCGACTGGCTCGGCAAAGGCGACAACGCCATCACGATCGCGGGGCAGTTCCCGTACTACACGCTGTACGGCATGGAGCGTGCCGGGCTGGCGAGCGGCTTCAAAATGTTCGGCCGACACGACTGGTTTCGCGTTCTCGCCGCGGAAACGCTCAAAAAACAAAGCGCGGAAGGCTCGTGGGGCGACGAGGTCGACACCTCGTTCGCCCTGCTCTTCCTCGCGCGCGGGCGGCATCCGCTGCTGATGAACAAGCTGAACTTCGTCGGCGCCTGGGCGAACCGTCCGCGCGACGTCGCCAACCTTGCAAAGTTCGTCACGAAAGAAACCGAACGCCCGCTCAACTGGCAGGTCGTGTCGCTCAAGAGCGAATGGGGCGACTGGATGGACTGCCCGATTCTTTACCTTTCGAGTCACGAGCCGCCGGTCTTCGATGAAAGTGATTTCGAGAAGCTCAAGTCGTTCGTGATGGCCGGCGGGTTGCTCTTCACGCACGCGGACGGCGGGACGAAAGAGTTCAACCAGTGGGCCGAGATGCTCACGTACAAGCTCTTCGACCAGGACCTGAAAGACCTGCCGCCCGAGCATTTCGTTTTCAACGCGCTGTTCAAGCCGGACCAGAAATTTCCGCTGCGCGGCGTTGGCAATGCGACGCGCACGTTCATGATCCATTCCCCGACGGACATCTCGAAACGCTGGGTCGCCAAGGGCGCATCCGTCGATCGCTCCGTTTTCGACCTCGGCGCGAACATCTTCGTCTACTCCACCGGCATGCAGGTCCCGCGCAATCGGCTCGACACGCTCTACGTCGAAGATTTGCCGGACAAGCCGAAGATCACCGTCCCGATCGCGCGTTTGAAATACGCCGGCGACTGGGATCCTGAGCCCTTCGCATGGGAACGCGAGCGGCGGATGTTCCGCCGCGAAACGAGCATCGGCCTCGTGCCGTTCGCGGTCGAAATCGAAAAACTTTCGCCGAGCGTGGCGCCCTTCGCGCACCTGACCGGCACCGCCGCCGTCACGTTGAGCGCGGCGCAGATCAAGGCGCTTCGTGATTATGTCGATGCCGGCGGCGTGCTGCTGATCGACCCGTGCGGCGGATCACAACCGTTCGCCAGCAGCATCCGCGCCGCGCTCTTTCCCGCCGCCGATGCACAGCCCGCTCCGTTGAAGCCCGACCATCCGCTTCTGGTCGGCCGCGGCGCGGGCATGACGCCGCTGCTGAAGCAGCAGGTCCGCCCCTTCGTCTTCAAAGCGATCGGCAGCAAAATCCCGCCGATGCAAATCCGCGATGTTGGCAAAGGCGCGATTGTTGTTAGCGATCTCGACCTCACGAGCGGCCTGCTCGGCACGAACACGCTCGGGATCGTCGGGTACGACCCCGCGTACGCGCACGCGTTTGTTCGCAACGCGATCCTGTGGACGATCAATGGACGCGGACCGATAACGACGTGGAACGATCCGCCAGCAACAGCGACCACGACGACGACGCAGGCGCAATAACGATTACTTCGGACGGCATTGTCATCCTGAGGTATTCCGAAGGATCTGCGCTCCACGTCGATCGATGCCAGATCCTTCGGGATACCTCAGGATGACAACTGTTGCGGTTCCCAGTGCGTCGATGTTGATTTTTCCGGTGCGTCGAGCAGATTCCGCGCGTTGAACCTCGTGCGCCATCGAACCATAATCCCCAGTCCCATGAAACGCCCCGCAGTTTTTTTTGATCGCGACAACACGCTCATCGCCTGCGATGAGTACCTCGGCGATGCGTCGAAGGTCACGCTCGTCAACGGCGCGGCCGATGCGGTCGCCCGCGCGCGAAACCTCGGCTACGCGACGGTGATCTTCAGCAACCAGAGCGGCGTCGCGCGCGGGTATTTTTCTGAGGAAGCCGTCCACGCCGTCAATGCGCGGCTTGATGAGCTGCTCGCGGATGCGAATCCGAAGGCGGTCATCGACCGGCACGAGTTCTGTCCGTTTCATCCGGACGCGTCGATCGACAAGTACCGGCAGGACAGCCACCTTCGCAAACCGCGCCCGGGAATGATTCACCAGGCGGCCGAGGCGCTGGCGCTGGATCTGGGTCGGAGTTGGGTGATCGGCGATGCGCCGCGCGACATCGAAGCGGGTCGTGCCGCCGGTTGCCGGACGATCCTGTTCACCGATTCGAAGTTGAAGGTCTCGCCGGCCGCGCTGGCGGAAAAGAAAGTTGAGCCGGACTACATCTGCTCGACGCTGACAGAGGCGATGGATTTCATCGCCCGCAACACGGAGCACAGCCACGAGGAAGAGAATCGGGAGGCAAGCGAAGTGAGCATGGAAGCTAACGCAACATCGACAAAATCATCATCGCCGTCCTCTTCGCCGCCGCGTTCCGACGCCAGCGCGACGACGGCGGCTGGCGAACCGAAGCCTGGTGATCCGCCGCGCCCGCTCACTTCGATCGAGAAGCTGATGGCCCGTGCGCAAGCGACTTCCAGCGACCTGCCGCCGATCGAATCCGTGCGGCCGCGCCCGCAGCCGAGTGTTGTCGCCACTCCCGCCGCGAGTGAATCCGACAGAACGGAAAAGCCGCCCCCATCATCGCCGCCCACGCCCGCGGCGAAGCTGGAATCGATCGCGCTCGACATCCTGCACGAGGTGCGTCGTCGTCACGAGCAGCCGCAACAGGATTTTTCCGTCAGCAAGCTCTTCGCCGGCATCACGCAGGTGATCGTGCTGGCGTTGCTGTTCGTCGCGTTCCTCAACCGCGGCAGCCAGACGCTCAATTCGATCCTGCTTTTTGCGCTGACGATGCAGGCGATGACGATCGCCCTGTTGATCATGTCGCGGCAGCGGTAGAAAAAGAAAAGGCACGAAGGAATTCCTTCGTGCCTTCGTGCCGTCAGCGGCTTCGTGTCTTCTATCGAATTACTTCTTGTACTTCACGCCGCAGCCGTACGCCTTGGTCTCGGGCGCGGAGACCGGGCTGCCGTTGGCGATTTCGCCGAGTGCTTTCTCGACGTAGTTGACGGTCCCTTCCTTCGCGGGCGCGTTCGGTTCGCCGATTTCCTGGTCGTCAATGCCGCCCGCGTACGCCAGCTTGCCGTCCTTGCCGATGATGTACATGTGCGGCGTCTTCTTGGCGCCGTACGCCTTGCCAGCCGTGCCGTCCGGGTCGAGCAGGATCGGATAGGCGACGCTTTCCTTCTGCGCGAAGGTCTTGAGGCTCTCGGCGTCGGCGGTGTTGCCGGTCGCGATCGCGAGCCAGACGACGTCCTTGTTCTTGGCCGCGAGGTTCGTCATCGTGTCGAGGTTGTAGTGGCGCTGGACGAACGGGCAGTCCGGGTTGATCCACTCGAGCACGACGGTCTTGCCGGCGTAGTCGGCGAGGTTGTGCGTCTTGCCGTTGATGTCGTGCAGCGTGAACGCCGGCGCAGCTTCGCCGATCTTCGCCGACGTGGACGCGGCGGCTTGCTGCGCGCCGTTGTCCTTCTTCTTTTCTTCACCGGCGATCGAGAACGACGCGAACGCAAGTGCAACGATCGCCAACGCGGCGACGGGCATGAGAATCTTTCGCATACGACTCCTCCTTCTGAGGGGTGTGAGGGTTGTGTTTACTTCGAGAGCGGCGTCGGGAGGTTCTCGCTGAACTCAACGCCCTGCCGCTTCCCGTTGGAATCTGTATAGGTCACGAGGAACTGCATCTTCAACAATTCCTTGGGCATGGGAACCAGCGCAAACGAAAGAATAGACTGATTTCCCGCCGATTTGGTTTGTGCATCTTCCACGCCCGAGCCTTTGGGGGGAAGGGGAAACCACTGCACATCTTTGATCGGCTGCCCCGCCGGCCATTCGACCTTGGCCTGCAATTCACGTTGCCCCATCTGTTCCAGCCCTGCGATTTTCACGATCGATGAGTCAGCGGGCTGAGGAAGTCGGGCGACCCATTTTCCGAAGAGCGCCTGATTGGCTGCCGTGGTCTTCTCCGCGAGCGGAATTGAAAGTTTCACCGTCGCCTTGCCGGGTATACAAATCTCTTCGCACACGAGCCAGGAAACATCGGCGGCGAATTCCTGGTTCGATCCGACCGGCCCGTCCGGCGCTTTCACGCGCGCGGTCAGCAGCACTTCATCCTTGTATCCGTACCCGACCACATCGCCCGGTTGATCGAAGCGCACGGGGAAGGGGAATCGCACCTCCAGCTGCTGCTGCGCGCTCTGGCCCGGAAGCTTCCACTTGATCGTCGTCGGCAGGCCGGCGTCGCCCGGGTATTTCCAGTAGATGTGCCACTTCGGTTTGATCTTGAGCAGGAGGCCGAGCGTGAACTCTTCGCCCGGCTTGACGGAGGCGACGTCGGCGAGCAGTTCAGCCTTCACGAGATCTTTGGGAACCGGCGCCGCGCCCGCAGCCCGCGCCGCCGCGCCCGCCCCCGTCGCCAAAGCCAGCAAAATCAGGAGATACCGCATGTTCCAATCCAAACGAACCGCCGGTTGCATCTATTCCACTCGCTTTTCTTCCGCAAGTTGCAGTTGTACAATTTGACACGACGCACGGGGCGATGGAGGGTCACAAAATTGATCCCCGTCCAACAATCGGATCCCCGATTGGACGCTATGATCAGCGCCCCGGGTCAGTGCAGGCCCGAAATTATTAACACCGGGGCATGGGTACATGAGCCACGGCCACGCACATCACCCGCATCACCTGCCGCACCATGCGACCGCGGTGGCGATCCCGCTCCCGCCCGCGCTGGGGCATAACGTGCTTGTTCTCAACAAGTACTACCAGGCGATCCGCGTCATCAACGTCCGCCGCGCCTTCTCGCTGCTGTGCCGCCAGATGGCCGAGGTCGTGCATATCGAAAAGGACGCTCAAGGCCAGAGCAAGTGGCAGAACCTCAACTTCGCCGACTGGACCGAGCTCAGTCAGTTGAAGAAGGAATTCGAGCCAGATGAATATGACTGGATCCACACCGTGCGGTTCCAGATCGCGGTCCCGCGCATCATCCGCCTGCTCGGCTACGAAAAGCTCCCGCGCCAGGACGTGAAATTCAACCGCCGCAACATCTACGCGCGCGACAGCAACAAGTGCCAGTACTGCGGCAAGAAGCACCCGACGACGGAACTGTCGCTCGACCACGTCGTCCCGAAGAGCCAAGGCGGCAAGAGCACGTGGGAAAACATCGTCTGCTGCTGCGTCAAGTGCAACGTCAAAAAGGGCGGCCGCACCCCCGTGCAGGCGAGCATGCACCTCATCACCAAGCCGGTGAAGCCGAAGCGCTCGCCGGTGATCAACATCCGTTTGGCGGATGAGCGCTACAGCTCCTGGAAGCAGTTCCTGGATACGGCGTACTGGACGGTGGAGCTGAAGTGACGGCGGTCAGGTGAATGGAATTCCGACGACCGTTTGATGCTCAACAGCGCGAAGCCGCCAAGGCGTCATATCGAGCGTTTCGTCGACATCTTCGAACGCTTCAACCAAGCGTCTCGACGGCGACCGCAGAGGAGAAGGCGGCCTTGCGTCGCTACCACGACTTGATTCAGGATTTCGCGCGTGAACTGCTCACGACCAATGCTAAAGTGGATGTGCGACGGCTAAATGATCTCCAAGCCGCCGCGATTGCCGCTGGTGCGGACTACCAGATTCTTCGAGCGCTGCGAGCACTCTATGAATCCGATTGAAAAACTCGTTAACCCGAAATTCTCGCGCGACGTGATCAAACTGCTTCGGAGCCGGGGCTGGAGCGACACCAAGATTGCGCGGACGATTCGCAGCGACGTCAAATTCGTCCGTCTGGTCGCAAGCGCGCAGGCGAGCTTTTCGATGCGCCATTTGAACGCGATCGCGCGGGCGTCCGAATCGAACCTCAACCTGCTGATTTTCGAGGCCCTGGAGCCGCGCGGGCTAAAGTCGCAAATGCGCGAATCGTTCGTAAGCTTGCGCGAAATGATCGATAGTACAGGCGCGCTGAAACGCGCGCCTGTCCGGAAATCAACTCGCAAACGGTCCGACACCCAAGCGGCCTAACCGAATGCGCGTCTGCGCCACTACTCTCCTGGCGCTGCTGCTCCTGTTCATCGCATCGCATCTGAACGCCGGCTCGACCCCCGCGCCGCCCCCGCCGCCGCCGTCGCGGCCCAACGTCCTGCTCATCATCGCCGACGACCTTCGGCCCGACCTGGGCTGCTATGGCTTCTCGGCAGTGCAATCCTCGAACATCGACAAGCTCGCCGCGCGCGGCGTTCGCTTCGATCGCGCGTACTGCCAGTATCCCGTCTGCAATGCAAGCCGCGTCTCGTTCCTCACCGGGCTTCGGCCCGACGCGACGCAGGTGTTTGGGAACGATGTTCCCTTCCGGACGAAGCTGCCGGATGTCGTCACGCTGCCGCAGTATTTTCGCGGCAATGGCTACGTCACGATCGGCCTGGGGAAGGTGTTCCATCGCGGCGGGAACGTGGAGGACGTTCGCGGCGAGCGGGATGATCCGGCGTCGTGGTCGCTGGCGCGATACTTCACCACCACGGCGGTCGGCAAGACCGGCGAAGGTCGAAATCTCACCGGCGGCAAGGTGGATTGGTGCCGCTGGCTGGCGGCGAATGGCGAGGATGAGGACCAGCCCGACGGGCAGATCGCGCGCGATGCGGTTGCGCTGATGGAGAAACATCGCGACGAGCCGTTCTTTCTCGCCGTGGGGTTTCACAAGCCGCACGATCCATTCGTCGCGCCGAAGAAATATTTCGATCTCTACCCGCTCGATCAGATCAAGCTCAACGTCGACCCGCCGGATCAATCCCCCGCGCCTCCGCCGGCGATCGCGGGGCAATGGCTTGACGAGTTTGCGAAGTTCACCGACGTCGAGCGGCGCGAGTTCATTCGAGCCTATCGCGCGGGCACGACATTCATGGACGCGCAAGTCGGAAAAGTCCTCGACGGCTTGAATCGACTACAACTGAGCGACCGCACGATCATCATCTTCCTCGGCGATCACGGCTACCACCTCGGCGAGCGCGGTTGGTGGAACAAGAGCACGCTTTTTGAGCTCTCGGCCCGCGCGCCGCTCATCATCGCCGCGCCCGGCGTCGAAGCTGGCGTTTTCTCCCGTCCGGTCGAATTCGTCGATCTCTATCCGACGCTTGTGGAGCTCTGTCGCCTCCCGGCGCGCAGTGATCTCCATGGTCAAAGCCTGTCGCCGCTGATGCGAGAAAAACGTCCGTTCTGGGACAAGCCTGCGCTGACGCAAGTGCGGCGCGGCAAGTTCGGCGGGCGATCGGTTCGCACGGAGCGATTTCGCTACACCGAATGGGATGAGGGCCGCCAGGGTGTCGAGCTGTACGATCATGAAAACGACCCCGGCGAGCACAAGAACCTCGCGTCCGATCCCGCGCACGCCGAGACGATCGCGAAGCTCAAGCCGCTGCTTCAGCCAACTCCTACCAAACCGGCCGACGTCCATAAGTCCTGATTTTTCGCCGAAACCGCCAAAAACGCCGCCGAACTCGTGGCCCGGCCGGGAGATGCGAGGCGCAATTAGAGTTCGGCCGCCGCACTTTTCGCACCGCCCCCGTATCTAAGGTCGTCGGCGATGAAGACGCGGCCAATGCAGCCGTAGCCGCCGGGCCGGGGGGTCGCTACTTTGTCACGCTTCATGCCCTTCGCCTGGTTGAACGAGAAATTCGTCGACGAGAACGACGCCGCGGTGCCGATTCGCGACACCGGACTGCTCCACGCCGCCGGCGTCTTTACCACGATGCGGAGCTACGCCGGTCGCGTCTTTCGTCTCGACGCGCACCTGCGGCGGCTGCGCGACTCGTGCGAGGCGCTCTTCATCCCGTTGCAGTATTGCGACGACGCGCTCAGCGCGGCCATCGACGAACTTCTCCGTCGCAACGAGCTGGCCGATGCGCGGCTGCGGCTCACCGTCACGCGCGGCGCGGCCCATCAGGATCCGCTCCACGGGGTGCACCTGACGCCGACGGTTTTCATCACGGCCGCGCCGCTCGAGCCGTACCCGGCGGAGTTTTACACGCGCGGGCTGACCGTCATCGTGCTCGATGAGCAGAAGCTGAATCCGTACGACCTCCAGGCGGGACACAAGACGCTGAATTACCTGTCGCGGCTCGCGGCGCTGCGCGAAGCGAACCGGCGCGGCGCGGGGGAGGCGCTGTGGTTCAACGTGCACAACTACCTTCAGTCGGGGAGCATCAGTAACGTCTTCATCGTGAAGGGTGGCGCGGTGATCACTCCTCCCACGAAGTGGGAATTACGCGAAGGCGCAAGCGTCGTTCTGCCCGGCGTTACGCGGGCGGCGGTACTTGAAGCGGCGAAGTCAGCGGGGATTGAGACGCGGCTGGAGCGAATCGACGTCAACCAACTGCTCGACGCGGACGAGATTTTTCTGACCAACAGCATCATGCAGGTCATGCCGGTCTGCCGGATCGAACGTAAGGCGATCGGGGATGAGAAGCCGGGGGCGGTGACGCGGCGATTAGCGGATGCGCTGACGGAAATGACGAGCGCTTCAGGCTGAGCACTGCGCGGCTCACGCGACCTTGCGCATCGGTGGCGTGTTGTGGCCGCCGCCGGGCGGGGTTTCGGTGATGACGCGGACGTTCGCCGGCGGCGCGAACGGGATATCAGCCGCCTGGCAGACTTGCGCTTCGGCGCGGCTGTCCTCCGCGCTGCGGCGCAGCGGCTTCATCGGCGGCAGCTCCGCCCAGGTCATGAAGTACGCGCCCGGGAGCGTCGGCACGTAGACGTCGCCGCCCGTGTATTGCAGGTAGCCGGTGTCGAGCTGGCGCTTGATCGATTCCTCAAACAGGTCGGCGAACCAACTCACCTCGCTGCCGGGGGCGGGCAGGCAGCGCGGCGCGGATTTCCCGGCGAACTTTTCTTCGCGCCACAGGTGCAGGCGATACAGGTGCGTGAGGTCGTGCAGGTGCTGGGCGCTCAGCGAATCGCACCCGCGCGTCTTTTTAAACGCGCCGAGGTTGCTGGAGTTGTTGGTCGTGACCGAGACGCCCTCCTGCACGCGCGTGAGGAACTCGACGTAACGTTTCAAGCGGTTCGGCTTGTCGCCGCCGCGCGAGATCATGACGTTCACCGCCGCCGCCTGTCCGGCGCCGCGGTTCAGCCAGAGCGCGACGTGCGACGTCACGCCGGGCGTCGCCTGCTCGATGGTGAAGACCGCCGCCTGCTCGAAGCGCAGCGTCGCGAGCCTCGCGGCGCTGGCGGCGAAGAATTGCTGCACGCTTTCGTCGAAGTGCGTCGGCGTCGCCGGCGACATTGCCGGGCGGGCGCGGATGCGCAGCGTGTTCTTGATCAACAGCGGCATGCCGACGTACGTGAGCAGCGCGATGCCGATGAGCAGGTAGATCAGCGTCATATTCGACTTCATCGGCAAGGGTGCCGCCGGCCTGCACAAGTTGCCGCAGTGTGCATGCGCGCCGGCCGCTGCAAGGGTTGATGACGCGGATGTTATCGGCGGGCGGCGTCACTTCGGCTAAACTATCGGCCGCATGGAACTACGGAACGTGATCAGCGCTCTGGAGGAGATCGCCCCGACGCGCAACGCGGAGGCGTGGGACAACGTCGGGCTGCTCGCCGGCGATCCGCAGCAGGAAGTCACGCGCGCGATCCTCTGCATCGACTTCACGCCCGCGGTCGCGGCGGAGGCGGCGAAGGAGAAATGCGACCTGGTCATCGCGTATCACCCGGTGATTTTCGACGGCTTGAAACGCATCGTCGGCGGAAGCGCGGGAAGCGTCGTGTTCGATGCGATCCGTCGCGGCGTGGCGATTTATTCGCCGCATACGGCGCTCGACGTCGCCGACGGCGGGACGAACGACATGCTCGCCGATGCGATCGGCATCGCGCCCGAGACGCGCGGCCCATTGCGGCTGATCGAGCCGAAGGCGTCGCAGTACAAGCTGGTGACGTTCGTGCCGGAGCAGGACGTCGATCGCGTCGCCGCCGCGCTGTTCGACGCGGGCGCGGGGCGGATCGGGAACTACACACAATGCAGTTTCCGCACCGCCGGCACGGGGACGTTCTTCGGCGAAGCGGGAGCGACGAATCCAACGATCGGCCAAAGCGGCAAGCTCGAGCGGGCGGCGGAAGTGCGGATCGAAACGGTGATGCCCATCGCGCTGCTGACGGAAGTTTTAGCGGCACTGCGCGCGTCGCATCCGTACGAAGAGCCGGCGTTCGATCTCGTGCAACTCGCGGCCCCGCCGGAAAAACTCGGACAAGGTCGGCTCGGAAAATTGCCGTCGCCGACGGCGCGCGAGCAGGTCATCGATCGCATCAAGCGCGAGCTTGGGTTGAATCATCTGCTGATCGCGGGGCCGACGAGCGGCGCGGTGAACATCGCCGCGTGCTGCGCGGGATCGTGTGGGGACATGCTGGATGACGCGCTGCGGGCGCGAGCGGAGCTTTACCTGACTGGTGAGATGAAGCATCACGAGGCGCTTCGCGCGGCGCGCGCGGGGATGACAGTCGTTTGCACGCTGCATTCGAACAGCGAGCGCGCGGTGTTGAAGCGCCTGGGAAAACGGTTGTCGGATGAGCTTTCCGAGCTTGGGGTGGTTCTCAGCAGCGCGGATCGCGATCCGTTCGAAATACGGTAGTTCGCGCCCGTTTAGCCGCGTCGCTTGCGACGCG
>JAXDMN010000382.1:0-11910 GCA_034666045.1 Phycisphaerales bacterium | reverse complement strand
CCCCCGCGGCTAAATGGGTGGTCAGCGGGAATGGAGAGTCGTCGGTTGCGTTGATGGGAACATCAAGTGCGGGCGCAGCGTTTCCAGCATCGCCGGACCGATCCCTTTTACTTCCATCAGGTCCTGCGGTCGTGCGAACGCGACACCGTTTGGTTTACAGGCAACAAATTCTTCGCGATACGCGATGATCTGCTTCGCGCGCTTCTCGCCGATCTGCGGGAGCACCGACAGCTCCTGCCATGTCGCCACGTTCGGGTCGATCCGATCCGCCAGCTCCTCGAACCGCTCGCCACGCGCGGGCGGCGGATTGCTGACGTACATGCGGTTATACGCGAGACGGATCAGCAGGATGGACGAGAGGATCAGGACGAACGCGATGAGGACGCCGCGCTGGGTGGGCGTCCAGACGAACGCCGGTTTTTCCGGCTGGTCCGCCACAGCAGCGTCACCCTTTCTTCGCGTGCCACTGATGGAACTTTTCGCGCAACTCCTGGAGCTTCAGATAGGACGGCTTGGGCTTGAGCATGTCGTCAAGCAGCCCGCCGCCCGGGAGATTCTGGCTTAGGTCCGCGAGATCGCCCCACGCGACGCTTTCGACGTACGGCTTGCTGAACGCGAGCTTGTAGACCGCGTCCATCCACTCCGCCTGGAGCTGCGGATCCCAACCCTTGTGCCATCGCCCGCCTTCCGCGGGGTTCAGTCGGCCGTCGGATGCGTCGCCGGGATCGGGATTGTTCCGGCTCGGCGCGCACACCGCGGTGAGATAGACCGGCCGGCCGAGCGTTGAGAACTTGTCGAGCAGGCAGCTCAGTTGGAAGAGGTCGCGGGTGAAATTTCCCGGCTTGGGCACGCCCATCTCGAGCTCGAGCCCGAACGCCTCAAAATTCACGCCTGCCTGCGCGACCATTTCCGCATACAGCATCGGCGGCACGCCGACCCCCGCCTTGGCGTGATATTCGCCGAACGGGTGCGTGATCGAGACCAGCGTCTTCGCGTTCGGCAGGATCGTCTTCACCTGCGCGATCAGCATGCGCGTCAGCTCGATGATCTGCTCGAAGCTGAGCGCGAAAGCGGCGCCGGCATGAAGACCCGACACGACATTCCACGCCCCCACCGCGCGGCGGTAACGCTGCACGACTTTCTGCACGTACTCGTACGCCATCTCCCGCAGCGTGTCGAAATCGTGTTCCCAGATGAACATCCAGTCCGGGACGTGACCTTCATCGAGGCTGATCAGCGGCCCGGCGATGATCGGGACGCGCTTGCGCGCGAGCAACTCGACCCAGTCGTCGACCGTCTCGGTATTGAAGACCTGCTCCTCCGGCTGGAGCTGCTTCCAGCTCATCGGCAGGACGACGTAGTCAAAATTGTCGGCCAGCGTCTCGCGGTACTTCTGGTTCTGCACCTGCGAGTTCACGCGGCAGCCGACGACGTGCTTGACGAACGCCCCGCTCGCCCGGCGGCGATTGAGCAGCAGATCGCCGTGGAACATCGCCAGTTGTTCGGAAAGTTCCGTCGACATCGCCAGCGACTGATCCGCCAGTTTCGACGCCTCCGCAGGCTGATCGAGTTTTCCCAGCGCGTCGGCGAAAAGTTGCTGGGCCTCGTGAAGAAGCTGCGTGAAGCGCTCGGCGCGCGGGAAGTCGAAGAGGTTCCAGTCCTCCTGCTTCTGCACGATCCGCATCAGCCGAAAGCGCGCGAGCTCGACGTTGAGGTTGTAAGCCTTTTCGCGCGGCGGGAGGCGCGTGGTCTCGATGTGATAAGTGCCGGCGGCGCCGCAGTCCCACAGCAGGCCGACGGCGGTCGCGTGGTCGTCGGTCTTCTCACAGACGAGGTGGCCATCCTTCCAGTGCACTTCGCCGGGAATGGGCACGCTCTCCGGCCCGATGGCGATGGCGCCCTGCGGAGTGAAATTGGTGACGCGGCTGCCGTCGCGATAGATCTCGAACTTGATCGACATAGAAACGTCTGCTGCGAGCGCTCGGAGCTGCGACTGTGCCGCGGATCCCCTGTTTCGTCCGGCCGGGCATCTTAGCAGAGACTTTTATCTGCACAAACGAGCGCGTAATGTGGCCGGCATGTCCGAGACGCGCTCGCGCGACGCACTGCTGACGACGAATCTCCCCTTCCCCGTCCGTCGCGGGAAGGTGCGCGACGTGTACGACCTCGGCGCCGAGCTGCTCATCGTCGCCACCGACCGCATCAGCGCTTTCGACTGCGTCATGCCCAATGGAATCCCGGACAAGGGACGAATCCTGACGACCCTGAGCCTGTTCTGGTTCGACAAGTTCCAGGATGAATTCGAGAACCACCTCCTCGCATCGGACGTCGCCAAATATCCCGCGCCGCTCCGCCGCTACGCCGACCAGATCGCCGGGCGGTCGATGCTGGTGAAGAAGGCGCAGGTCGTCCCGATCGAGTGCGTCGCGCGCGGCTACCTCGCCGGCAGCGGGTGGAAGGAATATCAGCAGACGCAAACCGTCTGCGGCGTCAAACTCCCGCCCGGACTGCGGCAGTGCGACAAGCTCCCGCAGCCGATCTTCACGCCCGCGACAAAAGAAGAATCCGGCCACGACGTCAACATCAGCTACGAAGAAACCGCGCGCCGCGTCGGCGAACCGCTGGCGGCGGCGCTGCGCGAAAAGACGCTCGCGATCTACACCAAGGCCGCCGACTACGCCGCCACGCGCGGCATCATCATCGCCGACACGAAGTTCGAGTTCGGCCGGGCGGACGGGTGGCTGATCCTCGTCGACGAAGTGCTGACGCCCGACTCTTCGCGCTTCTGGCCCGCGGAGCATTACGAGCCGGGGCACGACCAGCCGAGTTTTGATAAGCAGTTCGTCCGCAACTGGCTGGAACAGCAGTCGTGGGACAAGCGGCCGCCCGCGCCGGCGCTGCCGGCGGACGTCGTCGAGGGCACGCGGCGGCGATACGTTGAAGCGTACGAAAAGTTGACCGGCAGATCGTGGAGCAACGATACTTGAGGCCCCTCGGGGAGGGCCCGTGCCGCGACGCTTAACGTATCTCCTGCCGATCATCTTGCTGGCTACCTTGGCCGGCGCCGTTCGCGCGGCCGAGGATAAACTGGTTACCGTTACGGTCAGCTGCGATCGGGCGGACCTGGTCAAGGGCTTGAAGCTGCGCGTGCTGACGCGCGACGCGATGCGCGGCGGATTAGTTCAGACGGGCGAAGAACCCACGCTTGATGAGAGTGGCAAGGCGGCCGTGCCGCTTCCACTGGGCATCTATGTCTTCGAGATCCTCCACGCCACCCATGACGGCACGCTCTTCTCGCTGCAATCCGCTTCGGTCGACAACTCGCGAACCAAAGCTGCGACGATCGCCGTGATCGAGCCCGCGCCGGTCACGCTCAAGCACGATGGACGGCAGATGACCATCCGTGAAGTCGCCGTCCGCTCGGCGGCGGTGCGCACGGAGGCGCGGTGGACGCGAAGCAGCGACGCTCAGACGCCGCGGATTTCCGTTTCCAGAAAGTCGGAATGCATGGTGAACGTGCACGCAACGCTGGGCCCCGTGCACGCCGCCGCATGGCTGCGACCCGACCCCAGCGATGGCGTGGCCTTCAGCACTCGACAGGACTGGAACATCTGTCGTTTCGCGCGGCGCGAGAAATCTCCGGCCGCCAGCGACGTCACCGCTCGGATCGGGTTTCCCGACTCGAAGATGGAAGTGACCGTCACGCCCGAAGCACGGCTCATTACCAACCGCCGATTCTTCATGGTCGGTTACACCGTCGCGCAGCACGACGGCCCGACGATGAAGTTTCGGCCGATCGGGAACAACGTCACTCGGTCGCAGCGGTTTGAGTTCGGCGGCGATCTCACGCCGCACGCGTGGGCAGGGTATGTGTGGGAAGACACCGGCAACGGCTGGCGGGCACACTTTGACTGGCGCGCGGGCCTCGTCGATTCCGACGGCCGAAACGTCGACATCTACGCTAAAACCAGTGGCGTGAAATGGTCGCTCGCACGTCTCGATGGCAAGCCAGTACCCAAAGGCGTCGTCGAAGAGCCGGAGCGCCGCGAACTCGGCGAGCTCACCGAAACGCTCAAAGCGACCATCGACTGGCAGTGGGACAAGCCGATGACGCAGACGGTGGCGCCCGAGGGATTCGTAGAGCTGGGCTCGGCGCGCGTCAGGATTGAAATCGTCCCATTCTGGACGTGGGAGGCGCAGAACTATCTGTCGAAGATCGAGCGTTATCACCAGGTGGAGCGCGCCGCAACCGGCCGGCCGGGTCCGGCGTCGATCAACATCGACTGGCGCGCCAATACCCACAACGCCAAGTCGATCGTCGGCGGGGCCAAGGGCGGCGGGCACTGGCTGTGGATGTCACTTCCGTTCCGCGGCTACGAAGACAACCACGATCCGTTCTCGGAGCCCTGGTTCGTCGGGCACGAGATGCTTCACACCTTCGGTTACCACCATGGCGACGAGATGTCGCGTTTGCAGAAGCTGGTCGAAGCCAATTTCGCGGATCACAAATGGCGGATGGTGGACAAACCCACAACCGAGTTGCCGATCGAGCAGGGCGCGTTGGTGCCGAAGGCAACGAAGAAGCGGTAAGAGCTATGGATAGCTCGCATCGATCACGCCTTCATCGCTGATGGCATTGCACAGTTTTGGATCCTTCAGCACGTTGACGAGCTCGTACGGCTTTCCGTCGATCGTCATCTCGCTCTTCACCAGCCGGATGCCGTGGCTGTAGTCGACGTAGTAATCCGCGTGCCCGATGTAGAGCGGTTGGATCGGCTTCCCATCCAGCTTGTGCCAGCCGTAGATCGCGACGCGGTTCGGTTTTTCCTTCAGGCGATTCGAGATGACGACGTCTTTCTTGTGTCCGGCGACGAGCTGGCCGAGCGGTTTGCCGGCGCGTTGTTGCTCGATGATGTCGTTGTGCTGGACGAAGGTTTCGATGGTTTCGCGGTCCTTGGTGAGCGGTTTCGGTTCGAGCTTGACGTCCGCCGCGGCGTAGATGTCGTTGACCATTTTTCGCGTCGGCAGCGAACAGCCGAACGCATCGGCGATCGCCTTCGCGCTCTGCGGGGTCATGGGCATGCGGACGAAGTCATCGTCGCGACCGATCGCGAGATAATCGGGCATCACCTCGTAGGCGCATCCGTTGACGCGGATCGTTTTGAACTTGCGGAGGAACTCCGGGACGTTCCCGCGCGTGATTTCCTGCACGATCGCGGATTCGCGCGCCTTGGGAGGGAGATCGGAAATCGATTCTGCAAACGATTTCCCGCCAGGCGCATTCGGAGGTCGATCCGGGATGCCGGTCGCTTGCACCTTCGCGGAAGTCGCCTGCGTTGTCGGCACAGTCGCGGGCGCGGGTGCGATCAAATTCGTATACGCCCGCGGACCCCAGAACTCACCGCCCCACTTTCCCTCCACCGCCGTCCCCAGCGTCATCGCTTCGATCAACCCATTGCGCTCGACCAGCACCGTGTGCAGGATCTTTTTCTCCGCGTTCGTGTGGATAAGGAACTGAATCTGCCCGTCCATCCCGCGATACGTCTCAAATGGACCACGCGTCGCTTTGCTGAGCTCCCCGTCTTTGACGAACCGATCGATCATGCGGTGCGACGACCCAAACGTCCCGCCCATCGGCGTCTTGAGCACGGGCTTGCCGTTCAGCGTGATCTGGCTGTCGTCGTACGCGATGACGACCAGGTGTCGCTTCGCGTCGCCCTTCAGCCAGGCAAGGAGTTTATTGCCGTGCTTGTCCTGATCGTCGTATCCGTAGTTCGCGTCCAGCCAGGCGATGCGCTCGACGTTGTCGGGGATTGCGTCGCCGCCGTTGAGGTAGCCGAAGATGAAGCTGCCGCCGCCGCTGTGACAGGTGAGGGTAAGGCGGACGGCCGGGCCGGGGACGGCGCGGCTCACCTCGGCGACGAGGTCGCGGATGGTTTTGCCATTGTCGGGACGGGCCTTGCGCCACGCGGGCCAGCTTTTCGTATCCGCGGCAAGGCACGCGACGACGATGTTCTGCGACGGATCGACCTGTCGGAGCTTGCGCACCTGCGCGGCGACGTGCTGGATGTCGAAATGCCAGTCCATCCCCGGCTCGAGCTTCGCGCCCATCGTCTGCTCGGCAGAGTTGCCGTTCGGCGTCGCGAAGAGGATCAACTGCGTCGGCTTCTTCGGGTCGAAGTCGCCCGGCGTGTTCATGACGATGCGCACGGTGCCGTCGGCGGTCGTCCAGGTGCGCTGCTGCTCATTGGGTATCGCCGCCGCGGCAGCCGACGCGCAAATCGAGATAGCGATCGCAAGCGCCGCGACGAACTTGAAAAATTCCATAGCGCATCCATCCTCAGCCCGCGGGCCGTGACAGTAAGCCCGCCCGCCGGTCGCCCGCAAGCGAAATGGCGACGCATCCGTTATCATCGCTCACCTATGGCGACGTTGTCGTATCGCACCGCAGGAGAGTCTCACGGGAAGGCGTTGATCGCGCTGGTGGAAGGTCTGCCCGCGGGCGTGCCGGTCGACAAGGAGTTTATCGACAACGAGCTGCACCGCCGCCAGGGCGGATACGGTCGCGGCGGGCGGCAGAAGATCGAAACCGACCGCGTCGAGTTCCTCACCGGCGTGCGGATGAACAAGACGATCGCCTCACCCGTGACGATGCTGATCCCGAACAAGGATTCGCGCCTCGACGATCCCGCAGCCACGCCGCCGCTGCATCGCCCGCGCCCCGGGCATGCAGACCTCGCCGGCTCGATCAAGTGGCTGACGACCGACTGCCGCGAGACGCTCGAGCGCGCATCGGCTCGCGAGACCGCCGCCCGCGTCGCCGCGGGCGGGTTGGCGCGATGTTTCCTCAAACAGTTCGGCATCGAAGTCTTCGGCTTCGTCCGCACGGTCGGCCCGGCGACAGCGTCGATCGACGTGACGCCAGAGAACTGGCGTGAGCTGCTGAAGGCGCGCGACGCGTCGGAGGTCTACTGCCCCGACCCTGCCGCTGACGCGGCGATGAAGGACTTCATCAACGACCAGAAGATGGCCAAGGACACCGCCGGCGGAATCGTCGAGGCGCACGTCTTCGGCTGCCCGGTCGGCATCGGTAGTTGCATGACCTGGGATGGCCGGCTCGATTCGCGCATCGCGGCGGCGGTCGTCGGCATCCAGGCGTTCAAGGGCGTCGAGATCGGCCTCGGCTTCGAGGCCGCGCGTCGCCCCGGCTCGAAAGTCCATGACGAGATCGGCTACGACGCGAGCCGCAAGGATACGCCGAGCCTCGGCTTCGTCCGCGGCACCAACAACGCCGGCGGCCTCGAGGGCGGCATGACCAATGGCAAGCCGGTCGTCGTCCGCGGCGCGATGAAGCCGATCTCCACGCTCGGCAAGCCGCTCAAGAGCGTCGACCTGAACACCAAAGAAACCGCCGAAGCCGGCTGGGAACGCAGCGACATCTCCGCCATCAGCGCCGCCAGCGTCGTCATGGAAAACGTCATTGCCTTCGAGATCGCCCGCGCCTTCCTCGAAAAGTTCGGGGGCGATTCGATGACGGAGTTCCGCGCGAACTACGACAATTTCCTGGCGACCGCGCGGCGGCTCCCGCTTTAGTTCGCATCCACGGGGCCACATCAGCCCATTTCTGGCCGCAAAAGCCCCAAACTCACCCCGCAATGTGACCGATGCACAAATGGGCGTGTGTGTTTTTCCCGCCCCTTTGATCGCACGTGCGCAGATGAAATTATCGGACGACTTCTTCACTGAGATCCGCAAGACCCTCCGTCTGGATGAGGGCGATGCGGACGTGGACCGCTCGGCACAAGCCGCCACCGCCGACGGACGACGGGAGGACCGCGTTGACGCATCGCACCGCCGGGTGCCGATCGCGGCGTTCGGCACGTTGCAGAAACGGCATGCGGTCACCCTATTGGACCTCGGCCCGCGCGGTGTGTCGTTCCTCGACAACCGGGCATGGGGCGCGGGCGAAAAGATCATCATGTATGTGCCGCGCACGCTGGACCACGTGGTCCCGCTGCTGTGCGTTGTCCGCAACACGCGCGTGGTCGACGGGCTGTTCCGCGTCGGGGCCGAGTTCGCCCACGAGCATGAGGCCTCGGCGACGCAGGTGATGCGGGACATCAACGGCGACGTGTCCGGCAGCGCCGAAGCGGTTTCCGACGAATCCGCGGGCCGCCGCGCGCCGCGCAGCCGGCTGCCGAGGGCCGCGGCGTGGGCGCAGATGCACACGTACGACCAGGGGAAGGCAGGCCCGATCCTCGAGGCGGAGGTCGTCGATCTTTCCGAAAACGGGATCGGACTGATCTGCGCGGCCGAGGTGACACCGGGGCGCAAGCTGGTCGTCCGCTTCTGCCCGCCGGGCGGGAAGACGATCACGCGCATGTGCGAAGTGGTGACCTGCCGTCCGCTCGACGCCGGCGGGTACCGCGTTGGCATGCGCTTCACCGCGTACGAGGGTCGCTCGCTCGTCGGCGCGCTCTTCGGCTGGCTTCGAAACAAGTCCTGACGTCCGGCTCGTCCCATAACACGTTGCCAGGTGCGGACGCGCGGGGCGCGGACGCGGGAACTTCTCGCCAGCGCGTGCGTCTGAGACGGAGGAGGCCAACCGCCATGAGCCGTATCACGCTCGACGTCATTGATATCGCCAAGCCCTGCCCCGCCGACTGGGACGAGATGCGCGGCGATGAGCAGGTGCGGTTCTGCAAGCATTGTTCGCTCAATGTCTACAACCTGTCGGCGATGAGCCGGGCGGCGGCGGAACAGCTCGTCGCCGAACGCGAAGGCCGAGTGTGCGTGCGGTTTTATCGCCGGCTGGACGGCACGGTCATCACGCGCGATTGCGAGGGCGGCTGGAAGCTCGCCGCGAAAAGGCTCGGGCGCTTCGCGCGGACGGCGACGGCGGTCGTGCTGACGGCGGCACTGGCGCCGCTTGGGTTCTCCCGCTGGCTGAACGCGGCGCCGACGGATAAGTCTTCCTCGTCGTCATCGACGCCGACCGTTTGCGTGAAGCCGCCGGAAGCGAACCCGCGCGCGATCATGGGCGACATGATTGAGCCGCCCGTTCCGCTCCAGGGGAAGATGCTCCCGCCGGCGAAGATGGGCGAGATGGCGCCGGTGCCGCTCATGGGAGCTCCTGCTCCACTGCCGGCGACACAGCCGGCCGCGACGCAACCGGCGCAGGCGGCGACGAAGTAGCCGAACCGGCGGTGTAGCTCGTCCCACGCCATGCGATTTTTCCTGTGCGACAGGCGCGCACCGCCGCGCCGTACATCGCCAGCATCACCGCGCCGCCGAGCGGGAAGGCGAGCGCGTAACGCTTCTGGTTTCCCGACATGCGATAGATCGCCATCAGCGTGAGCGTCATGACAGTCACGTGGATCAGCGATGCGAGCAGCCATGCGCTGCGCCCGCGCCCCGTCGCGAAGGCGGCAAGCGACAGGGCGAGCACGATGTACGCGGAAAGACCGCAGATCGCGACGAACATCATCGCCGCGACGATCGGCAGCGCCCGGCGGCGCGTCACCCCGCTGTAGATCCGCGACCATCCGCTGAACATCGAGCCCAGCGTCGTGTGCATCCGCGTCGAGGCGAAGTCTCGGCCGTAGTAAAGCCGGCAACGCTTTCCGGCGCGCTTCAGGTTCCGCATCAGCGCGACATCTTCCGTGATGTTGTCGCGCACCGACTCGTGCCCCCCCACTTCCTCGTACGCGCTGCGGCGAATCAGGAAGAACTGCCCATTTGCGAAAGCGATGCCGGGGAGCTTGTCATGATTCGTCAGCGACATCAGCGTCAGCGCGCCAACCGAGCCGGCGGCGAGCGGGAGGATTAGTTTTTCCCAGAAACTATCGCACTCCAGCCGCGTCATGATGCTGAGCGCGTCGTACTCGCGATTGAGCACGCGCGCTATGGCGGTCGACAGTGCGTCCGGCTCAATCTTGACGTCGGAATCGACGAAGAGCAGCCATTCGCCGCTCGCGTGCGCCGCAGCCGTGTGCAGCGCGTTGCACTTGCCGAGCCAGCCGGGCGGAAGGCCGTCCGGCGGGATGTGCAGGGCGCGCAGGCGGTCGGGATGCGCGGCGGCCAGCTCGTCCATGATCGCGCCCGTCGCGTCGGTGCTGCGATCGTCGACGGCGAGGACGGAAAAATTCGGATAGTCCTGCGCGAGGACGCGCTCGAGGCAAGCGCGGATGCCGTCGCCTTCATCTTTCGCCGGCACGAGGATCGTGACCTGCGGCGGAGTTGCCGGCAGCGGCAGGCGCGGGCGGCGGAAGCGGTTCATCCGGCCGTACGACAGCGCCATCAGCGCGGCGAAGAGCATCCACGCGAGCGGGCCGACGATCACGTAGCTGATGAGCGCGGGAGAAGCGGCGAGGAGAATGTGAGTCGGCGCGGACACGATTACTGCGTCGAGCGCATTAGCCGCGAAAGCGCGTGCAAAAGCAACGTGGCGGGCGTAAAAGTGTCCGTCGATGTCCCGAAGCCGCCCGCGCGGCAATAGTTCTGCGGAGGATCCATGCGCACCTGCTTTCGACCGTTCACGCTCAGCCTCATCTGCCTGCTCGGCTTCATCGTCGTCGCCGCCGCGCCCGCGCGCGGGCAGATTGCGAAGTTCATCACCGACCAAACCATCGTCGCCGGCGAAGCGGATCTGACGAAGGTCGACGGCGCGGCCATTGAGAGCTTCCTGATGAACCTCGCCAAGGCGGCGGGCGTCGCCGGCGCCGGCGAGTTGCAGACGCCGGAAGCCGAAGTGAAGGCGGACCTCGGCAAGGCGACCAAGTGGATCAACGACGTCAAGGCCGCCGGCGCAACATCGGTTTACCTCCTGATGGACTCGCGCGCCATGCAGCGCACCGGTCCGGTCCTGATCATCCCGGTGTCGGACGACAAGGCGGCGGCGCTGGCCGCGCTGATCCCGGTGCCGGGCGGACCGCAGCCGCCGCGCGGCAGGCCCAACCCGAACATGCCGCAGGCGACCGTCGTGCCGGGCGTCGGCGTCATCTGGGGCGCGCCGGGCAGCGTGAACGCGGTCAAGGCGGTCAAGCCGGCGCCTCGCGCGGACCTGACGGCGGCGTTCAAGGCGGCGGGAACCGCGCCGATCAAGCTCGCCTTCGCGCTCGACGAGGGCTTCCGCCAGCAGATCGCCAAAAACGTCCCGCCCATGATCCTCGGCAAGCCCAGCACGCTGATCACGAAGGACTTCCAGTGGGGCAGCGTCGCCGCCACCCCGCCGCCCAACGCGACCGTCAAGGCGGTCGTGCAATCGACCGACGCCGCCAGCGCCAAGTCGACCCATGAGCTGATCGTCTCGGCGATCATGTTGAACCAGCAGACCGGGAGCAAGCTGCCGGATGATTTGATCACCCTGATCACCCCGCAGGCGCAGGGGAGCCAGCTCGTGTCGAGCCTGGACACCAAGGACCTCAACCAGGTCGCCGTCGCCTTGCGCGAGCCGCTCGCCCGCGCGCGGCAGGTCGCGCTGCGCGTCCAGTCCTCCAGCAACATCCGCCAGATCCTCCAGACCTGCCTGATGCACTCGAACGAGAACAAAGGCGCCTGGCCGGCGGACATGAAGGAGCTCGAGAAGAGCATGACCAAGTTCGCCGGCCCGAACGTGAAGCGGTTGCTGACCAATCCGCAGAGGCCGAGCGTCCAGCCCGCGTATGTCTACATCAAGCCCGTCCAGAAGCAGCCCAACGGCGACACGGTTGTCATTTACGAGTCGCATAAGGACTTCGGCGATGGCGTGAACGTCGGATTCGCAGACGGCCACGTCGAGTGGGTCGCACAGAAGCAGCAGTTCGATCAGATGCTGGCAAAGACGGCGCAGGAGCAGTGAAATCGGATTTGCGATTGCAAATCAACTGAGAGGTTGTTCTTCGGGGAGTATTTGACGCGCGAAAGCCCCGG
>JAXDMN010000381.1:0-4928 GCA_034666045.1 Phycisphaerales bacterium | reverse complement strand
CGCCTAAGGTCTCAATGGCCGCCATAGAATTGATTCTATAGCAGATGCGGCACGCATTCTTTGAATCGTCGCGCCCGCTGGTCTACGCGCACCGCGGCGGCGGCGCGCTGGCGCCGGAGAACACGATCGCCGCGTTCGAGCTCGGCTGGAAGCTCAACTGCGTGCCGGAAGCGGACGTTCGTACGACGAAGGACGGCGTGATCGTCGCCTTCCACGACAACAATTTCGCGCGCGTCGTCGTCGGCGTCACGCCCGAGCTGGCGAAGAAGGGGATCAAGGACATCACCTTCGCCGAGCTGCAAAAGCTCGACGTGGGCGAAGGGCAACACGTTCTGAAGATGTCGGAGATCTTCGCGCTCATGACCGACAAGCCGCAGCGGCGGATGTACCTCGACATCAAGCAGGTCGACTTCGAGCAGCTCGCGAAGGAAGTACGCGCGGCGAAGATCGAGGGGCAGGTCACGCTGGCGTCGAGCAAGCACGCGGAAATCAAGCAGTGGAAGGCGCTGATCCCGGAGTCGCAGACGCTGCTGTGGATCGGGTCGACGTCGGACGAAGGGCTGGAGAAGAAGCTGGAGCCGGTGCGGGCGGAAAATTATGCGGGCGTGACGCAGGTGCAGATCCACACGCACCTGCGCGAGGACGTCGCGATCAAGCGCGATCAGCCGAACCTGTTCAAGGAGTCGGACGACTATTTGCGAGCGCGCGGCGAGGAATTTCGTGAGCGCGGATTGCTGTACCAGACGTTGCCATATGGAAAGGGCGCGGAATCGCCCGAGGTGTATTGGAAGCTGCTCGATCTCGGGTTCATGTCGTTCGCGACGGACCATCCGGACGTCACGTGGGACGTGGTGAAGAAGTATTACGCTGACGGCAAGGGCAAATGATGTCGGCGGCGTTGGCGGCGGCATTGAAAGCGGCGCGCGATACGCGGCGATTGGAGTTGTCCGCCGGCGCGCTCGGCGCGACGGCGGCGGTGTTTCGGGAACAGTTCCCCGGCGCGGCGGCGGTCGTGGTGGCGGATGCGGAGACGTTTCCGCTGGCGGGGCGGCGGGTCGCCGATGCGCTCGGCGCGGAAACGTTTGTCTTCACGGATTCGGATCTCCATGCCGAATGGAGGTTTGTCGAGCGGCTCGAGCAATCGCTCGCGCAGCATCAGCGCATCCCGATCGCCGTCGGCGCAGGCACGATCAACGACGTCGTGAAACTCGCGGCACATCGCACCGGTCGGGCGTACCTGTGCGTGGCGACGGCGGCGTCGATGGACGGATACACGGCGTACGGCGCATCGATCACGAAGGATGGATCGAAGCAGACGTTCGACTGTCCCGCGCCGCGCGCGGTTGTCGCCGACATCGACATCATCCGCGCGGCGCCGAACGCGCTGACAGCCTCCGGCTACGCCGATCTGCTTGCGAAAATCACCGCCGGCGCGGACTGGATCGTCGCCGACGCGCTCGGCATCGAGCCGATTCACGATCACGCATGGCGGACGGTGCAGGGCGGCTTGCACGCGGCGGTTGCCGATCCGGCGGGCGTGCGGCGGGGCGATCTCAATGCAATCATGCGGCTGACCGAAGGCCTCATGATGGGCGGCTTCGCCATGCAGGCGATGCAATCGAGCCGCCCGGCGTCGGGGGCGGAGCATCAATTCAGTCATCTGTGGGACATGCAGCATCATGTGGACGAGCGCACGGGGACCGCGCCGTCGCACGGGTTCAAGGTCGGCATTGGCACGCTGGCAATCGCACGGTTGTACGAGCGGATTTTCGACCTGCCGATCGAAAAGCTCGATGTCGGCGTGCTCGTCGCACGGTGGCCGACCTGGGAGGCGACGGAGAAATCGATCCGAGAGCTGTTCGACATCGCCGAGCTGCGCGACAAGGCGATCGAGGAAACGCGGGCGAAATATTCGTGGCGCGACGAGCTCTGCGCGCAGCTTACAAAGCTGCGCAGCGCTTGGCCCGACCTGAAGCGCCGGCTGATCGAACAGCTTATCCCGTCGGCGAAGCTCGCCACGATGCTCGCCGCCGCCGGCGCACCAACGCGACCTGAAGAAATCGGCATCTCCGCCGAGCGGCTGCGCAAGAGCCACCGCCTCGCCTCCCACATCCGCCGCCGATTCACCGTTCTCGATCTGGCCGATCGGATTGGACTGCTGGATGCGTGACCACGCGCATTACCGTCCGCGCATCCTGCTCTGGACGATCGTCGGCTACGCCATCTTCTATTTCGTCCGCAAAAACCTCTCGGTCGCCATGCCGGTGATGGAGGCGCAGCTCCACATCACGAAGTCGCAGCTCGGCCTGTTTCTCACGATGCACGGGCTGCTCTACGGCGTGTCAAAATTCGCCAACGGCGTCCTCGGCGACCGCTGCAACGCGCGCTGGTTCATGGCCGTCGGCCTGGTCGGCTCAGCGATCCTCAACATCTGCTTTGGCATGAGCAGCACGGTCATCTGGCTCGGGATCTTCTGGATGGCGAACGGCTGGGTGCAGGGCATGGGCTTTCCGCCGTGCGCCAGGCTGCTTACGCACTGGTTTTCGCCGAAGGAGCTCGCGACGAAGATGTCGCTCTGGAACACGTCGCACTCGCTTGGCGCGGGCGCGGTCGTGATCCTGTGCGGCTACCTCGTCGACCACTACAACAATTGGCGGCTCTGCTTCTTCGTCCCCGCGACGATCGCGATCGTCGTGGCAGTGATGTTGCTGATTTTCCTGCGCGACACGCCCGCGTCGGTCGGATTGCCGGAAGTGGAAGGTACGTGCGATCCCGGCGCGCCGGAAACCGCAGACCGAACTTTCCTGCGGGAAAAAGTCTTCGCCAATAGGTACATCTGGATCCTCGCGGGCGCGAATTTTTTCGTTTACACGATCCGCTATTCCGTGCTTGATTGGGGGCCGACGCTGTTGAAGGAAGCGAAGGGCGTCACGCTCGCGCACGCCGGTTGGATGGTGGCGGCGTTTGAGGTCGCGGGCGTCGTCGGCATGCTGGCGGCCGGGTGGATCACCGACCGGCTCTTCGGTGGACGCGGCGCGCGGACCTGCGTCATCTGCATGATCTGCTGCGCCGCGGCGATCATACTTTTTTGGCTCGTGCCATCGAAGCAAGTGCTGCTTTCCACGGCAACACTGATGGCGGCCGGTTTTTTCATCTACGGCCCGCAGGCGCTGGTCGGCATCGCCGTCGCCAATCTCGCAACCAAGCGCGCCGCCGCGACGGCGGTCGGGCTCACCGGCATGTTCGGTTACGCCAGCGGCATCCTCTCCGGCTGGGGTCTTGGGGCGCTGGTCGAACGTTACAACTGGAACTACGGCTTCGCCGCGATGCTCGTGGCCGCCGCGATCGGCACGCTGTTGTTCATCCTCGCCTGGCCTGCGCCGCGCGATGGTTATGGCGGGAATCCCGGATCGTGTTAGGAAATTCCTGCCCGCCTGACAATAATCGCTCGGCAAGGCAGACGAATGGGCAAGGAAAATCGCACGACGCGCACCATCACCGCGGCTTCCACTGACCAGCATGAGCTGGGAGCGGCGGATTCGAACTCAATCGACGCGCGCGTGATCCTTCAGCCGGCAATCGATGCGATGTCGGCGCACATCGCGGTGCTCGAGCCGAGCGGCACGATTCTCACGGTGAACGAGCGCTGGCGGCGCTTCGGCGATGAGAATGGGTTGACCTTCCCAGACTACGCGGTTGGTCGGAATTATTTCGATGGCTGGCGCGACGACGTGCAAGGCGGGCCTGACCCTCAGGCAGTGCGCGCGGGGATCCGCAGCGTGCTCGGCGGACAGCAGGAGGAATTTCGCGCGCTCTACCCGTGTCATAGCAGCGAGACGAATCGCTGGTTTCACATGCGCGTCACGCCGTTCCTGCACGACGGCGTTCGCCGCGCGGTGATCGCGCACGCGAACGTGACGCCGCTGATCGAGGCCTCCGAGGCGCTGCGCGAAAGCGAGGCCCGCTTCCGCAACATCGCCGACTCCGTTCCCACCTTCATCTACATGCTCCGCCCCGACGGATCGATCGAATTCATCAACAAGCCGCTGCGCGACTATCACGGCCTTCCACTGGAGCAGCTCACGGCCGACATGTCCGCGCCGGTTCACCCGGACGACGTCACAGCCGCGTCCGGCGCGTTTGCGACCGCGTTCAAGGACCCGCGGCCGGTGTCGGTCGAGTTCCGCATGCGCGGCGCGGACGGCGAGTACCGCTGGTTCTTCAACCAGGCGCTGCCGCGCTTCGACGCGCACGGCACCTACCAGGGATACATCGGCTGCTGCATCGACGTGCACGAGCGCAAGCTCGCCGAGCGCGCGCTGGAATCGAGCGAGCGCCGTTACCGCAGCATCTTCGAAACCGCCGCCGTCGCCATGTGGGAATCGGATTTCTCGCGGGCGAAGACGGCGATGGATGAGCTGAAGGCAGGGGGCGTGGCGGATATTCGGGCGTACTTGCGCGCGCATCCTGAGTTCGTCGCCCGCTGCGCCGGCCTCGTTACGGTGCGCAACGTCAACGACGCCGCGGTGCGCCTCACCGAGGCCGACAGCCGCGCGCACCTGATCACGAAGTTCGCCGAGCTGTTCACGCCGGAGACGTTCGACGAGTTCGTCGACGAGCTGGCCGACCTGATGGAGGAGCGCGGGCAATTCCAGCGCGAATCGACGATTCGTACGATGCGCGGGGCGGTGCGGCGATGCATGTTCACGATCTCGCTGCCGCCGGTCACGAGTGTCGACAGCGTCCTCGCCGCCGTCATCGACGTCACCGAGCAGCGCACGCTCCAGGATGCGCTGCGGCACAGTGAGGCGTTGAACCGCGCGGTGCTCGGGTCGCTGAAGGAGTTGATCGCGGTGCTCGACGGCAGCGGCCGGATCATCGCGGTGAACCAGGCGTGGACCGACGCCGCCCGGCGCAACGGGGACGCT
>JAXDMN010000380.1:0-21345 GCA_034666045.1 Phycisphaerales bacterium | reverse complement strand
TGAAAGTCCGAACGACGAGCGGCTCGCCCCGGCGATCGACTATCTCAAGAAGAACAAAACCACGGGCACGTACGCGCTCGGCGTGCGCTGCCAGGTGTGGATGATGCTCCCGCCCAAGCCGGACGTGCGCGCGGCGATGGCGCAGGATGCGAAAGTCCTCCTCTCCTCGATCAAGCAGAAGGGGGAGGGAAAGGGGTTTTACTTTTACAACCCGGGCCCGCGCACGGACGAGTACGACCACAGCGCTTCGCAATACGGCGTGCTCGGCATCTGGGCGGCGGCGCAGATGGGCGTTGAGATCCCCAACACCTACTGGAACCTGGTCGAAACCTCCTGGATCGCGCACCAGGACGCGAGCGGCGGGTGGGCGTACCAGGCGAACCGCAACATCGCCAGTACACGCGGCATGACCGCGGTCGGCGTGGCGACGCTGTTCATCACACAGGAATACCTGCACGCGAATGACGGCATCCTCTGCAAGGGAAACATCAGCAGTCCCAACATCGAGCGCGGGGTCAAGTGGCTGACGGACGACTTCGCCAAGACCCCCCACCCGCGCTACCCGTACGCGACCATCTACGCCATCGAGCGCGTCGGGCTCGCTGGCGGGCTCAAATATTTTGGGGACATCAACTGGTACGAGAAGGGGGCGAGTTGGCTGGTGAAAGCGCAGCGCGAAGACGGATCCTGGCCCGAAGAGGAGGGGATGCCGCACTTCAGCACGTCGATGGCATTGCTGTTCCTGTCGCGCGGCTCGGCGCCGGTGCTGATGAACAAGCTCGATTATTCCGCCAGCAGCGAGAAGCAGGCGAATTGGAATCAGCGCCCGCGCGACGTCGCCAATATCGCGCGCTGGACCGGGCAGGAGCTCGAGCGCGAGGTCAACTGGCAGGTTGTCAACCTCAACGCGCCGGTCGAGGAGCTGCACGATGCGCCGATCCTCTACATGGCCGGCAACGAAACGATCAAGCTGACGCCCGAGCATGAACAGAAGCTGAAAATGTTCATCGAGCAGGGCGGGATCGTGCTGGGCAACGCCGATTGCGCGTCGCCGGCGTTTACCAATTCGTTCAAGGCGCTGGGGCAGAAGCTGTTTCCGTTGTACGAATTTTCACCGCTGCCCGAGGCGCATCCGATCTACGCGAATCAGATGTTCGACCGCGCCAAGTGGAAGCGCAAGCCCGCGATCGTCAGCCAGCGAAACGGCGCGCGCGAGCTGATGATCCTGCTTCCCACCGCCGACGCCGGGCGGGCATGGCAGCTCAAGGAAACCCGGACCAAGGAAGAGTTGTTCCAGTTCGTGACCAACCTCTTTCTCTACGCCGTCGACAAGGAAGGCATGCGCGCCCGCGGCGGCGACTCGTACATCGTGACGCCGGATCCCAAGGCCAAGCCCTCGAAGCCGATCAAAGTCGCCCGCATCAAGTACAACGGCAATTTTGATCCCGAGCCGGGCGGGTGGCGGCGGCTGGCGGCGGTCATGCACAACGCGTCGCAGGGCGAGCTCGCGGTGGAAATGATCAGCCTTGAATCGGCGAAGCTCGACGGATTCGACGTCGCGCATCTCACCGGAACCGTCGAATTCGCCCTGACGCCGCCGGAGCGCGAAGAGATCAAGCGCTTCGTGAACGGCGGCGGCACCCTGATCGTCGACGCGGCCGGCGGATCGGGCGGGTTCGCAGCATCGGTCGAGAAGGAACTGGCCGAGATGTTCGGCGCCGACGCGAAGCAGCTCGACAACGCGCTTCCGCCCGCCAACACGATCTACAGCGCCGACGGCAAACCGCTCCGCGAGATCGGCTATCGTCGCTTCGCCCGCGCGAAGCTCGGATTGATCAACGTCCCGCAGTTGCGCGGCATCACCAAAGCCGGCCGAATCGCAGTGATCTATAGCAAGGAAGATTTGAGCGTCGGCCTGGTCGGCCAGCCGGTCGACGGCATCATCGGATACGAGCCGTCGACGGCGACAACACTGATGAGCAAGGTGCTGATGTACGCCGCGGGCAAGACGGCCGCGCCCGCCACGGCCCCATCAAAATGATTGCCCTCGCGCCGTTGATCGAGCGCTGAGCGGTCTGGACCACCTTACCGTCGACGTTGCCGCGCTGGATCAGTGGTTGTGCTCACAGTAAGCCTGCCGGCCTGGTTTTTCCTTGGCGCAGAACATCTTCGGCCGTTAGCATCCTTCGCCGGTTCACCTCGGAGGGCATCAATGCGAAACAAGACGTCTGACGGTAGCCGCAGTCCGTACCTGCTGGAAGCGCTGGAGAAACGCAAGCTTCTGGCTTCGGGGATCGGGTCGTTTGTGCCGCGCACCGCAGCGTGGTCATTGCGTTCCACCGCATCGGCGGGGCCCGCGGATGTTGCGACGTTCCAGTTCGGCGCAAAACTGCCGGTCGTCGGTGACTGGAACGGCGACGGTCGCGACGACATCGGCACTTTCAATCCTTCCACGGCAACCTGGTCGCTGCGCTACGGCGCGTCCGCCGGAACGCCGGACGCCGGCGTGTTCGTCTTCGGACAGCGTGGAACGCTTCCGGTCGTCGGCGACTGGAACGGCGATGGTCGCGATGACATCGGCGTCTATAACCCGAACAAGGCGGAATGGTCGTTGCGGCTGGGCGCCTCGGCGGGACCCGCGAACGCGGGAACTTTCAGGTTCGGCGCCAAGTACGCGCTTCCTGTCGCCGGCGACTGGAACGGCGACGGCAAGGACGGCATCGGCACGTTCGATCCCGCCAGGGCCACCTGGACGTTGCGGCAGACCGCGTCCGCCGGCAGCGCCGACGCAGGTACGTTCAATTTCGGCAGCAGGAATACGCTGCCCGTCGTCGGGGATTGGAACGGCGACAACAAAGACGGCATCGCAGCGGTCACTCCAAGGACCGCGACTTGGACCGTGCGGCAGACGGCGTCGGCGGGCGCGGCGGATGTGGGCACCTTCGTGTTCGGTCCCATCAATTCGATTCCCGTCGCCGGCGACTTCAAAGGTCCCACGCCGACGCCCCCTCCCGTTCCCACTCCCACCGGCAACGTGCTGACGAGCGTCACGCTCAAGCCGCTCGATCTCGATCTGCTGGGCCTGGAAGTGCAAACCAGCCCAATCACCATCACGATCACCAGCAAGTCCGGCGACGGAAAGCTCGTCGGCAACCTGCTTAATAGCGTCAGCAACATCCTCAACACCACTGACGCCACCAACGCGATGAACAATGTGCTGGCCAAGGCGGTGGATCTGGTGAACTCCACGGATCTTTCGCTCGCCGGAATCGCACCGGGTGCATTCGATACTGCCACAGCTTCGACCACGCAGGTGTTGGAGCTGTTCGTCGCGCCGACTCACCTGGATACGCTGGGCGTGCAGATCGACATGAGCCCCGTGCGGCTGTCGGTCTCGGCGCACGCGGGCAGCGGACTGGTGCTTGGCAATGCGCTGATGATGCTGTCGAACCTGTTCAACCCGCCGCTGCCGGAGTCGCTCGACATCGACGTAATCAACGCGAACCTGTCGAACGTTCTGGGCCAGCTCAATGCGCAGCTCGGGTCGATCGCGGCGGCGGACGTTCCGACGGTGCCGTCCAGCGCTGGGAATGTGCTGACGCTCGCGGTACCGGCGATCGATGTGAACCTGCTGGGGATGGTGCTGCAAACCGACCCGGTGATCTTCGACGCCTCCGCGCAAGAGGGCAACGGGCAACTGCTGGGCAACGTCTGGACAACGGCGCTGAGCGATCGGTCCGCCACGCCGGAAGAGCTGGCCCAGATGAGCAACACCGCCAACGCGGTGCTGGCCAAGGTGTTCGGTGCGCTGAATAGCTCCTCGCTGACGCTGCCACCGGCGGCGATCAGCGCGCTTTCGCCGGCGATGCAGGCGCTGCTCGCGCCAAACCTCTTTTCGCCCGCGGGCTCGTCGGCGCCGATCCTCGACTTCGCGCTTTCCTCTCCGGCGAGCGCGCCCGCGACTGTCAACCTGCTGGGCCTGAGCGTCGCGAGCAACAACGTCAACGCACAACTGCACGCCGTTACCGGCGACGGGCAAGTCCTGGGCAATCTGCTGTACAACACGGCGAACCTGACCAACCCCGGCGGGCCCGCGTCGCTGATCTCGCTGATGCGGCAGCTCGCCTCCAACAGCACCAGCAGCGTCGGCCCGATCACCGGCTACCTGTCGCCCGTGCCGACATCTTCGAAGCAGCTCTTCACCCTCACGCTGCCGCCGCTGGACTTGAACCTGCTGGGCCTGGAGGTCCACACCGACGAAATCACGGTCAAGCTGACCGCGCAGTCGGGCAACGGCGATCTGCTGGGCAACGTGCTGCGCGGCTACACCAGCCTGCTCAATCTCAGTGGCCTGAGCGGCGCGGTGAACAATGTGCTAGCGACGGTCGCCAATCTCGCAAACTCGGCAGACCTCTCGCTTGGCGGAGGCGTGATCGGCTCGGGTGTGTTTGACACGGCCCCCACAGCGACGACGCAAATCCTGGACGCCACCGTCGCGCCGGTGCACATCGACCTGACCGGCGCGCAGGTGGACACGAGCCCGATCCACCTGACGCTGATCGCCCACTCGGGCGACGGGCTGGTGCTGGGCAACGTGCTCACCAGCCTGGCGAATCTGTTCAACCCGCCGCTGCCGGGGCAGGTCGACACTTCCGTCATCAACGCGCAGCTTCAGCAGATGCTGAGCAACCTCAATGCGCAGGTTCCCAGCATTGCGCCGGCGCAGGTGCCGGCGCAGACTATCGATCCGAGCAACGTGCTGGGCGTGACCGTGCCGGGGCTGAACCTCGATCTGCTCGGGCTGGGTTTGAAGACCGATGCGATCGTCGTCAACGCCGCGGCGCATACGGGCAACGGCAACGTACTCGGCAACGTCTACAGCACCATGCTGAACACGATGGGCACGACGCCGTCGGCGCTGGGCGGCGTGAGCGGCAACGTGAGTGCGCTGCTGGCCAAGGTGGTGGGGGTGTTCAACGCCGGGGCGCTGTCCTTGCCGGCAAGTGTGCTCACCGCGCTGCCGCCGGCGTATCAGACGCTGGCGAATCCGACGCTGATCAACCCCGCGGCCGGCGCGACGATGTCGTTCCTGGACTTGGGCATCATGTCGCCGACCGGCACGAATCCGCCGACCAGCGCCGGCGTGCTGGGCTTGAACGGCGCGACCAGCAGTATCCATTTGGGGATGAGCAGTCGTACCGGCGACGGGCTCATTCTCGGAAACATGCTTTACAATGTTTCCAACCTGCTGAATCCGGGTTCGTCGTCGAACTTCCTCTACCTCCTGGACTTGCTCGCCTGAAGCGAGAGCCGCGCGCGCCATCGGACCAAATAAAAACGCCTCCGCTGGCGCTGGCCAGCGGAGGCGTTTCGTTAGTCACGGAAAATCGGGGCGACAAGATTTGAACTTGCGACCTCTTGACCCCCAGTCAAGCGCTCTAAACCAAGCTGAGCTACGCCCCGGACAAAAACATCTCGCAGACTGATCAGTGTAGACCCGCCTAATCGCGTGTCAACCGACGACATGTCGTGACGTCCGATTGCATCGAGCGCGGGCATGGGTACAGTCGCCGCCGATATGAAAGTGCTCGTGATTGGCGGCGGTGGGCGGGAGCATGCGTTGGCGTGGCGGCTGGCGGAGTCGCCGCGCGTGACGGCGCTCTTTGCCATGCCGGGGAATCCGGGCATCGCGCAGGTGGCGGATTGCATCCCGGGCGATCCGATGGATTTCAAGGCCGTCGCGAGAATGGTCCGGCTGAACGCGATCGACTTCGTCGTGATCGGCCCGGAAGATCCGCTCGCCGCCGGGCTGGCGGATCATCTGATGGCGGCGGGCGTGAAGGTCTTTGGTCCCACAAAGGACGCCGCGCAGATCGAGGCGGACAAATGGTTCGCCAAGGAGCTAATGCGCCAGCAGGCGGTGCCGACTGCGGAAGCGCGCTCGTTCACGGATCCATCCGCCGCGGAAGAATACGTTCGAAAGCACCAGGGTTCTGTCGTCATCAAGGCGTCCGGTCTAGCGAAAGGGAAGGGCGTCACCATCGCCCGCAACACCGCCGAGGCGATCGAAGCGATCAACCTGATCATGCGGCAGAAATCGTTCGGCGCCGCGGGCGAGCGCGTGGTGATCGAGGAGATGCTGCGCGGGCCGGAATGTTCGATCCTCGCCTTCGTCGATAACAAGAACATCTACCTGATGGAGCCGGCGCAGGACCACAAGCCGGTCGATGACGGCGACAAAGGTCCGATGACCGGCGGCATGGGCGCATACACGCCGACGCCGGTCATCACCGATGCGACGATGCGCGCGGTCGAGCGCGACGTGCTCGTGCCGATCGTCGACGGGCTCGTGCGCGACGGCATCAAGTATCGCGGCGTCCTTTACGCCGGTCTGATGCTCACGCTGAACGGGCCGAAGGTGCTGGAGTTCAACTGCCGCTTCGGCGATCCGGAAACGCAGCCGCTGATGATGCGCCTCAAGAGCGATCTGCTCGAGGTGATGCTCGCGGTGGCGGAGGGGAACCTCGACAAGGTGCAATTGAAATGGGACCCGCGCCCGGCGGTTTGCGTCGTCGCGACGAGCAAGGGTTATCCCGGAAAATATCCGACGGGTCTGCCGATCACCGGAATTGAGAACGCCGACGCGATGCGCGACGTGAAAGTCTTCCACAGCGGCACACGGATGGAGGGCGATCAGCTCGTCACCGACGGCGGCCGCGTGCTCGGCGTCACCGCGATGGGCGACACCATCGCCGCCGCGCAGAAGCGCGCGTATGACGCGATGAAGCAGATCCATTTCGAGGGAATGCACTACCGCACGGACATCGCGCACCAGGCAATCAAGCTCGAAGCGCGCGGCGAATGAAAAAGCGCCGAGGGTGATTGCCGCCACGCCGGACGCGTTGGCCGCGTTTTATGTCGCCGACGACTTTGGACTCATCCGCGCCTCGAAAAATGCGGCGGCCGGTCCGGGCCGAGGCGTTTTTTATTCCCGGCCCGGCCGGGAGTTAGGCGAGTGTCGCGTGAAAAATAAGGACTTAGGCGACGTCCGCCTAAACGGTTAACTATCTGGTGAACACTCGGCCGACCACTCGGCGACGCTGAAAACGTCTCAAATCATCCCGCCGGCCGCTCGCCCGCCGACGCGATTTCGCTGCAAGGCGACGATTGGCGCCGCCGATTGTTTCAAGCTTGCGATTGGTTAACAACATCGGTCCGAACCGAGACGGCCGGAGTAATATGCGGTCATAAAGGGGAGTGACCCCTTTATGACCGCGCCTTTATGACCGTGCGGCGAGTGCTACGTCCGCGATTGCCATAGCCCGTAATTGAGGGTCACGCGTGTATCGCAACGTCAAAATCTTCGCGTCGACGGTTCTGGCTGCAACGTACCTCTTCTGCGCGGGCGCGGCAGGTGCGCAGCCGGTACCGTTCGATAGCCGCGCTTTTAACGCTCTGGGCGAGAAGGATCGCTACGAGTTCGTATTGGCGGCGCTTCGGTCACGCGAAAGTCAGTTGGAGAATTTTTCTTATAGTTTGAAATGCGTCATCTCGCTTGTCGGTGATGAGGGCACCGCTGGGAAGGCGTTCGGAGTTGATTCCGTCGAGCTTCGCCGGCTCGGTCCCAAGACGTTCATACACGTCAATCCCACGCGCAAAGGGGAGCAGCGCGAACAAACCTGGTCGAGCTGGGACGGAACCGTACGTCGATCGCGCCACCTGCGCACGGACGGTCGGAATACCGGCAGGATCGCGGACACTGAACTAGCGCTGGTCAACGAGACGCGTTACAACGAGATCCTGGGCTTTCGCGTGCTCACGCCGATAAAGGGTGTGGGGTACGTCGGCAAACTCCGGTCCGAGTGGCTGGACATTTATCACTCCGTACACAAGCGGCCGCTCGACGTGCGCGCGGTTGATGACCAAGGCAAGACTTTACTTTATCTCAAGTTGCAGACTGAGCAGGATGCGGCCTTTCAGTTGTGGCTTGATCCCCAACGCGACTTCATGTTGGTGAAAGAGCGGTACGACGTTAAATCTGGCGCGGATGACCGCGGCTTCAGCGATACCGAGGTCAGCGGTGCGACGCAGGCCGATGGCCTGTGGGTGCCCACACGCGCCACGCAGGTGCGAAACAACTCAGTCAAAGCCGGCAACGGCAGCCGTGATGAGTATGAAGTCAGCAGCTTCCTGCGGAACAAGGTGCGGGATGCGGACCTTGCAGTGGACTTTGTCCCCGGGGCGGACGTGCTGGACGCTCGTACGCAAACGGCCTACCGCGTCGCAGCCGACGGGAAACTCGAGTTGCTGCCGGTATTCGACTCCGACACCGGATTGACAAAGCGCCCCGATCAGACCGCGAAGGAAGTTTTCGCGACAGCGAAAGATCCATTCCAGCCGAACAACCGACGGCGAAACACCGGTCTTGCGGTGGTTGCCGGTCTCCTGCTCGTTGCCGCCGTCGCGTATGCGGTTCGGCGGCGAGGCCGCAACCCGGCATGATGCCTTCGGTTCGGTTAAGGAAGGTTTCACGTGGGCAAACCAGCACTAGCGCGCGGAAGACGGGCCTTCACGCTCATCGAACTGACGGTGGTCATTGGCATCATCGTGATTCTGCGGTCATAAAGGGGTCACTCCCCTTTATGACCACTTTATGGCCGTGTGAGTGATTGAGATGGGCATTATCTGCATTGAATCTCTCGACGATCCGCGCGTGGCGCTTTATCGGAATCTGAAGGACCGGGAGCTGGAACGGCGCGGGCGGCATTTTATTGCGGAGGGGGAGCACCTCGTTCGTCGATTGCTCGACAGCGATTTTCCGATCGACTCGGTGATGCTGGCCGATCGCCGGGCGGCGGAAATGGCGGCGATCGTTCCGGAGCACGTGCCGGTTTATGTCGTTCCGCAATCGCTGATGAACGAAATCCTCGGGCTGAAGTTTCATTCCGGCGTGCTCGCCTGCGCGCGGCGGAAGGAGCCGATGACGCTCGAGCAGGTCGTGCCGAAGGGGGGGCGCGAGCGATTGACGCTGGTCATTTGCCCGGACATCGCCAATGCCGAGAACCTCGGCTCGATGATTCGCATCGCCGCGGGGTTCGGCGCGGATGCGCTTGTCCTCGGCGAGCGCTGTCACGACCCGTTCTGGCGGCAGTCGGTGCGCGTGTCGATGGGGACGATCTTTCGGCTGCCGTTGCTCCAGAGCGACGACCTCGCGCGCGACATGCGCCGCCTGCGCGACGAGTGGGGCGTTGAGATGATTGCGACGGTGCTGGACGCCCCCCCTGTGGCCGAGCCGCTGGAGCATGCGAAGCGCGGGGAGAAGCTCGGGCTCGTATTCGGCGGCGAGGCGCAGGGCTTGGCGCGGGGATGGGAGGAGTTGTGCGATCGTCGTGTGACGATTCCGATGCATCATGGCACTGATTCGCTGAATGTCGCGGTGGCGGCGGGGGTTTTCATGTATCACTTCATGCGCGGGGATGTCTTTCGGTAAGCGCGATTCCCCGAGAGACGCGCGCAACGATCCGCGCAACGAAAAACGCCGCGGATTCGACCGCGGCGCTTCCCACGCACCCGAGTAAATCGGATTCGTCTGTTCGAAAAACCTATTCGTTCCCGCTCGCCTGCTGCGCGACGCCTTGCGGCAGGAGGCTGGGCGGAACGATCTGTGAGCCGACGCCGCGGAACAGTTCGTTCGGGTCGACGTCCTTTACTTCCGTCGGCGTGACGACCTTCAGGCCCAGCGACGGGTCGGTGGCGAGGTCGCCCTTCACGCCGATGAAGCGCCCGATCATCCCGCCGTACTTCGGATCTTCACTGCGGAGGTAGCAGACGGTTCGGCCGTTCTGCGGATCGGTCAGGCGGTACAGCGCCAGCGTGCCGTGCTGGATGCTGCTGGTCCGCAGGGTGCCGACGGCGGTGTAGATCTTGACGTCGGTCTTCTGGATCTGCTGGGCGATCTCTTCGCGCTCGGATTGGTAGGCCTCGATTTTCTTCTTCGAGTCCTCCCGCTTCTTCTGCATGTCGACGAACTGGTCGCGCGCCTCGGCGCGGACCTTGAGGACTTGCGAGCGGTAGTCCGCCACGCGGCGCATCGATTCGGGAAGCTGCGGGTCCTTGATCAGTTGCTGGTAGCTCTGGAGCATCTCGGCGACCGGCTGCTGCTCGATGGGCTTGGCGCTGGCGGCGTCGAAGTCGGCCTCGAGCTTGTCGAAGCGCACTTCGGCGGTCGGCTGCGTCGACGGTGCGGCCTGGCCCGACGCGACCTGCGGATCCGACGGGCGCGTCGTCGCATCCGCGACATTCTCCGCGGTCAGCGGCTGCTGCGTCTGATCGAGCCCGCCGGGTGACGTCACCTCAGCGACGGGTTTCTCCGCGGGCGCGGATTGCCCATCCGTCTGCGGCTGCTGCGGCGTCGCCACCGGCGCGGCAACCGCGGCGACCTGCGGCATCACGCGCAACACCTCGACGGAATCTTTCTTCACGTAGACCGCGGCGTCGGCGGGCGGGGCGATTTTGTAGTACTCGTCCGCCTCGCCGAGGATTTTCACTTCCTGCCCCGGCGCGAGCTGCGCCTGCACGGTGGTCTTGACGACGGTCAGCACGCTGCCGGCGCGAACGTTGACGTTCTCGCGGTTGACCTTGCCGGCGTTTTCACCCGTCTTCTCGACGTAGTGCTTGCCGACATAGGAGAAGCTGCCTTCCGGCGGAACGATCTTCAGCCAGTCGAACTTCTCGCCGATGACCGTGACTTTCGTCCCCTTGCCCAGCTTCATCGTCGGGTAGTAATTCTCCCCGGCGCCGCTGCGGACGTAGACGTTGTCGGCGTTGATGACGCACTCAGCGCTGTTGCGCGAATTCTCGACCGGCGGGGGGACGACCTGTCCCATCGACGGCGCGAGGAAGATCGGCGAAGCGAGCGTGAGGGAAACCGCGGCTGCGGCTGTGAGGAAAAACCGGCGTGCCATTGCTGCACCTCCGTGTGCTTCCGGGCGAACTCCGAATCGGCATCCGCCGACCCGTCTGGTTTAGCTTGTGGGGGCGGCATCCGTGCCCGGATGGATGCACCGCCCCGCATGTACGAACCCCGATGCGCGTATAGATACTCCAATCATGCGGAAAGTAAAGGGTTGGACCGAAATTTCTGCGCCCTGAATTTCCCGGAAGGCCCAAGCGCGCGCGGGATGCTCCTGCCGTGGTTCATCTCACGTAACGAATCGCTCGACAGCACACTTGTTAGAATGTGCCGCCATGACGACAACAGCGCCGATCGCTGCGGCTCCCGCGCAACCCGTCGAGATCGAGAAAATCCCGGACCACCGCGACCGGGCCCGCGAGTACGCGGCCGATTTCTTCGCGCCGCCGCCGCCGCAGATTGGAACTGTCATCTCCGCGGAGTCTTCGCTGAAGCAGGGCAAAGGGGGCCTGCCTTTCATCGTCCGGCTGATCATCGCGCTTCTTGCCGCGGGCGCAGTCGTCGCGGCGTGCATGTGGGCGGCCTCGGGGATGCGGCGACAAGACGGCGAGTCGCTGGTGATCATCGGCTACATCATGGCCGCGATCGCGGCCGCCATCGCGATGTTCGTCACGCGGTTCAAGGCGCGCTGCACCTACGTCGGCGAGCGCGGCGCCATCCGTTACACGCTGACGCGCAGCCGGAATGCGACGCCGAAGATCGAGCTGCTGCTTTTCGATGACGCCGCCGAGGTTCACGCGGCGCAGACGCGGCAATTCCTGAACGGCGTTTACACCCACACGGCCTACGACTACGACTGGACCGACGCCGCGGGCAAGCGGCTGCTGCGCGTGAAGGGGCAACACCGCGGCAATAACGCGCCACCGAAGCCGGGCGACGCCTGGCACTTCGCCAACGCCGCCGAGAATGCCTGGAGCGAACATTTTCTCGCCCGCGCGCAGCAGCAACTGAAGGACGAGGGCTCGATCGCGTTCCGCATCGACAAACGCCGCGTGGTCCGCGTCGGGCCGGGATTCCTCGAGTTTCATTTCGGCGAAGCCCCGCAGCGCGTGACCGCGGAGGAGATCGCGTCGGTCGGTCTCGGCGGCGGGCATTTTTCGTTCAAGCACAAGGATGCGAAGTGGTACTCGCGTTCAGGCAAATACACTTTTTCTTACGGCGCGATGGGGAACGGAAAAGTTTTCCTGTTCGCGCTGGAGAAGCTGATGGGCTATCGGTGGGAGTGATTACGCCGAAATCAGCTTGAACGCGGCGCGGGCGGCGTCGATGGTCGCGTCGATGGCGGCGTTGTCGTGGGCGAGGCCGACGAACCAGGATTCGTACTGGCTCGGCGGGAGGTAGACGCCGCGCTCGAGCATGGCGTGGAAGAATTTTGCGAAGCGGGCGGTGTCGGAGGCGGTCGCCTCTTTGTAATTCGTCACTTTCTGACCGGAGGCGGGGACGAAGAAGGGGCAGATCATCGAGCCGACGCGGTTGATGACGACGGGAATTTTTGATTCGTCGGCCGCTTCGCGCAGGCCGGCTTCGAGGCGGCTGCTGAGGGTTTCGAGACGCTCGTAGGCGGCGGGTTCTTTCAGGATTTCGAGCGTCGCGATGCCGGCCGCCATCGCCAGCGGATTGCCGCTGAGCGTGCCGGCCTGATACATCGGGCCCACCGGGCTGACGAGCTCCATCAATTCGCGCCGCGCCGCATAGGCGCCGACCGGCAGCCCGCCGCCGATCACTTTGCCGAGACAGGTGATGTCAGGCTTGATATGAAAAAGAGTTTGCGCTCCGCGCCAGGCGACGCGGAAGCCGGTCATCACTTCGTCGAAGATCAGCATCGCGCCGTGCTGCGTGCAGAGCTCGCGCAGGCCGGCGAGATAGCCGTCCTGCGGCACGATCACGCCGACGTTGCCGGCGACCGGTTCGATGATGATGCCGGCGATCTGGCCGGAATATTTTTCAAACGCGGCGCGGGCGGCGGGGAGATCGTTGTAGTGGATGCTGATCGTGGTCGCGGTGGTCGACGCGGGGACGCCCGGGCTGGAGGGCGTTCCGTGCGTGAGCGCGCCGCTGCCGGCTTCGACCAGCAGTTGATCCGCGTGGCCGTGGTAGCAGCCGATGCATTTGATGATGAGATCGCGTTTCGTCGCGGCGCGGGCGAGGCGGATGGCGGACATCGTCGCCTCGGTGCCGCTGTTGACGAAGCGCACCATATCGACGCCGGGCAGCGCGGCGACGATTTCCGCCGCCAGGGCAATCTCGCCTTCGGTCGGCGCGCCAAAACTCGTGCCGCGGCCGATCGCTTTGGAAAGGGCGGCGACGACCCGCTCGTTGGCGTGCCCGACGATCATCGGCCCGTAGCTGGCGACGTAGTCGATGTATTCGTTGCCGTCGATGTCGGTGACGCGGCAGCCTTCGGCTTCCTTGATGAACAGCGGCGTTCCGCCGACGGCTTTGAACGCGCGTACCGGGGACGAGACGCCGCCCGGCATGACTTGCAGCGCCCGCGCAAACGCCTCTTCCGACTCGGTAGTGGAGCGCAAGGTTTCCGCCATGGGAGGCGAAATCTTAGGGCATCTGCCCCTATAGTTGAAGGAGCTCGTTCACTTCGACGGAGCAGACATCATGAGCCCGATTTTCAAGAAACTGACCGACGTTCGGCACGAATTGCTGCGCTTGCACAAGGCGCTGCTTGACGATCAGCGCATCGCGTACGAGCGCGCGCACGGCGTCGTCACGCCGGCCGAGTTTTTGCAGGTCATCATCAACGACCCATCGTTCGACTGGGTGCATCGGCTGTCCGAGCTGGTCGTTCAGATCGACGAGCAGATGGAAGACACGGAGAACATTCTGACGGCGGAGTCGGCCAAGGTGTTGCTCGATCAGGTGAAGACGCTGCTGACGCCGGCGGAAACGGGCGAGGGATTCGCGCGCGCGTACTTCGATGCGATCCAGCGCAATCCGGAAATTGCGATGATGCAGGGACAGATTCGCAAGCTGATCGCGGCGCCGCTGGTTGCGACCTGAAAAGAGTCACGCGAATTGCGCAAAAAAGAACAGCGGCCTGGGGGAGGGCATCCCGGGCCGCTGTCGGAGGGGAGAGTGAATCGTTATTACGACGCTGTCTATAAACCGTTCGTCAGACGTTGAAATAATCGTCAACGACTACAAAGAGAATGCAGAAAATCCAGATCGGTTTCGCACAATTTTTCTAAATTCCTGCGGACTCTAGTGTTGTGAAGGTTACTGGCAAGAGTATTGTCAGAAACGGCAGCAACAGGACATCGCCTGCCGAAACGGCACCTGAGAGCGCGTCGGCAGCGCTTTCGACTGTTTTTATAAGTGCCGGATAAGCCTAAGGTTATGTCCTCCGTCGCGCCCGTTACCCATGGCACAACCTTTGCCTTAGCTATTTTCCAACCGCTCGTGCGCAATCCATTTCCGCGATGCGACGCGAGCGGCCTCGAGAGGAGCGACTGAACATGGCAAAAATCATTGGAATCGACCTCGGTACGACCAACAGCGTCGTCGCCATCATGGAAGGCGACCAGCCCAAGGTTCTCATCAATTCGCAAGGAAGCCGGATCACCCCATCCGTCGTCGCTTTCACCGAAAAGGGTGAACGACTCGTCGGGCAGACGGCGAAACATCAGCAGATCACCAACCCGAAGAACACGGTCTTCTCCATCAAGCGCTTCATGGGCCGGCGGCACAGCGAAGTCGCGCAGGAAGAGAAGATGGTGCCGTACGAGATCGTCGGCGGCCCGGAAGAGCCGGTGAAGGTCCGCGTCCGCGGCAAGGACTACACGCCCGAGCAGATCAGCAGCTTCATCCTTCAGGAACTGAAGAAGACGGCTGAAGATTATCTCGGCGAAAAGGTGACCGACGCGGTCATCACGGTGCCGGCGTATTTTAATGACGCGCAGCGCAAGGCGACCAAGGACGCCGGCGAAATCGCCGGGCTAAAAGTCCTGCGCGTGCTGCCGGAACCGACCGCGGCGGCGCTGGCGTACGGACTCGACAAGAAGAAGAACGAAAAAATCCTCGTCTTCGATCTCGGCGGCGGCACGTTCGACGTGTCGGTGCTCGACGTCGGTGACGGCGTCTTCGAAGTGCTGTCGATCAACGGCAACACGCACCTCGGCGGCGACGACTTCGACGAAGAGCTCATCAATTATCTCGCCGAGGAATTCCGCAAGCGCGAAGGGATCGATCTCCGCAAGGATGCGATGGCCCTCCAGCGCCTGAAGGAAGCGGCGGAGAAGGCGAAGATCGAGCTGTCCGGCGCGATGGAATCGACGGTCAACCTGCCGTTCATCACCGCCGACCAGAACGGGCCGAAGCATCTTCAGGAAACGATCACGCGCACGAAGTTCGAGCAGCTCATCGGCCCGCTGGCGGAAAAGACACGCCAGCCGGTGCTGAGCGCGCTCAAGGACGCGGGCCTGGCGGCGAGTCAGATCGATGAGGTCGTCCTGGTCGGCGGCTCGACGCGCGTGCCGCTTGTCGGGCGCATCGTCAAGGAAATCTTCGCGGGCAAAGAGCCGAATCGATCGGTCAACCCGGACGAGGTCGTCGCCATCGGCGCGGCCATCCAGGGCGCGATCGCGACCGGCGACGTGAAGGACATTCTCGTCCTCGATGCCACGCCCCTGTCGCTGGGCGTCGAGACGCTCGGCGGGGTGATGACCGTGCTCATCCCGCGCAACACCACGATCCCGACCAGCAAGAAGGAAGTCTTCTCCACCGCCAGCGACAACCAGCCGGCCGTGACGATCAACGTGTTGCAGGGCGAGCGCGAGTTCGCCCGCGACAACCGGCTGCTCGGGCAGTTCGAGCTGCGCGACATCCCGCCCGCGCCGCGCGGCATGCCGCAGATCGAGGTGACGTTCAACATCGACGTCAACGGCATCCTCGCCGTCACCGCGAAGGACCTCGGCACCGGCAAGGAAATCTCGCATCGCATCGAGAAGACCGGCGGCCTGTCGAAGGAAGAGATCGAGAAGATGAAGCGCGACGCCGAGCTCCACGCCGGCGAAGACAAGAAGCGGCGCGAAGTCATCGATCTCAAGAACCGCGGCGAATCGATCGCTTATCAGACCGAGAAGTCACTGAAGGATTTCGGCGACAAGGTGAGCGCGGAAATCCGCAGCGACATCGAGCGCGCCCTCGGCGAGCTGCGCGACGCGCTCAAGACCGATGACGGCGACGTCATCACGAAGAAGATGGAGCTTCTCACCACCGCCAGCCACAAGCTGGCCGAGGAGATGTACAAATCGCAAGCCGCCGCGGGTGGCGCTGGCGTCGCCCCGGAAGCCCAGGGCGATCGTGCCACCGGCGGCGCCGCGGCCGGCGCGGGCGGCGACGGCAAGAAAAAGGACGACGATGTCATCGACGCCGAATACGAAGTGAAGAAAGAGTAGAGGACGCAAACTCCACAACGAGCTTCGGCTTCGTTTGAGGCTGACAACGGAACCGGCCGGTCACATGAGGTGATCGGCCGGTTTCTTTTTCTTCACTCCCTCTCCCCGGCGTACCGGGAAGAGGGAGTAATAAGAGGAGTCACCGCGATTGCGGGTCGGTTGGTTCGCCGCCGCCTTCGGGGGAGGCGACGCCGAAGACTTCGCGTTTTTCCGGGACGAACTCGGTCGTCAGCGACAGCATGATCCCGACCAGCGGCTCGAGGCGGTCGCGGAATTGGGGGTTGATGGCGTCGCTGAGCAGGCCGTTGAGGATCTGGCGGTCGGCGCTGCGCGGGCCGGCGGTGGGGGCGATCGCGGTGTGCCACGCGTTGCCGCTCATCTGGGGCCGCGGGTAAGGCCAGACGTGCAGTCGCGTGGCGGCGATGTCGACGGCGTCGCGCTTCGCGGCGGCCGCGATCGCACTCAGCTCCGGCAATTCACCGCCGCCGCTTGCTTTCACGACGTAGAGTGCGACGCCCTTGTCGGCGCATTGCCGCGCCGCGTCTTCGCAGGACGCTTGCGTGTGCAGATGCGGCGGGCCGTTGCCGATCAGCACGATCGCGCGTCGCGTCTGCTCGCCCCAGTCCCAGGGGTTCTTCTGGATCGCCTCGCGCAGTCCGTCGTAGACTGCCTCGGCTGAATCGGCGCCGCCGCGCGCGTCTATGCTCGAGAGCGCGAGCTGAAGCTCGTGCAGTTTGCTGGTCAGCGGCGTCGATTTCGTGACGAACGTGTCGCCGTGATCGCGGAAAAACGTCAGCCCGATGCGCGGATTCGTCGAGACGAGCGCCGCTGCCCGCAGGATGCGCGCGACGTCGGACTTGAAGTAATCGAGCACCCACTGCATCGATCCGGTCGCATCGATGACGAAGACGACGTCGAGCCCGCGCAGGTCCGGGGCGCCGATCTCCATCTCTTTTTTCCACTGCGGCTGAAATCGGTCGATCGGCATCTCCAGGTCCGGCGCGGGGACGAACTGCGGCGTAAGCTGGCGCCACGATTCGAACGGCGACTTGCGGATTTCCTTCCACAGCGCGCGGTTGTCCTGCCACCAGCGCGCATAATCGTCGAGCGCGAGCTTCCACATCTTGTGATGCCCGAGGTCCGAGCGCTGCCCGGCCCACGGCGCGTCCACGCCGGCGCGGTGCAGGACGTACTCCGCGCGGTAGGCGTGGTCGGTGACGCTGAGCGTCTCGAAGAGGAATTGGAGCAGATCGCGGCTGCGCCAGGTGGCGAGGCAGTCGCCCAGCGCGTCAAGCACCGGCATGTCCTGCGACTGCCGCGCGCTGGTCTCGGCGAAGATCGTGAGCCACAGCTTCTTCGCGCGCGGCGAGGGCTCGCTGGCCGCCAGCATGCGGATCAACCCGATGCGCGCCTGCCCGCGGAATGCGCCGGCCTCCACGAGCGGCCCGGTGGCGTCGCGCCACTTGTTCCACTGCGATTCGCTGAGAAAATTCGCCCGCGCGAGCAGGCATTGCCACGCGACGACGCGCACGGCCGGCGTCGCGTCGGTTTGCAGTGATTTCAGGATCGTCTCGGTCGCGGCATCGCCCGGCATGCGCGTGAGGCTGACCAGCGCGAGCCCGCGGTCCATCCAGTCGTGCGACGCGAGGAGTTTTTCGTAGATGCCGGAGAGGTACGCGACCATCTCGGCGGAATCGTTGCGCGTTGCCGGTTGAGTGGTTGCGACTGGCGGCTCATCGGCAGCGGCAACTGCGAGCGGCGCCCGCCCCGCGAGCAGCAGCAACGAAAGCACGAGAACACGCGCCGATCCCAAACGCATCGGCGCATCTTAACCGCACGGCCGTCGCGAACTTTCGCTAAATCGACGGGGAATTGCCGTTGTTGTGGCCATTGGCATTGGCGGCGATGACCGCATGGCTGGCGGCGGCGGCGGACGCCTCGCCATTCAGCGCGCCGGAAAGCTGGTCGCGATCCACCGGCTTGACCAGGTGCAGGTCGAAGCCCGCGTCGAACGCGCGGTCGCGATCCTCCGGTTGACCATATCCGGTCAGTGCAACCAGCCGGACCGATTTTCCCAGCGCGATGCGCAGACGGCGGGCGACTTCGTATCCGTCGAGCCCCGGCAGGCCGACGTCGATCAGCGCGACCTCCGGCGGCTGCGCGATCGCCGCGTCGACGCCGCGCACGCCGTCCTCGGCGACGTCGACGTCGTGTCCCCAGATCTGCAGGAGCCGCTGCAGCGCCCGCCGCGCGTCGGCCTGGTCTTCGATGACGAGGATGCGCTTCCGATTGCCGCTGACCGAGGGCTCGATCGATTTCTGCGGCGTCGGCGCGAAGTGCGGCGCGGCGATCCGCGGCAGCGAGATGACGAACTCGCTCCCGCAGCCTGGCCCGTCGCTCTGCACCGTCACGCGGCCGTCGTGCATCTCGACCAGCGCGCGCACGAGCGTCAGCCCGATGCCCAGCCCGCCCTGCGAGCGGTCGAGCGCGCGTTCCGCCTGCGTGAACAAATCGAACACGCGCGGCAGCAGATCGTGCGTGATCCCCATGCCGTTGTCGCGCACGCGCAGGACCGCGTGCCCGACGTCATCGGGCGCGACGTTCACCTCGATTCGCCCGCCGGCCGGCGTGTACTTGATCGCGTTGGTCAGCAGGTTGTTGATGACCTGCTCCATGCGCAGCGGATCGGCGTCGACATAGACGGGGTCGCAGTGCGTGGTGACGACGATCTCGTGCTGCTGTTTGCGGGCCGCCCCGTCGATCGCCTTGGTGGCGCGTTTCGCGAGATCGCAGAGATCGGCCGGTCGGCGCTGGAGGGCGATTTTTCCTGAGGTGATGCGCGAGACGTCGAGCAGGTCATCCACCAGGCGCGCGAGATGGTCCGTCTGCCGGCGGATGATTTCGCGTTGCTCGATTTCGAGCAGGCCTTCCGGCGGCGAAGCGGCGTCGAGCACGCTCATCGCGTTGGTGATCGTCGCCAGCGGATTGCGCAGCTCGTGCCCGAGCATGGCGAGAAACTGATCGCGCTGCCGCACGGCGTTGCGCGTCTCGGCGAGGAGGTCGCGCACTTCGTATTGCCGCCGCCGCGCGCGAAGGGCCGCCTGCACGGTCGTCACCAGCGTGACGATGCGCAGCGGGCGATCGAGCACGGTGACGTTGCCGCGCTGGCGCAGCACCGCCAGCGGAACGCCATTCCCGCCGTTGCTCATCTGTTCCTGCGAGCTGGCCAAAATGATGACCGGCAGGTCGGACCAGGGAAGCTGCGATGAGAGCGCATCGATCAGCCGTCGCGCGGACCAGACGTCGACCGCTTCTTCGGTCACGATCACCGCGCCCGCGCCGCGGGCGATCTGCCGGCACAGGTCGGGGACGTCGGTGCAGCTCAGCGTAGCCAGCCCCGCGCGTTCGTGCAGCACGTTGCAGGCGAGCGCGCCGTCGCGGCCGGTGGGGGCGAGGATGAGCACCAGCTCGTCGCGCAGGTCGTGCCCTTCGTCGAGCGGGCCGGGGTCGAACGGCTGATGGAGCGGATCAAGGGACACCCTGGCCCCCTGAGCCCCCGTGGGGTTTCAGCAGTGGCGCGGACTTGCCGTTGCCATTGCCGACTAAAGTCGGCACGCCGGTGAGGATGCCCTGGAAATCAATGAGCGGTTCGCCGACGCGGATGCCTTTGTCCGGGACGATCATCATCTCGCGAATGGTTCGCTCGTGCGGGCCAGTGCGTTTCTTCACGACCGACAGCGCGAGCCGAATGTGCCCCTGCGCCTCAAAATAACGCAGCAGCAGTACGCTGTCGGAGAGGTAACTGATGTCGACCTGCGATTCCATCTTGCCCATCAGGCCGTGCTGCGCCATCACCAGGATCGTCATCACGCCGCGCTGGGCGAGGTATGCCAGCAGCTCGTGCATGTGCAGCGTGAGATAGCGCTCCTCCGGCATCGCGTTCATGTAACCGTTGAGACTGTCGATGATGATCAGCTTCGCGTTGTGGTTTTCGACGGCGTCGCGCACGTGGCTGACGAATGCGCCGGGCGGCATCTCCGCCGGGTCAATCTGGCGGACGGTCAATTGCTTCTTGTTGTCGATCCACTTGCGCAGGCTGATCTTCACGCCGTCCGCGCGGGCGAGCATCGTCTCGAGCCCTTCGTCGAAGAGGAACATCCCCACGTTCTCGCCGCGCTCGAGGGCGCTGCAGACGTACTGCATCGACAGCGTCGATTTTCCGCTGCCGGCAGGGCCCATGATGAGCAGGCTGGTCCCGCGCGCGATGCCGCCGCCGAGCAGCGCATCGAGTTCCGGGACGCCGCTGGAAACGAGGTTGCGGACGAAGCCGTTGCGATGCTCGTGGGCGACGAGGCGAGGATAGACTTGCAGACCGCCGTGGAGGATTTGCATGTCGTGATACCCGCCGCGGAAGCTGACGCCGCGAAGCTTGGCGATTCTCAATCGCCGGCGTTCGGCGCCGTATTCCGGGGTGAGCTGTTCGAGCTCCATCACGCCGTGCGCGACCGTATGCGCCTCCGCCTCGAGGCCGCTCGGGCCGCCGTTGCGGTCATCGAGCAGCATCACGGTCGACTTCTTGCCGACGAAGTGCTGCTTGAGCGCGAGGATCTGCCGGCGGAAGCGCAGCGCGTTCTGCGCCAGCAGCCGCAACTCCGACAGCGAATCGAGCACCACGCGCGACGGCCCGACGCGCTCGACTTCATCGAGCAGCACCTGCGTCACTTCGTTCAGCTCGACCTCCGACGGATGGAACAGCGTGTTCTGCTCCGCCGAGCGGTTCTGCTGCGCCGCCGAGAGCTCGAAGACGTGGACGCCGTCCAGGCTCCAGCCATGCGACTGGGCGACGGCCGCGAGCTCGTCGTGGGTTTCGGAAAGGGTGATAAACAGGACCTTCTCACCCTGCTTCAGACCTTCGAGAAGGAACTGAAGCGCGAGCGTCGTCTTCCCGGTGCCGGGGTCGCCCTG
>JAXDMN010000379.1:0-12712 GCA_034666045.1 Phycisphaerales bacterium | reverse complement strand
CAAGATGCTCCCGGTCACCAGCGTCGGCGTCGGCACGCAGGGGCTCGTCGCGCCGCTGGCGAGCAAGCCGCTTAGCGAGGAGGGTTGGCGCGTGATCCGCGGCAACCTGATTTTCCCACAGGACGCCCGCTACGCGTACGTCCCGCTCTACCGTCGCAACGGCACCGTCGCGGCGCCGGCGCCGACCGCACAGATATACATCATCACAGTCCAGTGCCGCAGCACGCTCCGGCGCGAGGGGACTGTCATCCAGAGCACGGATGCGAAGGGTCAGAACACGACGAAAACCGTGTTGCGCCGCATCAACCAGGAGTTCGATTTCTTCGATTACGGCGCCAGGCTGGATACGACGACTACGCCGTACACCAACCCCAACAACCTTGCCCCACGGCGTGTGAAAATCAAGGCGATCAAGGACAACCCGGCCGGCGATAGCATCGACGTTCTGACGTTTGACATGCAAAACCAGAAGACGCTCGAGCCCAACCAGAACCTCCCGGGCGCGGCCGCGCAGGGATGCTTCGTCGTCATGGAAAACAGCGGCCAGATTTATCGCCTCGGCACTCCGCGGGATGAGCCCAACGGCGTCTGGGAACTCATGCCCGGCTCCGACCTGATGAACGTCAGCGACGAGGTGTCCAACGTAGACGCGTTTATCGTCGGCCGCGAGTGGGTCGCGCCCTATGGCACGAAGGACTTCATCGGCACCGGCCAGGACATCTCGATCTTCACCACGTTCATCCCGGTGGCTCAATGACGCATGCTCGATGTGATCATTTCCGCGTTCCCGCCCGCACCGGCGGGTTCACGCTGATCGAGGTGATGATCTCGATCGCGATCGTGCTGGTGCTGATCATCGGCGTGAACCAGGTGTTCAAGGTGGCGGCGGATACCGTTGGCACCGGGCAGGCGCTCAGCAGCAAGGTCCGCGACGGCCGCGCGGCGCAGGCGGTCTTTTACGACGAGCTCAATCACGTCGCGCGCGACGGGCCATTCTTGGTCATCTCTTCTCGCGCGCAGGCCGCGTTCGAGACGCCGATCGACCGCGCCAACGATGCGGACGGCATCCCGCGCACGCTCGATTTCGACTCGAACAACATCGAGGGTGAAAACACGATTCCGGGTGAGTTGGTGCCGGCGACGGCAATCAACTCGCGCAACCACCGCCTCGATCTCCTGACGTTCTTCGCGCGCGACCTTTATCGCCGCCAGACCGGCAACTCCGACGGCGCCAACAATGTCTACGCCGCCGACCAGTCCAGCAACGAGGCGTGGGTCACCTACGGTCACCTGCGTGTGTACAACCAAGCGTCGCCGCAAACGGTTGCCAAGCTCGACGATAATCTCAATTACCTCGATCCCGGTGCCGGCGCGGCGGCGAGCAATCCGCGGAACTACTATGCCTCCGACTGGCAGCTCGGCCGAGTGCAGATGCTGCTGATCAAAGGGGAAGACACTAACCTCCCTCCGGACAAGCGATCCGATCAGATCCAACTGAATCCGATCATCGCCGGGAATTTGCAGCGTTTTTGGCGGCGCAAGGACCCGGGCGCGACCCCGGGGGACATCCAGAGGCTCGAACCTCTCGGTCCCTTTACTCAGCTGGACAACGCGACGGCGCCAGTCATCACGGATGCCCGTTACGACCTTGCCGGCACTACCTTCGACGACTTCGGCAAGAACGTACTGACTGAGTACATCAAGCACACCCTGGAGTATGCTCGCGTCGGGGCGGCGACGCAGGATCCCGCACCGTTCGCCAACGAATGGTGGGACATCATCGCCCCGCAGTGGGACCCGACCAACACCTCAGCGGGTTATCGCTCCACGCGCTTCCGCTGCAACCCGTACCCGGAACGTCCGCTCAATGCCCGCAAGGTCGCGCAGGCTGCACCCGCACTGCTGACCAACTGCTCGCAGTTCATCGTCGAGTTCGCCGGAGATTTCCTGACGCAGAACGTCGATCCAGACGGCAACACCATCATCAATGCGGCGGACCAAGCGGATGTCGCATACGGTCGAATCACAGCGCCGGTGCCCGACGGGATTCTCGACTTTTACGTCGCCGGCGACGGCGTGCAAAAGATCCGCTGGTACGGTCTGCCGCGTGACGTCAACGGGGACGGCGTCATCCTCGGCAACCCCGGCCCGACCTGGCCGGCCAACGACAACCCCAACATGCTGGTCGACGTCGTGCCGATCCGCGACGTGCTCCACACCAACACGGCATTCCGCGCGGTCGGCTCGCCGACCCAGTACGGCCTGCCGTTCGAGCGGACCGTGCGCTACCCGACTCCGACGTCAACGACCCCGGTCGTGCCGTTGATCGAAGCGCGAAACAACTACGCGCTGGTCAACCTCACCGCCGCGCCCGGCGCCGGCAACGGGATGTCGCCACTCGACCGTTACGTCGTCGCCTGGGGCCCCGGCGAGGACAACGCGACCCGGCCGAAGTTGATCCGGCTCATCGTCACGCTGAGCGATCCCAGCGGCAGAATCGCCGCAGGTCAGACCTACGAATACGTTGTAAATCTGCCGTAATTCCACGAGTGTCGCACACTTGCGGCGCCCAAATGCGCGGGGGACATGGCGAAGGATGTTGTACCTATGACGCAGATTCTCAAAACGTTCAACTCGCTACTCGACCGCGTACAACGCCGCTTTCGACGCAGTCGCTCCGGCTCGGTCCTCATCCTGGTCGTCGCGCTGCTCGTGCTGCTGGCGCTGCTGGGGACGGCGTTCATCACCACCACGCGCATCGATCGCGTCTCTTCGGTGCAGCACACCAAGAACGTCCAGATCGACCTCCTCGTCGAGGGGATGGTCAATCTCGCGTTCAACGCGGTCCGTGATGACCTCTACGACACGCAGGCCCTGCAGATGTACCGCCCAACGGACCTCACGCCCAATGCGTGGACCGGCTACGAGCATTGGGACACCCTCGGCGGCTCAGCGCCGGTCGACATGAATAGCGCGCTGCCGCCGGTCATGCCAAATGACCTCTGGCTGGCCAGCCGCTACCCGCGCGTGTCGGATCCGACCTTCGGCGCCAGCACCACGAACTTTCCGTTCTGGGATTCCGTTACCTTTCCGATGACGCCGGTGACGGCAGGGGTGTTGCCTCTCTGGCAGTTTGACTCACCCAACAGCGCAGTGCCGTTCCAGTTCAACTTCCCGTACCGCGTGTTGCCGCAGCCGTTTCCGCCTGGGGCGCAGTACTTCACCATGAAGCCGATCTTCCGCCCCTCGTTCAAGGAGATGCCGACGGGCAGCGGAAAATTTCACCCGTCGTTGATCCCGTACCACGTAGTCGGCATGGGCGGGACCGGGCCGCAGATGCAGGCCGGCAACGAGTTTCTCGCCGCCGATGCCGATGGTGACGGCATCGCCGACGCCGGGATGTGGAAGTTGCCGGTCGGCCACATCGACGGCGTGACCTATTACGCCGCGATACGCATCATCGACAACAACTCCGCCGTCAACGTCAACACCGCCGTCAGCAATCTGGAATTCGATGGCGCATACGACAGCGCTGGCGTCATGCCGCGCTACTACTTCCCCGCCTCGGTCGGGCTCATGGAAACGCTCCGGAGCTACACGCCCGGGAGCGGCTCGACCGTAAACGGACAAAGCACCGAGATGGGCAAGCTCTTCGAAGCGCTCTGCCAGGGGGTACTACCCAAGGGCGGGATGGCCGGCGGCTTGAAGAACGGCCCCGCCGCCGCGGACGACGGTTCGCCGCGCGGCGATTTTGCGTACCAGTCGCTCGGCGACCTGATGTACAGCCAACTCGGCGCGCGGATCGGCAACCCGGGCGCGATTGCGCCCGGCGCCTCCCCGGCGCTCGCGCAGCGCATGTCGATCAACGAGTCGATCGCCCTCGCCTATCACTTCGTCATGCTCAATCGCGACGCGACGCCGAGCGTGATGGAGACGACGTTCGCATCGGCATACAACCCGGACTCGATCTACCGCGGCGCTGAGAATTTCAAGACCCCGAACATCGCCACGCCGAGCTATCCCGCGACCGCGGCCGGCTTGGCCGACTGGTACGACAGCAACTTCCGCTTCGACGTGGAACAGGGGCTTCCTTCCAGCGGGTTCCGCCCGCGCCGGGCGCTGCTGGTGGCCGGCAACCCGGTCTCGAACCAGGCGCCGCAGCACGCGATCGAGAATTATGCCACCGGCGCCGGCATGGCGGGCTTTCTCCCAAATCAGTACGTCCCAAAGACCTCGATCAACCAGGCCTCGTTCCCGGAGCTGTGGCGCGCATACTGGCAGGTGATGTCGCAGCAGCAGACGATCGGCGGGGCCGGCGGCGTCACGTACGCCGGCTCACCCTTCGATTTCCGCGTGCACGAAGCCGCCGAAGATTCCCCCGCGCTGGTCCGCGCGCCGACGGCGGCGATCCCAGCGGACATGTTTACCTTCAACGACCCGTACCTCGGCTCGTCCTTCGTCGACAACACCGACTTGCCGTACGACCCGCCCGGCGTGCGCAGTTACAATCCGAAGGACGCGGACAAGACCAACACCGTGCCGACGCCGACCGAGTACCACCCGGCGCGCATGTTCCGCAGCTCGCTGCGCTCCGCGCCGGACGATGCGCTGGCGTGGCTGCCGGGCCGGGGCTTCGACTTCAACACGCCGCGATTCAATTCGGCGCAGATGGCACTGCTCCGCTCGGCGATCGCCGCCGTCAACGCCGAGGACATGCGCGACCGTGACAACGACGTCACCGCGCGGCGCATCGTGCTCCAGGCCGCCATCGAAAACGTCAACCAGGCGGTTGATGTCGTCGTTTACGGCAACGAGCCGCAGCCGTTCATCACCGAGGTGTTCGCGGAGACCGACACGATCCACGACCGCGACGCGACCGGCGGCGCGACCGGCGGCGGCTCCAACCCCTACGGCTACGTCGCCATCGAGCTGTACAACCCCTACCCGCACGACATCTATCTGACCAATTGGAAGATCGTTGCCGTAGACCGCCGCTCGACGATCGACTCGCCCTACAACGCCAACCGCGCCGGCCGCGCCCCCATCGCCCGCGGCGCTGATATCGCGCCGGCTTACCAGATCGCGCTCGACGATACCACGCTCATCGCGGACTTCGCGCTCGGCGCGGGGGCGGATCTCCCGGCGAACTTCGGCACCGGCCCGGCCTTGGTCCCCCCGGACCCGATCGTCGTGCCGGCCCGGGGTTACCTGTTCATCGAGAATTACGACGGCGCGGTTGGCGCGGTCGCCCCGGTTGGCCACCGTCCGCCCGCGACCGCACTGACGCCGACCGGCCCGCTGCCGGGCGTCTTACCGGCGAACACGCCGGGCGCTGCGCCCGGGCAGGTCAATTACCTTACCGTCGTTGGTCTTTCCGGCATGGTCGGCGGTTTGGCCGACCCGGCATGGGTCGCCAACCCGGAGTGGCCGAGCGAGGGCGCGCGCTCCGTGTTCAATCGAGAGATGGTGCTGCTGCGTCCGCGCCGCGCCGACGGGCAGGTCTCGCTGGGCATCTACCCGGTTCCGGTCGGCGCGCCCGGCGCGCCGCTGCCGTACAATGAGACTCCGGCGCCCGGCCGTCGTCACATGCGCGACTTCGTCCCGGTCGACTCCTTCGACTTCACCGGGCTGCAAATGCCGTCGAACTCCGGCGCCACTACGCTCAGTCCGTTGCGACGCATCGACATGTTGGCGACCGCATGGCACTACATGCGCCAGAACGCGGAGCCCGGTGCGGCACCGGGTGCGCCTCCCAACTGGAAGTTCGTCTACCCCGGGCGCTACGACGGCGCCAAATCCCACGCTCTAAATCCCCTTGGCCCCGGGCCGCTGCCGCGGCAACAGGGGACTGACTTCTCCGTCATGTGGAGCAACGACCCGACCGGTCCGCCGCTCGTCATTCCCTGGGACGGCGGCGCGCCGCACGGGGGGGTGAACATGGCGGCAGGCGCGAGCGCGAACATCGGCTCGAGCTATCCGCGCTGCACCTTCGCCGTGCAACTGGTGCCGGAATACAACGGCGCCCTCAACCCGCCCGCGCCGCCCCCGCCGTGGAAGCGGCCACAGGCCGGCGCGGGCGCAACCCCGGTCGGCGATCCCGCCATCGCACCGAACCAGTATCCGTTCGGCGGCTTCGCGCGCAAGGGGGACATTCTCCAGGTGCCGTTCATCGGCGCATACCGCGTGACGGTGCAGGCGCCGGCCGCGCTGTTCTCGGTCACGGAAATGAATTCCGTCACCATGGACGCGGTCTTCGCCGAAGACACCGACATGTTCGACGACCCCAATGCGCCCGACGTGCTCGCGGTCGACACCGCCGAATCCGAGCAGATCGGCCGCTTCGCGCCCGTTCGCGTCCGCGCCGGCGGTCCGCCGGCATATGCCGCGGGGAACTCCGACTACCATCCGTCGACGCTGTATCCGAACATCAATGATGACAACCCGGCCGCTGGCTTCGCGGCTGATCCGGCGGGCCCGCTGTGGGTCAACGACTACGGCTTCGACCCGTCCTGTCGGCCGATGCCCACGCCCTCAACGCCCGGCGCGCAGTTCGGCGCCGACTGGGAGCCTTACTGGCGCTACCGCTGGGCGATGGACCTATTCGACTACCTCGACATCCGCTCGCCCGCCACCGACACGCAGCCGAACTACCCGGTCGGCAATCCGTATGAGCCGGATCGCTTGTACTGGATCGGTGACCAGGTCAGCCGGCTCGACCCGGTGAGCAAGGAGCACCGCATCTACACCGTCACCGCCAACGCCTATTCGACGGCATTCAACACTCCCGCCGGGCAGTTCATCCCGACAGCGGTCTTCGGACAGGCGGTGAAGAACACGGGCGACGTGCCGGCTGCGTTCCCGGATCACCCGACCGATGCGCAGGTGGAGAACAACGTCGCCAGCGAGGGGCTGATCAACATCAACACCGCCAACTGGCGCGCGCTGGCAACGCTGCCGCTGGTCGTGCAGCCGCCCGCCGCCGGCCCCGATGCCGGCCGGGTCGACAACATCGGCCCCACGTTCCGCAACGACAACCTCGCGAAGGCGATCGTCTACTTCCGCGACGTCGATTGCGATCCAAATCCCAACGTCGTCGCGCCGCACGGGCCGTTCCGCAGCATCTTCGAGCTGAACAAGGTGATCGACCTGCGTCCCACCGCGCCGGCCGCCACTCCGCCCGGCTACCCGCCCGGGACGCTGTACGGCTTCCAGAACGGATATGGCACGCTGCCGCTCAGCACCGTCGCGGGCGTGGTCGGACCGGACGATGCGTACGGCGACCTCTCGCCGATCAACACGACCGTGCCGCCGCCGGCGGCGTTGACCGACGGCGTGCGCGGCGACTACGAGGAGCGCTTCCTCCAGCTCACGCGCATCAGCAACCTGATCACCACCCGTTCCGATTCCTTCACCTGCTATATCCTCGTGCAGGGGTGGCGCGACGCCGAGACGAACAACGCATCGCTGGTCGTGCAGCGCCGCGTCGGCTACATCCTCGACCGCTCCCGCTTCACCCCGGCGACGCCCGCGCCCCCGAATGACAAGGTGCAGTTCCTGAACAATTGATCGGCTGAAACGGCACGCGACAGAAGCGCGAGGCGGTGGAGTGGCCGGGCGGTCGACGCCGGGGCGCTCCGCCGCTTTTCGTTTATCGGGCCCCTCTCGGGTGCGAACGCCGCGCGTTGCAGGGCGCTCCGATAAAAGCTGCAACGAGCGGGTCAGCACAAGCCGGGGCGGTAAAAGCGGCGATGGCGGCGGTGCCGGAGGCTTGCGGGAACTTTTTGTTCGTAGAAAAAAACGTTCCGTTAGCTTACGGGAAGAACTTTTTAGCTTAAAAAAACTTTCCGTAAGCTTAGGGAAAGTTTTTTTCTGCCACGGAAAGTTTCCGTAAGCATCCGGGAGGAACTTTTTAGCATAAAAAAACTTTCCGTAAGCTTACGGAAGCGATTTTTCTGCCACGGAAACTTTCCGTAAGCATCTGGGAAGAACTTTTTAGCATAAAAAAACTTTCCGTAAGCATCCGGGAAGGACTTTTCGGCTTACGGAAGGAACTTTTTAGCTTACGGAAAGCTTCCCTGAGCTTACGGAAGGTTCTCTTCGGCTTAAGGAACGCCTCCGTAAGCTGCCAGAAACTTCCCGAAGACTTCGCCGGCGAGCGCGGGGGTCGCGGGGGGTGGCCGGGGGATTCGTTTAGCGTCCGAGAATCGCCGCCCGGCTCCCGGGTAACGCGTCACGGCCCTTCCGGCGGCGCGGGATGGCGCGCGGGGGCGAGTTGCCGCCCGCAGGGCTTACTCCTTCACCGCCACCGTGCTCTTGCCCTCGACCAGGGTCTCAAAGACTTTCGCCACGTCCTCGTTCTTCAGGCGGATGCAGCCCATGCTGGATTGCTTGCCGATGCTCGCGGGGTCGATCGTGCCGTGGATGCCGTAGGATTGCTGGCCGACGGCGGCGCCTTCGCTGCCGGTGAGGCCGATCCAGTATTCGCCCAGCGGATTCTTCGGATCGTCGGCGGCGGTGATCCCTTCGCCGCGCGGGCTGAAGTAGGCGGGGTTTGTCAGGCGGTTCTTGACCGCCCAGACGCCGGTCGGCGTCGAATCGTTCTCGCCCAGCCCGACCGGGAAACTCGTCACGTACATCGCGCCCTTCGCACCCGGCTCGCCGATCCAGAGCTCGAGCGAGAAATCGCTTTTATCCACGACGGCGTTGAACGGGCCGCTGATCACTTTCAGCGACTGCTGCGCCCGCAGCTTGCGCGGATCGGTGATGCCGTTGATGCGCTGGAGCAGTTCCTTGCTGATGTCGTGCGACTTGGCGATTTTCTCCAGCACGCCGCCGGGCGGGACGGTGAACGTGCCGCCATACTCGTCCTCGGCAAACTGTTTGGAGGAGAAGATTACGATCGCGTTGATCTCGTTGAGCTTCTGCTTGGCCGCCTTGACGTCGGCGTCGGACAACTGCCCGCCGGTGATCGCGGCATTAAGAATCCGCCGGGCGTCGAGCAGCTTGCCGTGCTCGATCTTCATTTTCGCATCGGCCAGGGCGTTGCCGGTCAGCAGCGCGTCCGGGGCATTGTTGCGAGCCGCGAACTGCACGCCCGCGCCCGCGCTATTTGCAGGCCGCGTGGTCGCGGCGGCGAGGATCGGCGGCGTGGGCGATGACAGCGAAGGCTGAGTCGTCGCTGCCGATGCGAGCGGCGCGGTCGGCGTCTGGAGCACATTCGCGCTGGCGAGCCTGGCATTGAACGGGCTGCCCGCGTCGACAGCGGCCGGTTGTGTCGTCGTCGCCGGCGCGAGCGCGACGCTCGTGCCGCTCCGCGCGCCGCTGGCGTTCGCGGCGATGGTCGCCTCGGTTGTTTCGCCGCGCGCGACCCGCGCTTCCCGCGCTTCCTGCGACGCTGCGGAGTCGGATGAAGAGCTGCTCCCCACGATCTTCCCCAGCCAGAAGACCCCGCCCAGTGCGATCGTCAGACCGAGGCCGCTCACCAGCGCGCGACTGAGCTTGCGTTGCGTTTGCCGATTCATGGGAGAACCTCCGTGTCCTCGTGGATGTGCCAGTAGCACGGGCGTCTTGCCCGTGTCTTTCAGAAATCAGAAATGGGCGAGACGCCCATGCTACTTTTTCTCAATGCAATTCGACGTAAACCGCGTCAGCCCCTTGTCCGTGGCCAGCATACTAAGCGGTACATCGTGGTCAAGGACGGGGAGGTTGCTGACGACCTGTTCGCTGAAGGCCAGCCCGCACGAGATGCCGAGGAAATCGTCCTGGGCGAGGAAGCGGTCATAAAAACCCATGCCGCGGCCGATGCGGTAGCCGGTGTTGGTGAAGCCGAGCCCCGGGACGATGACCAGGTCGATCATGTCGAGCGGCATCGGCGTGCCGGCGATCGGTTCGCGGATGCCGGGGCCGGTGCTGGTCATGCCGGTGGTGAGCGAGGAGATTTCGATCGGCAGCATGCGGCGCTGGTCCCAGCTCACCTTGGGGACGACGACGGTTTTTTCCGCCTGCCAGGCGCGAAGCGCGAGCGGGGCGGTGTCGACTTCTGTGGGGATGCTCACGTAGAGCATGATGCAACGCGCGGCGGCGAACTCGGGGCTGGCGGTGATGAGCGAACAGGCGGCGAGGCTTTTTTGATGGCGTTCCGCGGCGCTCATGCCGTCGAGCAGCTCGCGGAGCTGGCGGCGGACGGCGGACTTGGAAGCGTGATGCGGGTCTTGTTCTTCGCTCATGGCGGTTATTCGCACGGTACTAGTACGTCGCGCGTTGGGTGCAGGTTAGTCGAAGATCGCTTAATTCTTAAGTCTCTTCAGTTATTCAGACACTGCGTCCCGGCTATGGTTGGCATCGGCCGATTGGCCCTTGGGTCTTAAGCGGCTCATGCGATCGGCAATCTCGGCCTCATAGCCACGATCGACCGGCTCGTAATAAACCTTGTCGACGCCCAGATAATCCTGCTCGACGTGCCCGCCGGGGAAGTCGTGGGCGTACTGATATCCCTTTCCGTGCCCAAGTCGTTGTGAACCCTGGTAATGCGTGTCTTTTAGATGCTTTGGTACGGGGAGCGTTCGCCCCTCGCGAACGTCCGCCAGGGCCCGCTCGACCGCGACGTAGGAGGCGTTGGATTTCGGGGCGGTGGCCATATAGATCGCCGCTTGCGCGAGGGTGATGCGGGCTTCCGGCATGCCGACTTTTTCCACGATGTCGAATGCCGCCGCCGCGACGGAGATCGCGCGGGGGTCGGCGTTGCCGATGTCTTCGCTGGCCAGGATCGCGATGCGCCGGGCGATGAAGCGCGGATCTTCGCCGGCTTCGAGCATGCGGGCGAGCCAATAGACGGCGGCGTCCGGGTCGGAGCCGCGCATGGACTTGATCAACGCGCTGGCGGCGTCGTAATGCTCGTCGCCGGTGCCGTCGTAAACGATCGCCTTGCGCTGGATGGATTGCTCGGCGACGTCGAGGGTGATGTGGATGTTCTCTTCCGTGGCATGGGCGCCTCGCCCATGCGTTCGAGCGGAGCGATCTTCGCTTTCGCGCGGGTCGCTCCGCGATTGCTGCACGGGCGAGGCGCCCGTGCCACGTTCATGCATCAACGACAACACCGCGACTTCCAGCGCCATCAGCGCACGCCGCGCGTCGCCATCCGACATCGTCGCCCACAGGTCGACCGCTTCGTCGTCGATCTGGAGGTTCAACTTGCCGAAGCCGCGCTCTTCGTCCGCGACCGCGCGGCGAACGAGCTTGCGAATGTCCTCTTCGCTGATCGGCGAGAACTGAAAAATCTGGCTCCGGCTGATCAGCGGCGAGTTGACGGCGAAGAAGGGATTCTCCGTCGTCGCGCCGACGAGCAGCACCAAACCCGCTTCGACGTCCGGCAAAAGAATGTCCTGCTGCGCGCGGTTGAAGCGGTGGATTTCGTCGAGGAACAGGACGGTGCGCTGCGCGGAGCTGGCGAGGCGCTCCTTGGCGTTGTCGAGGATCTGGCGGACTTCTTTGACGCCGACGGCGGCGGCGTTGACGCTTTCGAAGTGGCTCTTCGTGTGCGACGCGATCAGCGACGCGAGCGTCGTCTTGCCGGTGCCGGGCGGGCCGTAAAAAATCACCGACGTCAGGCGGTCCGCTTCGAGCATTCGCCGCAGCAGTTTGCCGGGGCCGAGGATATGCTCCTGCCCGGCGAACTCTTCGAGCGTGCGCGGGCGCATGCGGACGGCGAGCGGCGCGACGCGCTCGAAGTTCTTGCGTCGGATTTCGCCAAAGAGCTCCATGGGCTTGAGCATAGGCGCACCGCGGGTGTTCTGACAGCTTCAGATCATCGAAAACGCTTCGGAAAATCGGGGATTTTAGCGCCCTTTCTCGTCCGGCGGCGCGGACGACGGCGGTTCGACGTCATCGTGAACCGGCGATGACTTCGACGGCACCGGCGGCGTGTTTGAAGCGCCGCTGGAACTGTTGGCCGTCACTTCAGTTGCAGCGGAATTTTCCGCGGTGGGTTCGTTTTTCCACTCTGGCTCCCGCTCCCCGGCACGGGGAGAGGGTTGGGGAGAGGGGCGAGCGGCGTCGGTCGTTTCGTTGCGCGCGGCTGCTGAAGACGCGCCCGTTGAAGACGCGACCGTTGTCGAGCGCTCGTCGTCACCGCGCGCACCTTGCCCCTCTCCCCCGCCCTCTCGCCGCATGCGGGGAGAGGGAGTAGCGTCTTCGTCCTCCGCGTCGTCCTCCTCGTCATCGATCTCCACCACCTGCCGATACGGGCTGTCCGGCAGGTCGGCCCACTTCTTGGCGTGCTCGCGCAGGCGCGTCAGGTCGCGCAGCGCGCGGTGCTGCTCATTCGCGAAACGCTGCTCGTAAGCGCTGAGGCGTTGCAGGCCGCCGTGGTCCAAAGAATCTTCCGGCGACGTCATCGCCGCGGCCAGCGAGATCGCCGGCGTGACCTTGAGCTGCGCCATCGCGGCCAGGCTCGCGAACGACGCCATGGCGGCGCGCAGCTCGTCGATGTTGTCTTCGCGCGGATGCGTGCGGCAGTAGTCGGCCAATTCTTCCAGCGTGTCGAAGCCGAACTTCTTCTGGATTTTTTCCGCGCGGCGGAGCATGCGATCCTGCTCGTGGCTGGCCATCGATGCATAGGTCAGGCGTTCGCTCGCCTGGCAGCGGTTGATCCGCCACTGGGCGGCGACGATGCGATCGACCAGCGCGAGCTCGAGCAGATCCTGCGGCCGCAGCG
>JAXDMN010000378.1:0-23129 GCA_034666045.1 Phycisphaerales bacterium | reverse complement strand
CACACGCGACCTACTTCTTCTCCGGCGGGCCCTTGGGTGGTCCCTGCTGGGGGTTCGGCGGGTTCGGGTTCGGGTTGGCGGCCGCGTTCGGCTTAGTCTTCGGGAGGGCCGACAGGTCCTCCGGTTTGACTTGGGCGGCCTCGCGGTTCTCGCGCCGGATGGCGTCGTAGACTTCCTTGCGATGGACGCTGATCTCGCGCGGGGCGTTAATGCCCAACCGCACCTTGTCGCCGCGGATATCAACCACGGTGACCTCGATGTCGTCGCCGATCATGATCGTCTCGTCGCGTTGACGGGACAGCACCAACATACACGGGCTCCTTCCTGGGTAAGGGGCCTTGAAATCATTTCAGGCCCGGGATGGACCCCGCGGCGTCCTTGCCGGCGAAATCCTGTCGGGCAACACGCCATTGTAGGCGGCGCCGAAGGCTCGCTGCACGAACAAACCGCCCTTACACAGGGCGTTCCGCCGCCGGTTACGCCGCTCGCGCCAGCGCCGGTTCTTCGACCGACTCCAGCTTGAGCAGCGGCTGACGACAGGTCCACTTCTTTTCGGTCAGCACCACCTGCTGACCGACCCGTGTCCGCGTGTTGATGACGAGCGGCCCTTGCAGGTTGCCCGTCACCCATTCACCGACCCGGTTGCAGATCACGTACAACTGGCCATCCTTCGCATCGGCCAGATCGAGGTCTGCCTGAGTCTCTTCTCGGATGGAAACGTGATAATCCTTGAAGAACCGGTTCGGATCGACGACGAGGAACGCGACGGCGGCGTCCTCGACCGACTGGAGCCAATAAAAGTCCCCTTCCACGCCCGTTGGCGGGATTAATACGAAGCGGGCCAGGTCGGTCATCCCGATCAGCCCGCGCGGAAAGGTCAATAATGCGTCGGCGTCGACAGTGAGGATGCCGAATCTGGTGGTCTCGATTTCCATAACGCTCGCTCCGTTTGGCGAAAAATCTTACCGTTCAATTCTGTAGCAAGGCCGCCACGTCCTCGCCGAGCCGGGCTTCGACGCGACCTTCATTCGCCCCGGTGATGACGACGCGGTAGATGTCGCCGTTCGATTCGTTCTTCGCGCGGACGGTTTCGCCCTTCGCGGCCGGGTCGAGCGCGCGGACGACGGTCTCGACATCGAACTCGCCGATCCGCATCGCGACGGTGATGAACTGGCCCCTGGTGACGATCGCCGGGGGCTTGAAGTCGGCGGCGTCGACGGCGTCGCCCTTCTTCAGGTCGCGCGATGCGACGTTGCCGATGATTTCGTCGGTCGCAATCGCCGGGCGGGTGGTCGGCGCGTCGATCTCGACGCGCTTGGCGGCGAGGTCGCTGGCGATGATGCGCTGCCCGCGCGAGAGCGGCCGGGTCAGGACGAGCTGCTCCTCAAAGAAACGCTCGACTTCCGGCTGCGGCTGGGTCGTCGGCGCCAGCTCGGGAGCCGCGGCGCCGTCTTCGGCGACGACGACCGCCGGCAGCGGTTCAAGCTCACTTTCCGTCGCGTCTCCAACGAGAATCGCGCATTTCGCCGAGCCGGTGAATTGTAGGAGGGACAAATTCGCGCCGGCGTCGTGCAGGCGCGACTTGATGTCGTCCACGCTGATCTGCCGCACGCGCACCGAACCGCCGAGATTCGCGATCAGCGTCCCCGCGAGCGGCTGCATGACGGCGGCGTCCTCATCCGACCAGCGGCAGACATCGCCGAGCGTGATGCGTCCGGCGTCGACAAATCGCACGCGCGGCCGCAGCTCGACCGTCGCTCCGTTTCGCTTCTGAATCGCCGCGGGCGACGCCGCGAGCGCAGGGGCCGGGGCGGGCGCGGGCGCGGGCGCGACGGCGGGCAAAGGTGTCGCATAGACCGGCGGCGTCGCCGGCATCTCCGCCGGCGCGGGAACACGCCCGGGCGTCGGCGTCGTCGGCGCCGGCAGGATCAAGCCGCTGTAGCCCCATTGCGCGAACAGCGTCTGCGTCGCCCAGGCGAGCAGGGTCAGGATGACCATCAACTGAACCGTCTTGCGGATGCTCATCACGGGGCGTGGGTTATTCATCACGATCACCTCTACTGTCTGGCCTGACACGTCAGTCCGAATTGGGAAGCGGACGCGATGCGCGATCGCCCGATCCGCTGCAAACATTTATCGGACAGCGCAGTTCTCGGACTTGAGATGAAGGCGCAAGACTGGCGGGTTGCGCGACGGCGGATCGGGCGCGGTGGGTTCGTTTTTCCAAAACAGCTCGCGAGGTAAACGGGCGTCAACTGGCGTCAACCTGTGTAAACCTGTGTCAACCGCGCGACGGGGTTCTTGCGAACGTTTTTGGCGCGGTGGGTTCGTTTTTCCAGGGCGCGTCGGAACCGGGCATTTTCGGACATTCGTCGGGTTCCCTCTCCCCGGAGGGGCCGGAGGGGAGAGGGAGGCTGACGGACGTCTGTCGACTTCATGCATGTCTCCTTTCAAGGGCGGGCGCGGAAGTCGCGCCCTCTATCTCTGCCGGCGTGCTGCGCCGTTATCGCGACGGGCGCGCAGCGCGCGCTGGTAATCCGGCATTTCTGGCGTGAAATCACGGAAAAGATTCTCCAATCGGCTGCTTTCCTCCGCCGTCGCGCTGCGCTTTTGTGATGCGGATCGCGCAGCACTGAACTTACGCCCTATAATCCACCCGCATGGGCTCCCCCCTGCCTCGTAAATTCACGCTCAATGACCTCCGCACGGCCCGCGCGACCGGCGCGAAGATCCCGATGCTCACCTGTTACGACTTCACCACCGCCCGTCTCATGCACGAAGCGGGCGTGCCGGCGATTCTCGTGGGCGACTCGGCGGGGAATGTGATCCTCGGACATGACACGACCCTCCCCGTTCCGCTGCATTTCATGATCCAGATCGCTGCCGCGGTGAAGCGCGGGGCCCCGAACGCGTTCCTCGTCGCGGACATGCCGTTCGGCTCCTACCACGGCTCACCGGGCCGGGCGGTGCGGAACGTCTTCCGGATGGTGCAACTTTCCGGCTGCGACTGTGTGAAATTGGAGGCGGCCGAGAGCCAGCTCACAGCGATCCGCGAGCTAGCGGACGCGGGCGTGGCAATCATGGCGCACCTCGGACTGCGGCCGCAGGCCATTGGTGTGCTCGGCGGCTATCGCGCGCAAGGCCGAACGGCGGCTGAAGCGGCACGGATCGTCGACCTCGCCCGGCAGATGGAACACGCCGGCGCGGCCTCGATCCTGCTGGAAGCCGTTCCGGCGGAAGTCGCGCAGGCGGTCGTTGACGCGACGAACGTTCCGGTGATCGGCTGCGGCGCGGGCCCGGCATGTCACGGGCACGTGGTCGTGACGCACGACACCCTGGGGCTGACGCCCCGCCCGCCGCGCTTCGTCCCGAAGCTCGGCGAGATCGCTACGCCGATGATCGAAGCCTTCGAGCGTTACGTGCGCGACGTCAACAGCGGCGCGTACCCCGCGGCGGAGCACGGTTATCCGATGGCGGCCGACGAGAAAGCTCGGTTCGGTGCGACGCCGAGCACCGCGAAAGAACCGGCGTTCCCGGCCGTGTCCGACCGCGTTAAATGACAGGCTGACGTGTTCGATTTCACGAAGCATTGTCATCCTGAGGTACGCCGAAGGATCTGGCACCGAACGACGGATCACGCAGATCTTTCGGCGTACCTCAGGATGACAAGCACAAGCAGTTTCAATAGAGCAACAAGTACCGCAACGGAGTAAAAACAATGAATCGTCTGAAGAAGTTAACCAGCGTCTTCGTCCTGTCCGGTGTCGCCGTTGGCGGGTGGATGGTGGGCAACGGCATCGTCGCGGACGTGCAGTTCGCACGGGCCGAGGCACAGGTGCAGACCTCGCGGCAGCAGCTTGCGACGGCGCAGGACCTGTCGTCCGCGTTCCGCGAAGTCGGCAAGGTCGTCGAGCCGTCCGTCGTGCGCATCGACGTGCGCAAGACCGTCAAGGGCATCGGCCGATCGCTGCCGTTCGGCGACGACGAGATGCTCAAGCGCATGTTCCCGGACCGCGACGGCGACGGTGAGCCGGATCTGCCGGAAGGCTTCGGCGACAAGGAGTTCGACCAGGCCGGCACCGGGAGCGGCGTCATCATGGAAGTGGACGGATCGACCGCCTACATCCTGACCAACAACCACGTCGCCGGCGGCGCCGAAGAGATGGTGATCACCTTCTCGGACGGCCGGCAGATCAAGAACGGCAAGGTCCTCGGCACCGATGAGAAGACCGACCTCGCCGTCGTCAAAATCGAGCTCGATCACGTCATCGCCGCCAAGTGGGGCAACAGCGGCGACGTGCAGAAAGGCGACTGGATCGTCGCGTTCGGCAGCCCGTTCGGCTACGTCGGCTCGATGACGCACGGCATCGTCAGCGCGCTCAATCGCCAGACCAGCGCGAACGGCGGCAGCGGCATCCTCGGCCGCTTCGGCTATGAGAACTTCATCCAGGTCGATGCGCCGATCAACCCGGGCAACAGCGGCGGCCCGCTCGTCAACCTGCACGGCGAAGTGATCGGCATCAACACCGCGATCGCGTCGCGCTCCGGCGGATTCCAGGGAATCGGTTTCGCCATTCCGTCGAATCAGGCCAAGACCGTCTTCGCGCAGCTCAAGACGAGCGGCAAGGTGGTTCGCGGCTGGCTCGGCGTCGGCATCGCGTCGGTGAACGACCCGCGCGTCAACAAGACGGCCGAGAGCTTCGGCTACAGCAAGAACGAAGGCGTCCTCGTCCAGGAAGTGATGCCGAACACGCCCGCGACCGGCAAGCTCCGCAACGGTGACATCGTCACCGCCATCAACGGCAAGCCGGTCAAGGACGTGCAGGAGCTTCGCAACCACATCGCAGAAGTCGCGCCCAACACGGAAGTGACGCTCAATGTCTTCCGCGACGGCAAGACCGAAGACGTGAAGCTCAAGGTCGGCGAGCAGCCGGACGACCTGCGTCTCGCCAGCGGCAAGGGCGGTCGCAACAGCGGCGGCAGTGGCAGCAACGATGCCGCCGACAAGGAAGACGCCGGCGTCAAGGGCAAGATCGGCATCGGCCTGGGCGATCCGAACGAAGAGCTCGCGCAGAAGTTCGGTTTCGACGCGTCGCAGAAGGGCGCGGTGGTCGTGGAAGTCGATCCGAAGAGCCCGGCGTATCGCGAAGGCATCCGCCCGGGCGACGTCATCACGGAAGTGGGCAAGCAGCAGGTGAAGAACGCCAAGGAAGCGCGCGACGCGCTGACGAAGGCGGATCTGACGAAGGGTGTTCGCCTGTACGTGGTCAGCCGTGAAGGCGCGCGGTTCGTGTTCATCTCGGCTGATTCGAAGTAATCGCGGCCCGGCGCGAACAGAAAATTCAACCGCAGCAGCGCCCTCGAGGCTGTGTTGTGAGGCAGTCGAAGCGGTGACGGGATATGAATCCTGTCACCGCTTTACTGTTTCATGGAGCGGCTCGCGCGGGCTACGACTTGAATTGATTCAGCAAATGCTTGTATTGGTCGATGACCGGCAGCCCTTCCGGTGCGAAGGTGAGCTCGCGCGTTTCGCCCTTGCCCGGCTCGCGCGGCTCACAAAAAGTGGCGACGCGGCGGACGCCGGTTTTGCTGCGCAGCACACCGGTCGTGTATTCGGTGGCGAAGATGTAGCGGTAGTTCTGCCGCTCGACGCCGTACAGCAGATCGATCACGCGGACCGCCGCCGCGCCGGGCACCGGGATCTGCTGCGCGATGCGCGGCGCCAGACGGAATCGATCGGCGGCGCTGAAGTGCATGTGCCACTCCGCCGCCAGCTTGCGCAGCGCGCCGGTGTGCCGGCGGCGGCGCAGGTACTGGATCAACCCGGCGACGCCGGTGAAACAGAGCATGAACGCGAGGAACTCGAGAGGGGTCATGGGTTCTGGAAAAGAATCCCCGGCCAAACTGATGCGCGCTATCGGGGCGGACGAGTCGGCTGGCCCGTGGCGCCCGGTTGCGCGCCGCGCGGTTGCACGGGACCGACCGGCGGACGCGCGACGGGGCGCGTCGCCACGGCGGGACGTGTCGCCGGCGCGGTGACGGGCGCGGTTGCCGGTTGCGACGCCGGTTTCGGGCCGAACGAGAAGCCGTAATCCGGCGGCACCGCGATCAGCGTCTCGCCGATCCAGTGCAGCACCTGCTGATAGCGCGGGTCGTTCGTTCCGCGGTACGGCGCGCGATAGCCGATCACGTCCGGATGATCGAACTCCGAGATCGATCCCGGCAGCGCGTATTGCAGGATCAGCGACTGCGGCGGCGCCTGCCGGTCGATCGCGCGCAGCTCGGCGCGGCCGAAGACGTTGTCGCCGCTGCCCGGGATCTTCTTCACGTGGTTTTGCAGCAGGTAAAAGTTCGTGTACATCGCCGCCTCGGAATCGCCCGGCGTGATGAGCGACAGCTTCGCCGGGTTCACCATGCCGTGACAACCGCTCGTCGCGCAGTTGTTCAGGATGAACGGCTGGACATTGCGGCGGAACTCGAGCAGCGAGGGCGGATCGCTCTGGATGACGACGTCGCGGCGCATCTCGGGCGTCCCCTCCTTGATGATCCGCTGAACGAGCACGCTGGTCGGCATGTCGGCGATCTCGCGCGGCGTGAGGCCGGCGTATTCCATGAAACGCTTCTTCACGTCGCGCGCGAAGTTGATGCGGACGCCGGCGTCGTCCGGGCGAAGCTCCGCCTGGCGGATGGCGTTGATCTGATCCGGCTTGAGCAGTTTGTCGGCAGCCGCCTGCGTCGTCGCGCCGCCCGCGCCGCCGGGGGCGGCGGCATCGCCCGGCGCGGCCGCCGAGGGCTGGGCCGCTTGCATCCGCTCGAGGCGGATCTGGCTCTGGATGGTCTCGACCATCGAGGCGGCGTCGGCGTTGTTTGGATCGATCTGCCGCGCCTGCTCGGCCGCCTCGCGAGCGAGGAGGTACTGCCGATTGTCGTACGCCTCCCGCGCCAACTTCAGCCGATTGGGCACGTCCTTCGGATCGAGCTTGCCCAGCCGGTCGCGGAATTTCTTCTCAAAATCAGCGGAATACTCGATCGACGCGATCCGACTGCGCGGCACGGCCGTCGGAATCTTGCCGGCGGTGACGACGATCGTCTCCGGATTGCTCTCGTCGAGTTCTCCCGCATAGGTCTGGCCGTCGCGCGTTTTGACCACGCCCGGCTTGGCAAAAACGGTGGCGGCACAGAGCCCGCAAAGAAGCAGAACAACCACGCCGCATCGTTTCATAGGTGTCTCCTCGCGAGCTTGCAGGATCATCGTACAAGACACGAGGAAAAGGGGGCAAGTTTTGAAAGAAGAGCGATCAGCTACGCAATCGCGCGCACGCGACCATCGCCATGTCCCGATGCTTTTCCCCAGATGCCCGGAAGTGAATGGTTGCAGTCAGGACAAGTTCCATCCGCCTTCACGCGATTCTGCTTCACGTAGAAGCCGTAACGCTTGATGACCGTCGCGTTGCAGTGATGGCAGCGCGTGTTTTCCCATTCGCCAACCTCGCCCGGCAGGTTGCCGGGGTAAAGATATTTCAGGCCGGCCTGTTTGCCGAATTCGACGACCTGCATGAGGTCTTCGACGGTCGTGCTGCGGTAGCCGTCGGTCATCTTGTAGTCGGGATGGAACGCCGTCATGTGCCAGGGCATGAGCGGGTCGACGGAGGCGAGGAAGTCGGCCATGCGTTTTAAATCATCCGGGTCGTCGCTGAAGTTCGGGACGACGAGCGTGACGATCTCCACCCAGAAGCCGCGCTGTTTCAGCATCTTGATCGTGTCCGTCACGTTCTCGAGCACGCCGCCGAGCGCGCGATAATTTTTGTCGCTGAAGGTTTTCAGGTCGACCTTGTACGCATCGACGTGCGGGCGGATGAAGTCGAGCACCTGCGGCGTGCCGTTGCCGTTCGAGATGTACGCGCAGCGCAGGCCGCGCGATTTCGCTTCGCGGAAAACATCGACGGCCCATTCGCTGGTGATGAGCGGCTCGTTGTAACTCGAGGCGACGACCGGCGCGCCGTGCTCGATCGCGTAATCGACGAGCTTTCGCGGCGTCGTCATCTTCGGCGGCGCGACGGCGTCCGGATCGCGGAGCATTTGCGAGGTCACCCAGTTCTGACAGTAGCCGCAATGAAAATCGCACCCGAGCATGCCGAACGTGAGCGCATCGGACCCGGGCAGGACGTGGAAGAACGGCTTCTTCTCGATCGGATCGCACGCCAGGCAGCCGACGTAGCCGTGCGGGACGAGCAGCGTGCCTTCATCGTTGAAGCGCACGCGGCAGACGCCGTCGCGGCCCGGCTTGATGAGACAGCGATGCCCGCAGGCGAAGCATTGAATGTCGCCGTTGTCATGTCGCTCGATGAGCGCCTCCGCGGCGGGCGCGGAGTACTTATGCAGCATCTCCTTGAGCGATTTCAATCGCTGCTTTTCTTCGCTCAATACCTGCAACTGGGCCATCAGCTTCAATTTTACGTCGCTCGATCCGCCGGCGGGTGACTTTTTCTTTGCTTTTGCCGGATGCGCGCGTCTAAATAGTCGCTCACCAACCAAATCGGAGGTCCCGTCATGCGTCGTCCCACTCTCATCGGCGCGGTTGTTGGCCTCATCTGTTTGCTCGGGCTCGCCGCGAACGCGCCGTCGCAGGATCAGAAGAAGAATCCCGACTGGTCGTTCAACGCCACGAACATCGAAGCATGCAGTTGTGAGATGTTCTGCCCGTGCTATTTCACCGGCGCGCCCTCGCCCGCGGCGGGCGGCGGACATGACGGGCACAGCGGCATGTCCTATTGCCGCTTCAACAACGCTTTCAAGGTCAACACCGGACACTTCGGCGACACAAAACTCGACGGCGTGAAATTCTGGATGGCCGGCGATCTCGGCGCGGATTTTTCCAAGGGCTTCGACTGGGCCGTCCTCACCTTCGAGCCCGGCACGCCGGCCGCACAGCGCGACGCGATCAAGCAGATCGTGCAAACGATTTTTGCGGGTAAATGGAACAGCTTCAGCGACGGCGCCGATGCGAACATCGACTGGTCGCTGACGAAAGACCGCGCCGTCGCCAAGCTCGACGACGGCAAAGCCGCCGAGATCGTCCTCAAGCGCAACCAGGGCCTCACCGACGATCCGATCGTCATCCAAAACCTGAAGTTCTGGGCGGCCCCGCGGAACGACGGCTTCAAGATGATGCAGAACGAAGTGCAGGCCTACCGCCTGGGCGACAAGGCGTTCGAAACGAAGGGGACGAACGGCTTCGCGATCACGATCGACATGAAATCCAGCGACGTGAAGTGACGCCGCGCGCCCCGCGCGGCACGGAAATTGAAAGCGAGGGGATATGAGCACCAAGCAAAACACGGCGCGGAAGCTTTGCAGCCTCTGCGGCGCTCCCATCGCCGCCGCCCGCCTCGAAGCGCTGCCCGGCGTCACGACCTGCATCGAGTGCGCGAAAAAACACCCGCGCAAAGTCGACACGAGCGGCGTCGAGCTGAGCGAGGCGAGTCCGATCAACCGGAACGGGTTCGCGCCGAAGGATTGAGAACGCCCCGCCTACTTGTTGCGTCGCGCTTTTTCCGCCGCCTTCTCGAGCAGGGCGGCGTTCTTCAGGTGGGCTTTGAAGCCGACGTCGAACACGTCGCCGACGATGGGCACCGATCCGACCGCCCAGTCGATGACGAGATTGCTGATCATCCGCGCGCGGATGAATTTTCCGAGGTTGTGCTTGCGCGCGATGTAGAGCGGGTAGGTTCCGACCAGCGCCATCGCGATGTCGCCGACGACCGGGATCAGCCCTACGATCGAGTCCCAGCCGAATTTGATTCCGCCGATCTCGAACTGGGCGTCGAGGAGTTTTGCGATCTGGCGGACGCGCGCGAGATCGATTTCGAGCTCGCCCGGTTTCGGGAGCGTGCCGGCGCGATGGACTTTGACGGAGACGGGATCGGTGTCGGTCACAGTCATGATCATCATACGTAGCATGTGACGTGCCGGACGAGCGAGTTGAAGCTGCGGCTGATTTTCTAACCGAGCCGATCGAGGATCGATTTCCGGCGCATGTCGAACTTCACGTCGTCCAATACCGGGAGCGCGTCGCCGGTTTCGATCGGAAGCTCCAGCGGAACCCAACTCTTGCATCCCGCGTACGCGGGCGTGTTCGCGATCGTCACCGGCGCGTGGAGTCGATACGCGCGAATCAGCAACAGGTAGAGCGGATTCTCCGGGCGATAATTGAAACGCATATCGAGCAGCGGAGCTAGCCAGACGTGCTCGTCATCGATCTTGTTCATCTGCTCGCGCGATTTTAATTCGATGATGTCGCTGACGACGCCGGCGGCGGAGATCGCGAGCTCAGCGGGCTCGGCGCCATGCTCGGCGAAGCCGGCGTGCTCGGTCGGCTTGAGCATGTTCAGGTTCTGGTGAAGAAACGTCGGGAAGAGCAAAAATTCCTTGTTCTCGACTTCGAACACGCCGGCGGATTCGTAGATGCCGCCCTTTCGCAGCAAAAGCATTTGACGTCCGGTCTCCAAAGCACGGCAGACCGTGTTCCATTCCTTCAGGGCGACTTGTAACGAGGTCGGCCAGGCCATCGACAGGTTCTCCTAGCGCGTCGTGTCGCCCAGCGCTTCGCGGGCGATCCAGCCGTAGATGGTTTCGCCGCCGGGGATTTCGACGGCGCCGTAGAGGAAGGTTTGCGTCTTCTCCGCCATCTTTCCCTTCAGCGGGTGCTTCGGGGGATAGTAGGTCGGCATGGTGAAGGTCCGCGCGCCGCGCACGGGTTTGAAGATCGCGCCGCTGCTGATCAGGAAGGAATCGAGGCTTTGCCCGCCGAGGTTGAAGCCGGGGACGGAGTAGAGGATGTTGACCGTCCCGCTCGGTCGGCGAAGGTAGTCGGACGGATGCGCGCCGAAGTCGACGTCCTCGATGATGCTGAGCTCCTGCCCGACGTTGGTCATGTAGGCGGCCGGGTTGCCGCCGGTGATGCGGAATTTCGTGTCCCCCAACGGCAGGTGCGGGAGCTTTCCTTCGCCGACGCCGATGCGCTCGAGCAGCGCTTCCTTCTCGACGACCGCGTCGAGCGGCAGCCAGGCGGAGGTGTTGATCGTTCCGTTCTTGATCGAATCCGCGAGCATGTTGGCGCGGCGCGGCTCGTCCGGCTTGATGCGGAGCGTGAACGCGTAGACGAAGAGCTTCCCGCCGATCACTTTCGTCATGCCGTAATTGAACTTCGCGGCGTGAACGCGGCGTCCGTCGTCGGTTTTCAGCGGGTCGGCGACGTGGCCGATCAGCACGCCGCTGCCGTCCACGACCGGCGCGCGTTCGACGATTTCCCACTCGAGCGGCGACTCGGCCTTAAGCGGCTTCGGATTCTCCACGCGGTTCGGCCGCTTTTCGCCGAGCACTTTTCCGTTCAGCTCACAGCCGACGCTCTTGCGGCCCTTGACGGTGAATTCGCGGTTGTCCTTGAATTGCTGGATCGCGGAGAGCGGGACGATCGTCTCATCGTCGGCGACGACGCGCACGCGGCAGACGTCCGCCCCGACGCGAATGGCCGCCTGCCCGGGTTTGAGCGCGATGACGAAGCCGTTCGGGTAAACGATCGCGACGGCCGGCTCGGTGGAAGTCCAGTTGATCGCCCCGGCGCCGCTCGCGCCGCTGGCGTCAGTCGTCAGCTTCTTTCCTTGCCCGACGGCTAGCTTCAGCTCGGCCGGCTGGATGGCCGCACGCGCGGGGGCGGCGGCCAGCAGCATGATGGTCAAGAGAACGATAAGGCGCGACTTCATGATCTGAACCCCCTCTCGGAAGATGAATCACCACTCTCCGCCCGGCGGTTCCTTGCCAGCCGGCGGTTGCACCGACGACTCGCCGGTGTCGGCGGTCGCGGCGGTCGCGGCATTCTTTTCGTTTTCCTCCGCCAGCATGCGCCACATCTCTTCCAGCAGCGGCTCGACGCCCTGTCGCGTGGCGCCGCTGATGGCGAAGATCTCGCGATCCGGGAGGTCCTCTATCAGCTTTTCGAGGGCGGCGTTGTCGTCGGTCGCGAGGTCGAGCTTGTTGGCGGCGATGACTTCGCGCTTGTGGGCCAGCTCGGGGCTGAACGATTCGAGCTCGCCGCGGATTTTGCGGTAGTTCTCCGCCGGGTCGGAGCCGTCGAGCGGGAAAAGATCGAGCAGGTGGACGATGATCTTCGTGCGCTCGATGTGACGGAGGAAGGCGTGGCCGAGGCCGGCGCCGTGCTGCGCGCCTTCGATGAGGCCGGGGATGTCGGCGAAGACCATGCGGCGATCGCCAACTAATTCGACGATGCCGAGCTGCGGGTCGAGCGTGGTGAACGGATAGTTCGCGATCTTCGGCCGCGCGGCGCTGACCACGCTGAGCAGCGTGCTCTTGCCGGCGTTGGGCATTCCGACGAGGCCGACGTCGGCGATAAGTTTCAGCTCGAGGCGGAGATGCCGCTGCTGTCCTTCGCCACCCGGCTCGGCGTAGCGCGGCGTCTGGTTGGTCGACGATTTGAAATGAAAGTTTCCCTTGCCGCCCTTCCCGCCCTTGGCCAGGACGACGCGCTGGCCGGGCGTGTTCAGGTCCGCCAGGAGGATGCCGTGCTCCTTGTCATAGACGAGCGTGCCGGGCGGGACCGGGACGATGAGGTCCTGGCCGCTCTCGCCGTACATTTTTTTCCCCATGCCCGCTTCGCCGCGCGGCGCGTGCCAGTGATGTCGCCCGGCGAAGTCGAGGAGGGTGTTCTTGTTAGCGTCGGCGACGAAGATGACATCCCCGCCGCGCCCGCCGTCCCCGCCGTCCGGGCCGCCCTTGGGAATGAACTTTTCCCGACGGAACGAGACGCACCCCGCCCCGCCGTCACCGGCTTTTATGTGAATTTCAGCTTCATCGACGAACATGAGGGCCGATTGTAGCCGGTCAGACGCTGCGCGCTGCATCCACCAAATTGGCGATGTCGGCGAAGGTTTTCCCGGCGAGGGCGCCGCCGGTGAATTCGAGGCGGTGGGTGACGTCGACGGCGTGCTCGAAGGGCAGCGAATCGCGCGACGAGGCAAGCAGCGCGGCGTGCGATGGGAATTCGCGCTCGGCGGTGATTAAACCGGTGAGGCCGTGCTCGTACACGTCGACGCCGTAGTGCGCGCCGGCGACGTCGAGCAGCCATCGATTTTTTGCGAGCGTGCGACCAGGCAGACGCAGGAAGGTGTCGTACTCGCCGCGCGTCAGGTAGGTGTTGGTGATGACGATGCGGTCGAGTGCGCCATCAGTCTCGGAAAACTTCTGGGTGAGCTTCCAGACCGTGTCATTGTCGTCGATCCGGACGCGCTGGCGCACGCGAAAGCGCGTGCCGTCAATGTAGTGATCCGTAATGCGGGCCCAAGGGCGATGCGGATCGAACGCGGCGGGCAGCGCGGGCAGCAGCCAGCGGCGTTCGTACTCGCGCTTGGCGTAGCGGCCGAAGGGTTCGGGCATGCGAGGCGAGATTACCGGCGTGCGCGGCGGCGGATCAAGAACGCGGGCGGCAGCGCGAGCGCCAACAGCGCCCCCGGCTCCGGGATCGCGTGAACGAGTTGGAATGACATGCTCGTCGGCCCACCGGTGCCGACGAATGGCCGCGTTCCCCAGTTCCAGTTGATCGTGTAGACGCCGGGGTTGAAGAGGATGATCGGCGTGCTCGTGGGCGGCGAGGAACTGGAGTAGCTGTAGACGATGACGTTGGAGGCGTTCTGGATCGATACGTTCCCGGAGCCGCGATTCGGGGAAGCGGAGGCATAGGGCGACATATACTCGGCATCCACCTTGGTGAAGGTGGCGACTCCACTGACGGAGGCGGACGCGGACGAGCGACCGGTTTGATAGGTAAAGTTGGAGTTGGCGTTGATGCTGATCGCGTCCGGTCCAATGGTCACGTTGGTCGCGGCGTTGGCGGAACTGTCGATGCCGGAAAAGACACTGGTGCTGTGCGAGGCGGTTCTGGTCGTCATGATGACGTCGGACGGCGCATTGGAGAAACTCCCGGCCGGGCCGCTGGCAGACGACGAGGCGTGCAGCACGCCTGAGTTAAAGATCAGGCCCGCGCGGAGCAGCGGCGGCGTCACGAAGGTGACGACGATTGCCAACAGTGTAGGAATGAATTTCCGCCCCATGCCCGCCTCCGTGTGTGCTGTAAAAATCGATCGGCCTCAAGCGTACGACAGGTCAAACGGGAAGCAACGGAAATCGTCGCTTCGCAACAAAAACAACGACCTCGAGTGATTAGCACCCGAGGCCGCGCTGATGTCGTTTTTTTTGCGGGAGACGTGCGGTTACGCCGGCGAATGGGCGGCGTCGTCCGTGCGGACGTGGACCTTGCGGCCCTGGAACTCGACCTTGCCGTCCTTGAGCGCGAAGATCGTGTAATCGGTGCCGAGGCCGACGTTGAAGCCGGGCTTAAACTTGGTGCCGCGCTGGCGGATGATGATCGAGCCGGCCTGAACGACCTGCCCGCCCCAGACCTTGACGCCGCGGTACTGCGGATTGCTGTCGCGGCCGTTCTTGGTGGAGCCTTGACCCTTTTTATGTGCCATTTTTGACCTCTATTGACTGTACGAAAAGCCCCGCCAAAGGATCGGCGGGGGCGGAGAAGAGTAGCCGAACGGGGCGATTCGGTCAAATGCGAGGCGAGCGGCTACCGCATGACCCACTGCGACGGGTTCTCGTTCACTTCGTCTTCGCCCGGGTAGACCTCGTCGCCGCGGACCAGATAGTTCAGTTGCAGCGTCTTATGAAGAATGACCGGCTTGGTGGTCGGCACCTTGACGGTGGCGATTTCGCCGGAGAGGCCGCTGACGAAGACGTTGAATCGGCCCATCTCGGCGGTCGGCTCGGGCCAGATCGCGACGCCGTCCTTCGCCTCGTCCGGGCCGATGCGCAGCTTGCCGGCGATCAGGGCGGCCGGCTCCATGTACCTTGAGCCTTCGCGCCGCTTGATCTCCTCGAAGACCGGGCGCGGGATGTTGATGTCGTTACGGACGATGCGGCCGTCCTCGGTGACCAGCTCAAATGCCGGCAGGAAGGGCTGCTCGTTGTCGGAGTTGTTGGTGACCTGGTACGTCATGTACCAGTAGGCGCGCGGGACATTGGTCTTGGCGTCCTGAACCACGACGCGCTGTGGCTTACCGTGCTCGAAGCTCAGTTCCCAGGTCTTCGGGTACGGGCTGGGCTTCGGGAAGTCCGCGCGGGTGAAGGGGGCAAACGCGGCGATGATGAGGGCGGTCAGCGTCAGCAAAAGAAAACGTCGCATAGGTGTGGCACTCCCGGGTGGGGCTGAAAGCTGCGGCGGGCAAGGAATCGCTTTGCCCCGGCAGTCGGCAACGGGTATTCTCAAAACGCGTGGGGCACCTGTCAAATCTTCGGGGCGGACGCGACGACGGGCACCGAATCGGCGGCGAGGGCCAGCCTGTCGCAATGGCCGGCGACGTCCAAATCCGCCGCGCTCAGCGCGCCGAAGTCCACGGGGCGCTCCAGCTCATTCTAGGCAGCCAGGGCCGCCCCGCCGCCGAAGAACACGTCGTCGATTTCCTCCGCTACGCGGTCTACCGCGCGCTGGACCTGAACGACATCTGGCTCGCCGCCCATTCCGGGCGGATGGTCTGGGCGATCCTGCCGGTGATCAGTCCGGGCAAGACGATGCTGCTCTTCTCGCCGACGCACGTGCCCGCCCATGAACAAGACAAGTGCATCTGCCCGTTGGTTGAGCATGTCATCGAACATTATCAGAACCGGGCGGTCGATCTCGCACAGGTTCTGCTCGACCCGGACGACGCGAACGCGGTCAGCGTGTTCAAGATGTGCAGGTTCGAGCCGCTGGCGGAGCTGATCTACCTCGACCGCGAGGTCCGCCGCGTCGGCGAGATGGCGCTGCCGAACGGTTTTTCATGGGAAGCCTATTCGCCCTCGAACCACGGCGCGTTCGCCGCGGCGGTCGGCGCGACGTACCAGGGCAGTCTCGACTGCCCGCGCCTCAACGGGCGGCGAAACATCGACGACGTGATCGAAGGTCACAAGGCGGCCGGCGAGTTCGATCCGAAGTTGTGGTTCCTCCTGCGCGACAGCGGCGGCGTCGCGGGCGCGGCGGGCGTCGTGCTGCTGAATCGCTCGACGCGCACGGACTCGCTCGAGCTGGTCTACCTCGGCTTAATCCCGGCGTATCGCGGCAAGAAGCTGGGCGACACGCTGATGCGTCACGCGATCAACAGCGCCGCCGCGATTGGCGCGCGGCGATTGTCGCTGGCAGTCGATTCGAACAACGCGCCGGCGCTGCGCCTTTATCAGCGTCACGGGATGACGCGACTATGCAGTCGCATCGCGCTGCTGCGCGATCTGCGCGACCGACGCATCGCGAACGAATCGGTCGCTCAGTAGCGTCCGTTCGCTCACGTCCCCATTTAGCCGCGTCGCTAGCGACGTGCGTCTTCGGGGACTGGCGCGTCGCAAGCGACGCGGCTGAATGAGCATGCGCATCGCGTCCGCGTTCCCGATACCACGCGCTTCCCACAATCTCATCCACGCATCGTCCACAAGTCCGATAACTTTGTGGACGCGCGGTAGATCATTTTTTTTCCCGCGCACTCCGCTTCGATGCAGCCAACAGTTGCGTGCATGTTGGTGAAATTCCGGTAAACATTCGCTTGTCAGTGCTGATACCCGCGACTATCTTCTCGCCCGTCATAGAGATCAGTTAGTTAGCCAATCGAACACGGATGTTCCGGCGGATTGGGATCACACGAATCGCAGCACGCGCAGGGAAGCGGTTGCGACGGGTAAACGTGTGGCCGAAGTTTTCCAATCCGTCCGCGATCACATATCGCTGGAAGCGATTCACGGACGAGCTGAATAGTGACAGGCAGGACGCCTGGCCCCGCCGGGGAAATGCGCGCGACGTCGCGCGTGCTCCGGTCACGTGTTGCTCTCTCTCGCGGGAGAGCAAGGCACACGCGTGATCGGCGCGCGAACGGAAGGTCGCAAGGCGGGCCGCTGACGTGCCTCGGGTGATGCTGCGCCTCGCGGAGGAGCCGGCGTCGCCCGCGGGGTGACATGAAAAGACGAACCGCCGCACGAGCTCTCGCAGCATCACCGCGCCCGGCCAACGGGAACGGTGCGCGCCGCGCTACGGCCTCCATCGCCGCGCAGAAGCTCAAGCAGCCGATCGTCCGGGGTTCCGAAGGAACGGAAGGAGAGATCGAAGTGAGCTGCATCAGCGCACACGATCCACAACTCGCGCGGCTGGCTGACGCCATCGCGCAACGCGTCGGACCACAACGTTTCCATGTCTGGTTCAACAACTCGACACGGCTTGACCTCAAACACGACGGCCTGGAGATCGCCGTCCCCAACGATTTTATTTCCGAATGGATCGGGACGCACTTCAACGCCCCGATCCAGGAAGCGGCCCACGAAGTGCTCGGCTGCCCGCTGCCGGTGCGCTTCTCCGTCGTCCCGCAGTTGTTCGAAGTGGACAAGGCCAGCGCCGGCGGCGCGATTCCGGTGAACGGAAACGGCGGCGGGAAAAAGAACGGTCAGGCGAACGGCAACGGCGGCGGGAAAACCTCCGGCGTCGCAGCGGTAGTCTCGACTGCTTCGCACCCGGTACTCGCCAGCAAGGCCGTCCCGATCATGCGCTCGATCCCGGGCACGTCGCTCTCGAGCGAGGGCCAGCCGGCGTCGAATTACTCGACCCGCTCGCGCCTGCGTCACGACGTCGAGACCTACGTCGTCGGCCCGAGCAACCAGCTCGCGTACAACGCCGCCCTTTACGTCGCGGAGTTCCCGGGCGCGCAGTACAACCCGCTCTTCATCCACGGCAACTGCGGCCTTGGCAAGACGCACCTGCTTCAGGGCCTGTGCCGCAAGTTCATCGAGCAGCATCCGACCAAGCGCTGGATGTATTTGACCGGCGAGGAGTTCACCAATGAATTCCTGACCGCGCTGCGGACGAACAAGCTCGACGCCTTCCGCCGCAAGGTGCGCGATCTCGATCTGCTCGTCATCGACGACGTCCACTTCCTCGCCGGCAAGCGCGCGACGCAGGAAGAGTTTTTACACACGTTCAACTCGATCGAGGCGATGGGCCGGCAGGTCGTGATGGCCTCGGATGCGCATCCGAAGATGATCGAGGAGTTCGGCGAATCGCTGGTGAACCGTTTCGTCTCCGGCATGGTCGTGCGCATCGACCCGCCGAACTACGCGACGCGTTGCGAGATCCTCCGCGCGCTCTCGCTGCGCAGCGGGCTGCCGCTGAACGAGGAAGTGATCGGCTGGATCGCTCGGCGCGTGACGCAGAACGTCCGCGAGCTCGAAGGCGCGGTCACGCGCATCGGCGCACACGTGCGGCTGACCGCCAAGCCGGCCGACGTGCAGACCGCGCAGGAAGCGCTCGGCGATCTCGATCGCCAGCTCGTCGCGCCGGTCAAGCCGGAGAACATCCTCCAATCCGTCTGCAACTACTTCGGCCTGGAGCACAAGGACCTCATGTCCGGCCGGCGGCAGCGAACGATCTCGCTGGCGCGCAGCGTGGCGATGTTCCTCGTGCGCAAGACGGCGAAGCTGAGCTTCCCGGAGATCGGCATGCGCATGGGCAAGCGAAATCACAGCACGGTGATCAGCGCATGTCGGCGCATCGAGCGGGCCGTGCAGCAGAACGAGCCGCTGATGTGGACCAGCGCCGTTGGCGAACGCCAAGAAGAAGCGGCCGAGTTGATTCAGCGGCTCGAAGAACACAGCCGCGCATTGAATTAAGCACGCTCGCAGGCGCAGCGCATATTTGAACCGGCCCCGCCGATCCCTTCGGCGGGGCCGGTTGCATTTACAGGATTTAGACAATGTTCACTGCGAACGTTCCGAGCACGCCGGCGGGGGCGAAGACGCCGGTCGTGTCTTTCACCTGACCGGTCGCGAGGCGGACGGTGTACGAGCCGTTGTCGTCGGCGGTCCAGCCGCCGGGCGAGGTGAGTTTGTAAATCGCGCGATATCGGCCGCCGGAGAGGGGCTCGACCTTTTCCAAGGTGACGCTGTGCCATCGCGTTAGTCCGTCGAACGGGCCGCGGACGCGGACGTCGAGGGAATCGAACGTGCTCGGATCGACGCCGTCGTCGTCGCGCCAGGTGACATTGAAGCGGAGCGCGCTCGTGCGCGGCGCAGTGACCGTGCGGGCGCCGAGTTGCGGCACCGGCGCGTCATCGCGGAAGAGCCGCCGAAGGTACATCCTGCTCTCGTCCGGATCCGGGCCCTGGCCGACGATGATGATCGAACCGTCCGGCGCGAAAAAAGCCAGCGTATCGAACGACAACGCGGCGGTTGGCTCGCCGCCGCTCATGCTCCACGTCGGATCCGGCATGCCGTCGCCGTTCAGACGGGTGAGCATCAAGCCCGCACCGATCGTGAGAATCTTCCCGTCCGGCTGGATCATGAGCAGGCCGTCGATGAAGTTCGGCGGCGGCACGAGCTCCAACCGGTCGACGTGCTTGCCGTCGGCGGAGATCATGAAGTTGAACTCGCGCGAGGAATTTACGTCTCCGTCATCGAAGATCGCGCTGCCGAAGCCGATCACGCTGCCGTCGCGCGCGACCGCGAGCGGACTGGCGGAGGTGGAGAGAAATTCCGGGCTGTCGAAGTTGGCCTTGGCAGTCCCGCCGTCGCCGTAGGACGTGTCGAGCGAGCCATCGGGATTCAGGCGCGTGACGAACGTTCCACCCTCGCCATTGTCGAATCGATACGGCGCGGCGATGAGGATCTGACCGTTCTCGAGCAGGCTCGCGCTGCCGGCGGCGACGTTGTCGCTCGATCCAACTGACCCGCGGATCGCAGATTGGAAGACGCCGTTGTCCGCCCACGTGGTGTCGATCTTGCCCGTCTCGGTGAGGCGAAAGACCGTCGTGACGCGGCCGCCGGGAAGTTCCGATGCGCCGGAGAGCAGCGGATGACCGCCTGCATCAAAACCGACGGACGGGCTGGATAAGCCATACAACATCGGAATGGCGATCTTGCCGCGGTGGCCGAAAGTTCGATCGATTTTTCCGGACGGCGTGAGCCGCCAGAGCAGCGGACCATCGACGACGTACGCGCGGTTGCTGGGATCGACGACGGCGTAGGGAAAGCCCTCGTATCGGTTGGTCGGATCGCGGTCGAGGATGCGGTAGCCGCCGGCGGCGAACTTGGTGTCGAGCTGCCCGTCGCGCGACAGGCGAGCCATCACGATCATGCGCGGGCCATCCTCGCCCTGGAAGGCGCGGCCGGTCGCGTAGAGGCGTCCGCCGGAGTCCTGGCTCAGGTGATGCTCGCTCGAGATGGTCCACGGTGCCGGGAGCGCGGGCGCGAAATCAACAACGGCGGTGCCCGCGTCGCCGAAGGTGGTGTCGATGTCGCCGCCGTTCAGTTGCAGACGCGGTTCGAGCGTTTCGATGTGCGGCATACGCACCTGGTGATGAGTTGAGGTGAGCCCGTGCGAAGGGACGCCGCTGAAGGTCACCAGATTTCCATCCCTCATGCAAGATTTTACGAAACAGCCCTTTGAATTGACCCGCGTGGTTTCGATAAGATGCCGCGTCAACCCGGGCTCAGGAGGCTTTGTTTGGCGGAAGCGACCAGCGGAACCATCAGCGTCGTCTGTTCATGCGGCAAGAAGCTCAAGGCGCCGGCCAGCGCCGCGGGGAAGAAGGCAAAGTGCCCCAACTGCGGCAACGTGCTGACCGTGACCGCTCCCCCGCCGCCGCCGGAGGAAGATAACTCCCTCGACGCGCTCTACGACCTGGCGCAGGAAAGCGAGCAGCACGCGCAGCAACAGCAGCTCGCGCCGCGCTGTCCGCAGTGCATGCGCGAGATGGGCGACGGCGCGGTGATCTGCACAAACTGCGGATACGACACGCGCACGGGGAAGGCGATCACGCCGAAAGTCGCGGCCGCGACCGGGACAAAATACGACCCCGCCGCCGCCGCTGCGGCTGCGGCATCGGCATCCAAGAACAAAAAGACCGGCGACAAGATGGCGCCGCAGGGCTCGTTCATCAAAGGGCTCGCCGCCAGCGCCGGCGGCGCGTTCCTCGGCGCGCTCGTCTGGTTCCTAGTCGCCTGGGGCACCGGCTGGGAGTTGTACATCCTCGTGTTGCTCGTCGGCGGGCTCGCCGGGCTCGGGATGCAATGGGGACAGGAAGGCTACAGCTACGCCGGCGGCGCCGCGGCGGCGGCGATCACGTTCGTGGTGATGATCATCGCGCGCATCGCGGTCGTGCTGGCGCTGATCGTGCCGCAGATGATGTCGGAGCGGATCAGGGTGGCGCGGCAGACGGAAGAGGAGCGGATGCCGGACTTGTCGGAGTACGACGAGCGAATCGTTCAGCAACTCTACCTGGAACAGCGCAAGGTGCAGAAGCCGGTCGCGCCCGCGCCGGCGCCCGCGAAGAGCGACGAAGACGAAGAGGAGTCGGACGAGCCGCCGGTCGATCGCCAGGAGGTCGCGATCTACCAGGCGGTCGAGAAAAAGCTCAAGGCGATGCCCAAGCCGCAGTATGACGCGTGGGTGAAGAAGCTCGATGCCGAGGAGAAGGCCGACCGGCTGCAACACTACGTGACGGACGACATCATCAAGACGGTGATCGGCACCCACCCGAGTCGTGCCAGCTCGGTTGAGTACGAAAGCGCCGTCAAAGCCGCCACCGAAAAAATCGCCGGCATGACGCAGGCGCAGCGCGACGCGGAATACACGCGGCTCGACGCCGAGCACGCGAAGGCACGGGCGAATGCTCTGGCGCAGATGAAAAAGGAACGCGAGGAGCGGGCGGCCTCGCGCGGCCGGACGGTCGAGGACGAAGAACGCGCCGCCTCGGGCGCCGCCGCCGCCATCGGCGCGATCGTCATCTTCTTCCTCGTCTTCGGCGGCTTCCGCGGCGTGATCTTCACACTGCTGGCGCTCGGGCTGGCATATCGCACGGCGTCGGGAAGCGTCAGCGATTAGTTCGCGCGTGCATGTGGCACACTGCTAACTGATCAGGGTGCAGATAATGTTCCGCCGGCGCGGGCGGGTGTCGAAGTCGATCAATACAACCTGCTGCCATTCGCCGGTCAAAAGTTTCCCCTGTGAGATGGGAATGGTCAGCCCGGGGCCGAGCAGCGCGCTGCGGATGTGGCTGTGGCCGTTGTCGTCGTTCCAGGTCGCTTCGTGATCGTAGTGGGCGTCGTCCGGCGCGAGTTGTTGCAGCACGCGCGGAAGATCATGCTTCGCCAATCCGGGCTCGAATTCCAGTGTGGTGATCGCCGCCGTTGAGCCGGCGACGAAAATGTGGAGCAAGGCGTCGCCCTTGATCTCCGCGACGCGTCGGCCGAGCTCGGGGCTGAGGTTGACGACGTCGGTGTTGCCCTCGGTGCCAACAGTAAAGGTGAAGCGTTTCATGGGATGGCCTGCGCGGGAATCGAAAGCGAACGACGAAAAACGTAAATTCCAAGGCGTTGCCCACCTTACGTTGCGTCCGCCCGCGACGCCAGAATCGCTTGGGCTCGCAAAAGCGCAGCGAGCTCGTCTTGACGTAAACTCTTGGGCGACCGAGACTTTCGTTGCTATCAATTCGGCGATTATTTGACCCTCCGGCGAACCCGTGATATATTTCAGCCGGATCGCGAGCCGGAAATTGCGTTATTACCCGTTAAGTGACAATCAGTTACGGCTAATTGTGTAAGAGCTGCTCCGCCGGTGTAGTGGGCGGCAGCTCGAGTCCGATTGGCTGTGTGACCCCGTGCGTTGACCGGATTGGTCGTGGAACGTCACCGCGATACACGCGCGTTATACAAGGATGGTGCACGTGAACGGGTCGTCGAACGCTGGATCTGACTTCAAGTCCCGCGTTCTGCAGGCCACCGACATCGTCGATCTGATCGGCCGGACGGTTTCGCTCAAGCGCAGGGGAAAAGATTTCGTCGGTCTGTGTCCGTTCCACCAGGAGAAAACGCCGTCGTTCCACGTCAGTCCCTCGAAGCAGTACTTCCACTGCTACGGGTGCAAGGAGGGTGGGAACGCGATCGATTTCGTGATCAAGCGCGACCGCGTCGTTTTCATGGACGCCTTGCGCACGCTCGGCGGAATGGCCGGGCTGGAGATGCCGCAATTCGGCGTCTCCCGTGAGAAG